>SHUV01000012.1 GCA_009694515.1 Candidatus Planktophila sp. | reverse complement strand
GCTGAAACAACTTCATCTCCAGGCTTTAATGAGATTGCAATGAGGCCACCGGTGCGAGGTGAATCGTATTCAGTCAGTGGGGTCTTCTTAACTAGACCACCTTTTGTGGCAAGGACTAAGTAAGGAGCTGCGTGGTAATCTTTAAATGAAAGCACTTGTGCAATTTGTTCCTCTGGCTTAAATGCCATCAGATTTGCCACATGTTGTCCGCGGGCATCGCGACCGGCATCAGGAAGCTCGTGCACCTTTGCCCGATATACGCGGCCCTGGTTGGTAAAGAACAAGAGCCAATCGTGGGTAGAGGCGACAAAGAAATGGTCAACCACATCATCTTGCTTCAGCGCCGCACCTTTAACGCCGCGCCCACCTCTGCGCTGAGATTTATAGAGATCAGCGGTAGTGCGCTTGGAATACCCACCGCGGGTGATGGTTACTACGACATTGTTATCAGGAATTAGATCCTCAGCCGAGAAATCACCTTCACTTGCCACAATTTGAGTACGGCGATCATCGCCATATTTAGTAATCACTTCAGTGAGCTCGCTCTTAATGATCTCGCGCTGCTTACTTTCCGATGCCAAGATTGCATTGAGTTCAATGATGTCAGCCATCAGGCCTTCGTATTCATCGTTAATCTTCTGGCGCTCAAGTGCTGCAATCCGGCGCAACTGCATATCAAGAATTGCATTTGCTTGAATCTCATCGACATCAAGTAACTTCATCAAACCTGTGCGTGCCTCTTCCGGGGTTTTTGAGGCACGAATGAGTGCAATCACGGCATCGAGGGCGTCAAGTGCTTTGAGATATCCCTTAAGAATATGTGCGCGCTTCTCTTTTTCAACTAAGCGGAATTTAGTACGGCGAACAATGACTTCAACTTGATGCTCGATGTAATACTTGATGAATTCATCCAGGCGCAAGGTGCGTGGAACGCCATCGACAAGTGCCAACATATTGGCTCCGAAAGTATCTTGAAGTTGAGTCTGCTTATATAAATTGTTAAGAATCACCTTTGGAATTGCCGAGCTCTGCAGAACAATAACAAGGCGCTGACCTAAACGTTCGTTACCTTCATCGCGCACATCTGCGATTCCCTTAATCTTTCCATCTTTGACAAGTTCGGCAATTTTTAGCGCCAAGTTATCTGGGTTCACTTGATAAGGAAGTTCAGTGACAACTAAACAGGTGCGCTTATTAATCTCTTCCACATTTACTACCGCCCGCATAGTCACTGAGCCACGACCAGTGCGATAGGCATCTTCAATGCCGCCACGGCCAACAATTAGCGCTTTAGTTGGGAAATCTGGGCCTTTCACAACAGTAAGCAAATGGTTAAGTAGATCTGGGGCCGGCATATCTGGATGTTCAAGTGAGTAAATAACTGCTTCCCCGATTTCGCGAAGATTATGCGGTGGGATATTTGTTGCCATACCAACTGCAATACCGGCAGAACCATTAACAAGTAAGTTGGGAAAACGTGCAGGTAATACATCAGGCTCTTGTGATCGTCCGTCGTAGTTGGGTGAGAAGTTGACGGTATCTTCATCGATATCGCGCATCATCTCCATGGCAAGAGGTGCCAAGCGCGCTTCGGTATAACGCATCGCAGCCGCCGGATCGTTACCGGGTGAACCGAAGTTTCCATTGCCATCTACCAATGGATAGCGAAGTGACCAGGACTGAGCTAAACGAACAACGGTGTCATAGATAGCGGTGTCACCATGAGGGTGATAATTACCCATGACATCACCGACGATACGAGAAGATTTGTAATAGCCCTTATCGGGGCGATAACCAGCATCGAACATCGCATAGAGAACGCGGCGGTGCACTGGTTTCAAACCATCTCTTACATCAGGAAGTGCGCGCCCGACAATGACAGACATGGCATAGTCGAGATAGCTGCGCGCCATTTCAACTTGCAGGTCTACTTTTTCGATGCGATCGAAAGTTACCTCTTCCGGTGTCATGTCTTCCGTTGTCATTAGATATCCAAGAATCTAACGTCTTTAGCATTTCGCTGAATAAATGCGCGGCGCTGTTCTACATCTTCACCCATAAGAACAGAGAACAAATCATCGGCAGCTGCTGCGTCATCTAGTGTTACCTGAATCAAGACGCGATGCTCTGGGTCCATAGTGGTATCCCACAACTCTTTTGCCGGCATTTCACCGAGTCCTTTGAAGCGCTGAATTCCATCTTCTTTCGGAAGACGCTTGCCGGCATCTAGACCAATCTTGATCATGCCATCACGCTCTCTGTCGCTAAATGCGTATTCAACAGGGTCTTTGCCGCCCCACTTGAGTTTATAAAGTGGAGGTTGGGCAAGATAGACAAAACCATTTTCGATAAGTGGGCGCATAAATCTAAATAACAAAGTAAGAAGTAGTGTGCGAATATGTTGGCCATCAACGTCAGCATCGGCCATCAAAATAATCTTGTGATAGCGCAACTTTTCGATATCAAAGTCATCATGAACTCCAGTACCGAGTGCAGTAATCAGAGATTGCACCTCATTGTTTTGTAGCACGCGATCAATGCGAGCCTTTTCAACGTTAAGAATCTTGCCGCGAATAGGCAAGACTGCTTGGTTACGTGAATCACGGCCACCCTTTGTTGAGCCACCAGCAGAGTCACCTTCGACAATGTAGAGCTCGCACTTGGAAGGATCAGTCCACTGGCAATCAGCTAACTTGCCGGGCATTCCACGACCTTCGAGCAAACCCTTTCGGTTACGAGCTAAATCACGTGCTTTCCGTGCCGCCACGCGAGCAGAAGCGGCATCGATTGATTTACGAATAATGTCTTTACCCTCTTGTGGGTTTTGTTCAAACCATTGCGTCAAACGTTCATTAACTACTTTTTGGGTAAATGATTTTGCGGAAGTGTTACCGAGTTTGGTCTTTGTCTGTCCTTCAAACTGTGGCTCACCTAATTTAATGGAGACAATTGCAGTAAGACCTTCCCGAACATCATCTCCAGTAAGGCGATCTTCTTTCTTGCGAATAAGTCCCTGTTCTTCGGCGAACTTATTAACCACTGAAGTCAGTGCTGTGCGGAAACCTTCTTCGTGGGTTCCACCTTCATGGGTGTGAATTGTGTTGGCAAAGGTGTAGACAGATTCTGAGAAGCCGTTATTCCACTGCATCGAAATTTCAAGAGAAAGCTGCGCCTTCTTATCCTCTGACTCAATTGCGATGACGGTCTTATGGAGCTCACCGCGGGTGGAGTTAAGGTGTTTTACAAAGTCAGTGATTCCGCCCTGGTATTGGTAGCGCACGAAAATTTGTTCACCCTTGTCATCGACATGGCCTGGGCGCAAATCTGTCAGAGATAAAATAAGGCCGCGATTAAGAAATGCCATCTCGCGAAAACGGGTAGAGAGAACTTCGAATGAGAAATCTGTTGTTTCAAAGATATCCTCCGACGGCCAGAACGCAATTGTGGTTCCGGTCTCGGTTGTCGCTTCACCTTTGGCAACTGGCGCTTGTGGAACACCAAGTCGGTAATCTTGGCGCCAGGTAAACCCATCGCGTTTTACTTCAGCAGATAGCTTTGTGGAAAGTGCATTAACCACAGATGAGCCAACACCGTGCAGGCCGCCAGAGACTGAGTAGCCGCCTTCGCCGAACTTTCCACCGGCGTGCAAAACGGTGAGTACAACTTCAAGTGCTGGCTTCTTTTCAATCGGGTGGATATCAACCGGAATTCCGCGACCGTTATCGATCACTTGTAGTGAGCCATCGGGCATCAAGCTGACTTTAATTTCAGTGCAATAACCTGCGAGCGCTTCATCAACTGCGTTATCGACGATTTCATAGACAAGGTGGTGTAGACCGCGTTCACCGGTGGAGCCGATATACATCCCAGGGCGCTTTCGAACAGCCTCAAGGCCCTCTAGGACTGTGATCGAGGAGGCGTCGTATCCGCCTGTTTCCTTCTTCACATCACGCTTTTCGCTCAAAGTGGGAACTCCTTGAATTTGCCTTAAATGGGCTATAGAGCGGTGATTCCGCTATAGCAGGGTGAAATCCTATCGTTAAATCAGAAGTGAAATACCGGCGAGAAGCCTTAGGAGTGGGATATACCGCCCGTTCGGCGCAGGGGTGAGGGTTCCTACTGAATCAACTCACTCTTTGCTAGATATCCACAGAGTTTATCCCCATTGTGGGTGGAGTTACACCGATGTAATTCAGCGCAAAGTTAGAAAATATTAAATCTGTGGGCCTAGCGATTCCATCGCACGTAGCGTTGCAATGCGCTCTTCGATAGGTGGGTGGGTACTAAATAACTTCGAGACAGCTTTTGCATCCAGTGGAGATTCGATCCAAATATGTGCCACCGCATTTGATTTCTGGCGCACCACAGTTGAATCAGCAGCTAATACTTCAAGTGCTTTGCGTAGCCCGGCGGGATTGCGCGTAAAGGAGACTGCCGTGGCATCAGCTAGCGCCTCACGCTTACGTGAAATTGCAGATTTCAACAATAAAGCCGCAATCGGAGCAAGAATTAAGACAACGAGAGAGAGAACAAGTGCTACCGGGTTTTGATTCTGGTTTCCATCTCTGCGACCGCCACCAAAGAACATGATGCGCATCAGAAAATCACTCAAGATTGCTATTGCTCCCGCAGTCGTTGCCGCAACTGCTGAAACTAAGGTGTCACGGTTTGCCACATGTGACATCTCATGTGCAATGACTCCTTGAAGTTCATCGCGATCCATAACTTCTAGAATTCGTGTAGTAAATGCAATCAGCGCGTGGTCAGGATTACGTCCAGTTGCAAATGCATTGGGCGCAGAATCTTCCACGATTGCCACCTTAGGCATAGGTAGACCACTTGCAATCACCACTTCTTCAATCACATTAAAGAGTTCGGGGGCATCTTCTCGGGTAACAACTTTGGCACCTGTCATGGTGAGAACTAATTTATCTGAGCCGTAGTAAGAGCCCCACACACCGATGAGTGATATTGCTACAGCAAAGGGAACAATTGTCGAAGCTGTCCCGGCTCCAAAATATGTAAGTACTGCGTATGCGACCAGCCAGGTGAGAACTCCCATTGCTGCCAGCAGGAAATAAGTCTTTCCTTTATTGGCAGAAGCGAGTGCGCGAAAGTTATTCTCAGCCATAGAACTTGCTAGAACTTCACGCCAGGAACGTTGCGATCTGTTGGATTTTCAACTTCATAGAAGTCGCGCGCATCTACCTTGGCAAAGCCGACAAAGAAGCTGGTGGGGATGGTTTTAACGGCTGTATTAAGTGAGCGCACAGTGTCATTATAGAACTGGCGGGCAAATGAAACTTTATTCTCAGTTGTAGAAAGTTCTTCTTGAAGAGATAAGAAGTTTGCCGATGCTTTTAGATCTGGATATGCCTCAGCAACTGCAAGCAAACCTTTGAGTGCATTTGTCAGAGCGCCATCTGCTGCTGCAACGTCTGCAATAGTTGTTGCACTCGTTGCCTTTGCCCGCGCTGTAACAACGGCGTCGAATGTGGATTGTTCGTGGGCTGCATAACCTTTAACGGTCTCCACCAAATTTGGAATCAAATCTGCACGTCGCTTAAGCTGTACCTCAATCTGCGCGAATGCTTCATCGACTGTGATGTTTAGGCGAATGAGGCGGTTGTATTGAGCAATAAAAAATAGAACTAAAAGTATGACTGCGCCGATGACTATATATTCCATAATGTATTCAACCTTCTGGTGGGTAGTTGTATTCCCCAGATAATCGGTATCCGAGGAGCTATTTAATCTTGCTCTGGTGAAAATTCATAAAGGAGCGGCTTGGGGTCGGCCCGCGCTGTCCTTGGTAACGAGATGCGTAAATGGCTGAACCGTATGGATGTTCAGCCGGTGATGAGAGTCTAATCAGACAGAGCTGACCGATTTTCATGCCTGGGAATAACTTCACCGGCAAGTTAGCAACGTTGGAAAGCTCAAGGGTGATGTGTCCAGAAAATCCAGGATCGATAAATCCGGCAGTGGAATGTGTCAGAAGTCCTAGGCGGCCCAGTGAAGATTTACCCTCTAGCCGGCCGGCAATGTCATCTGGAAGCGTGATAATTTCATAGGTGCTTGCCAGTACGAATTCACCTGGGTGCAAGATAAAAGCTTCACCGTCATCGGCAACAACTTCGCGCGTGAGCTCAGGTTGCTCCAGTGATGGATCGATGACCGAATATTTATGGTTTTCAAAGACCCGGAAGAATTTATCCAGGCGGACATCGACAGAGGATGGCTGGATCATCGCCTCTTCAAAAGGCTCGACGGCCACGCGGCCGGCCATTATTTCTAAGCGAATATCGCGATCACTAAGCAGCACGGCGCGAGCCTACCTTTGCGGGCTTAGAAAAAGGAGTCCGGCGCGCTTGCCTAAGTTACTGGTGGGTAGCATTATTACGCCATGAGCCATTACACCGCCAACCTGCGCGATATCGAATTCTGCCTCTTTGACCTACTTGGTCGCGAAAAAGTACTGGGTACTTCTATCTACTCTGAACTTGACCGCGATACCGCGATGGGAATGCTAGAAGAGATGAAGCGTTTATGTGAGAACGATTTAGCTGCTTCTTTTGTTGAAGGCGATCGTGTTGGAGCGACACTCAATAAAGAAACCGGAAATGTCACTCTGCCTGCGAGCTTTATTAAATCTTACAAGTCCTACATTGATGGCGAGTGGTGGCGACTTGATGCACCAGTAGAACTCGGTGGAATGAAGGTTCCAGCAAGTATTCGTTGGGCGATTGCCGAAATGGTCCTTGGTTCAAATCCTGCAGTTCACCTCTACGCCTCTGGTTATGCCTTTTCACATGTTGCATATGTATTAGGCACAGATGTTCAGAAAACAATGGCAAAACATATGGTCGACCGTCACTGGGGCGCGACAATGCAACTTACTGAACCAGATGCTGGTTCAGACGTGGGAGCAGGTCGGACAAAAGCTGTGGAACAAGCAGATGGAACTTGGCACATCACCGGAAATAAGCGGTACATCACTTCCGGAGATGCCGACTTCTATGAGAATGTAATGCACTTTGTGCTTGCTCGTCGTGAAGGTGGCGGGCCAGGAACAAAAGGTTTATCACTTTTTCTCATTCCAAAGTTCATGTTCGATCTTGAAACAGGCGAACTAGGAAAACGCAATGGCGTATATGTCACAGCCCTGGAAAGTAAAATGGGTCTTAATGTTTCTGCTACCTGCGAAGTAAATCTTGGTGAGAAAGAGCCCGCGGTTGGATATCTACTTGGTGATGTCCATCAAGGAATCTTTCAGATGTTTAAAATTATTGAATTTGCCCGCATGATGGTGGGAACTAAGGCAATTGCAACCTTATCTGCCGGCTATCTGCAAGCACTCTCCTATGCCAAGGTTCGCGTGCAAGGTGGCGATATGAGGGTAATGAACGATAAAGCAAGCCCGCGCGTGACAATCATTAAGCATCCAGATGTGCGTCGCTCGCTGATGGTGCAGAAGGCTTACTCCGAAGGTATGCGCGCACTCGTGCTCTATACCGCCTCAATTCAAGATGAGATTGAGTTGGCCCGAGCAGCGGGGGAAGAAGAGAAGTTAGAGAAGATGGAACGCCTGAACGATCTCTTGCTTCCGGTTGTTAAAGGATTCGGTTCTGAAAAATCATGGGCACTTCTTGGTACAGAATCGCTACAAACATTTGGTGGTGCCGGATTTACCCAAGATTGGCCGCTAGAACAATATGTGCGCGATGCCAAAATTGATACTTTGTATGAAGGCACAACTGCGATTCAAGGTCTTGATTTCTTCTTCCGTAAGGTTGTAAAAGATGGTGGCCGCACACTTGGCTTACTTGGAAAAGAGATTCAAGCATTTGCCGAAAGCGGTGGTACACATGCCGCTGAGAAGCAAGCTCTCCTTAAGGCACTTGCTGATCTCAATGGAATTATCGGCGTGCTTGTTGGCCATGCGATGGCATCACAAGAGAAGTCAGACGAAATTTATAAGGTGGGCTTAAGCACCTCACGCGCTTTGATGGCAGTAGGTGATGTCATTATTACTTGGCTTCTTCTTCGCCAAGCAGATATTGCAGCAGCGAAGTTAGCTGTTGGTGCTGGCAAAGATACCGATTTCTATACCGGCAAAGTTGCTTCGGCAAAGTTCTTTGTTGCAACAGTGCTTCCTCATATCACTGCAGATCGTAAGATTGTGGAAGCAACTGATTCAACGATTATGGAGATCCCGGAGTCCGCTTTTTAGCGTTCGTGGGATAAACTCACCCGATGCTCTCAAAACATCGCGGTGAGTTTTTCCTTATTCTGGGGGCATTTATATTTGCACTCAGTGGGATCGTTGTCATTGTGGTGCTCAAACATCTACCGGCCTTTCGACTAGCTGAATTTCGCTCAGTCACCGCGGTTTTAATTCTCGGAAGTTATGTCTTGTTGACTCGGCCAGAACTCATAAAAATAGTCCGCTCCGAAATTCCTAAGTTAGGAATGTATGGAGTAATTGGTTTTGCAATGGTCAACTTTGGGTATCTGTTGGGAATCCAGCGCGGGGTTCCAATTGCACTTGTTTTGATTATCGAATTTACCGCACCAATCTGGATAGCTCTCTGGATCAAGTTCGTCCGTAAGGCATTTGTTGCTCGCGATATGTGGATCGCAATTGCGCTCTCTCTGCTGGGATTAATCCTGGTTTCAAAGGTCTGGAATGGATTTACCTTTGATCTCATTGGAATCGCAGGTGCGGTCTTAAGTGCTTTCGCTCTAGCTGCATACTTCCTTATGAGCGAAAAAATCGGTAAAACACGGCAGCCGATTGCGTTACTTATCTTTGGTATGGGATTTGCATCAATCTTTTGGCTTGTAGTTCTTCCACCTTGGACCTTTCCTTTTGAAGTATTTACAATAAAGATGGACCTAGGTGGCATTGCCGCTGGCATATTAGTTCCCGGTTGGATGATGATGGCAGCAGCTGCAATCATTGGAACCGTAGTTCCTTATCTCTGTGTGCTTACCGGGATGCGCTCACTTTCGGCATCAACTAGTAGCGTCATTGGAATGCTTGAGCCGGTACTGGCAGGTGCTTTTGCATGGGTCTGGTTTGGTCAGAGCTGGGATGCAATTCAACTCTTCGGAGCGCTCGTCGTGCTCTTTGGAATTTATCTAGCTGATCGCGCTAAATCTGTAGCGGTTAAGTAAGTTACAAACGGAACTACTCGTTCCAACCGCCATCACCTGGCGCTGTCGGTTGAATATCATTTGACGCTCCCGTTGATTGTGTGAAGTCGCGGCCAGAACCAGCAGTCGGTGCCATATCAAAGAAGCGTGCAAAGTGAAGTTGGGCAGAGACTGTGATGGTACGAGTTGGTCCGTTACGGTGCTTGGCAACGATGAAATCTGCCTCACCTGATCGGTTTTGCGAGTCATACATATCATCGCGGTGAAGCAAAATAACCACGTCAGCATCTTGTTCGATAGAACCAGATTCACGAAGGTCTGAGAGCATCGGGCGCTTATCTGTGCGTTGTTCCGGGCCACGGTTGAGCTGTGAGATTGCAATGACTGGAACATCAAGTTCTTTTGCCATCAACTTTAATTGACGCGAAAACTCTGAAACTTCCTGCTGGCGGTTCTCCACCTTTTTGCCGGATGACATTAGCTGCAGGTAATCAATGACAACCAGCTTAAGATTGTGACGTTGCTTTAGGCGGCGTGCTTTTGCACGAATCTCCAGCATGGAAAGGTTGGCTGAATCATCAATAAATAGTGGTGCGTCAGAGATCTCACCCATGCGGCGGGCAAGTTTGGACCACTCGTCATCGCTAAGTTGTCCGGAACGGATGCTGTTAAGACCCACGCGCGCTTCGGCAGAGAGCATGCGCATTGTGATTTCTGATTTCGACATTTCAAGAGAGAAGATGACAGCTGTTTGGTTATCATGAATTGCAGCATGACGGGCAATATCAAGACCGAGCGTTGATTTACCGACCGCAGGACGAGCGGCAAGAATGATCATATTCCCAGGATGGAATCCGTGTGTAAGAAGGTCTAGATCGCGAAAACCAGATTTAACACCTTCGGCGCCAACGCCTTTTGAGATAGCTTCAATCTCATCAAGTGCTTGCGGCAGTAAAGTATTGAGTTGCACATAATCTTCAGAAGAGCGTCGCTCTGTTACCGCATAGACCTCTGCTTGCGCAGCATCAACTGCATCATCTACTTCACCATTTTGATCATAGCCAAGTTGCACAATCTTTGTTCCTGCTTCCACAAGTCTGCGCATGATTGCATGTTCTAAAACAATCTTGGCATAATATCCAGCGTTAGCAGCGGTTGGCACAGAAGAGATCAGTGTGTGTAAATAAGGTGCACCACCTGCACGCGCAATCTCGCCACGCTTTGTTAGTTCTGCAGCAACGGTAATTGCATCTGCTGGCTCACCGCGTCCGTAGAGATCTAGAATCACATCATAGATAAGTTCGTGTGCTGGTCTATAGAAATCACGTTCCCGAAGAACTTCAACAACATCTGCAATCGCATCTTTTGATAACAACATTCCACCGAGAACAGATTGTTCTGCTTGCAGATCTTGTGGTGGTGTGCGCTCAAACTCAGCCCCAACAGTGTTGTACTGCCCGCTACGTTGGGAGTTATTGGGTAGTTCTGCGATGCTCACGAGGCGTACCTTCCTCTAGCGCACTGACAAATGCGAAGCACCCTGGGGGTAAAGGTGTGGATAAGGGCCGCTTCTATGTGTAAAAGGGTGTGGAGAAGGTGTGTGTAACTCACGCCTAACGGTGGATAGCTCGCCAATTGAGCGTGGGAAGCTGGGGAGAAAAGTAAATTTGGAGTTCTCATCTGGTGAGATTTCACCTGAAATTGGTCATGGCAATAAGAAAGCCCGCCGCAGTGAAGCGACGGGCCTTCTTAGTAAAAGAACCCAAGTAAAAACTAAGGTTAGCCAGAAACTACAGTCAAGTTAACAGTTGCAACGATGTTGTGTGCAAGTGAGACCTTAACGGCGTGTGTGCCTATCTTCTTAATGTGACCAGTTGTCTTGAGGTTATGGCGGTCGATATCAACTGATGTTGCACTCTTAATTGCAGCAGCAATGTCTTTATCTGTGACAGAACCAAAGAGGCGACCAGCTGTGCCGGTCTTGACCTTGACGGTAACTGTTGCCTTCTCAAGTGTTGCCTTGATCTCACTCGCGTGATCGAGATCGCGGACTTCGCGGGCAGCACGTGCACGGCGGATTCCTTCAATCTGCTTCTCGCCACCAAGTGACCAGACGATTGCAACGCCACGTGGCAACAAGAAGTTGCGTGCGTAGCCATCTTTAACAGTGACAACATCGCCAGCGTTTCCGACTTTATTTACTTCACGAGTAAGGATGAGTTTCATAGTTCCTAGCCCCCTTATCGCGCTGAAGATGTGTAAGGCAGTAGCGCTACTTCACGGCTGTTCTTGACAGCTGTTGCTACTGAACGTTGGTGTTGTGTGCAAGCACCTGTTACTCGGCGAGCGCGGATCTTGCCGCGATCAGAGATGTACTTGCGTAGGGTCGCAATATCTTTGTAATCGATATATGTGACCTTGTCACGGCAGAAGCTGCAAGGCTTCTTCTTAAACTTCTTATTAAGAGCCGCTGCTTTAGCGCCCTTATTCTTCGGCTCGCGTAGAGCCTTGTTATTTCTTGCTCCCATTGTGGTGCTCCTTTTCGGGCCCTTCCAAGTAGTTTCGCAACTCGCTTAGAAGGAATGGATTGTCGGTTTTTTAACTTCTTCTATTTAAAAGGGTGGTTCGTCGGTTGTAGATGTTCCCCATCCACCACCGGCCGGTGAAGTCGTTGCCGCAGCCCATGGGTCGTCGTTGAATGATTCGGCCGCAGCAGGTGCTGCACTTGCTCCAGTTCCACCTGCACGCGAAGCTCGTGTGACCTTCGCTGTTGCATTGCGGAGTGATGGACCTACTTCATCAACTTCTACCTCAAAGACTGTGCGCTTTTCGCCTTCTTTTGTTTCATACGAACGTTGCTTGAGTCTTCCAGAGAGAATGACGCGCATTCCCTTTGTCAGTGACTCTGCAACATTTTCTGCAGCTTGACGCCAGATTTGGCATTGTAGGAAGAGGCTCTCGCCATCTTTCCATTCATTTGTAGCCTTATCTAGATAACGAGGTGTCGAGGCAACACGAAATTTAGCTACCGCTGCACCACTAGGTGTGAAACGTAGCTCTGGATCGTCAACGAGGTTGCCGATCATGGTAATTGTTGTATCTCCTGCTGCCATTTTTTCCTCTTCTCTGTTTCTGTTATCTACTCTGGGGGATCTCTACTGGTGGAGTCCGTACTAATAAATTACCCGTAATAGGTGACATCTACCGCGCGAAACGCGGCAGCTGTTGATTACTCGGGGCGTATTACCTTTGTGCGTAAGACAGATTCGTTCAGGTTCAGCTGACGATCTAACTCTTTGATTGCCGCAGGCTCACAGTGCATATCGACAACTGCGTAAATGCCTTCTGGCTTCTTATTGATTTCAAATGACATACGGCGCTTGCCCCAAACATCGAGCTTGTCGACGCGGCCTCCGCTGTCTTTTATGATCTTGAGATATGTCTCAAGTGATGGTGTGACTGTACGTTCTTCGAGCTCTGGATCGAGAATGACCATTAATTCATAGTGACGCATGCGTTAACCCGACCTCCTTTGGACTAAGACGGCCACGGCATTTCCGTGACAGGAGGGTTAATACTCCCAAAACACACTTCCGAAGGATTGTGTGATTTCAGGACGCTAAGGGTAACTCTCGCCTGTTGATAAGAGAAATTCGCTCGGAAATACGCGGGGTTTTTGATGGCGGGCGGCTAGCCGCAGGAGCAAGAGAATCGAGGCTCCAATCCGGACCAGGGTAATGACTGAATATGCCACGACCGGCAGACCGAATTTCGCACCAGTAACAGAGGCAAGGTGTTGCCAGATTGCGAAGTGATACAAGAGTTCACACCCTTGCCAGAAGAAGAACACGGCCAAATCTTTCTTATTAATAAGAGCAATAACTGCAAGGGGTGTTAACCAGAGAACGTATTGCGGTGAATAGACCTTGCTCACCGCCATCACGATGATAAAGACAAAGATTGCAGTGTGGGCAAGGGTGGGTGGTTTAGTGAGTTGGAGTAAATAAATGATGAGCGCGATAAGTCCGATGAGTAAGCAGAGAACAGATAAATAGTTTTGGTGGGTGAGGTTAAGACCTAAGTTAGAGAGCGCATACCAAATCGAGCCCCAGTCAGATCCGCGGTTGAGATTAAGTGAGTAAAAGCGCCACCACCCTTGTGGTGTTGTGAGAAATACCGGCGCGTTGATTGCAATGAATGTGGCAACAGTGATGAGGAAATATTGCGCAAACTTTGAAATCTTTTCTCGGCGAAAGAAGATAAGCGCAATGGGGATGAGTAAGAAGATGGGTAGAAACTTTGTTGAGATGGAAATTCCAAGAAGTATCGCACTCGGTATCTCAATCTTCTTATCGAAGAGATAAATGGCTGCGAGCATCATTGCTATCGCCCAGAGGTCCCAGTTGATATAGAGCGAAGCGACCGCAGCCGGTGCAAGTGGAAGTAAGTAGGCAAATTCAGGTTTGATCTTAAATGTGATAAAAGAAATAAAGAGAAAGAGCAGCGCTAAGAGAAGAATGTTGATGTGGAAGTAGTTAACTACTCCTTGCGGAATAAGTTTTGCCGTAACCCACATGATTGCGCCCTGAACGACTGGGTATTCAACGGCGTTCTCGGCACTGGAATAAGCCCACCTGCCTTGATCTAATTCACGTTCGCCATATAGGGCTGGAATATCTGAATAGCATGCATGAACATACTGTCCAGGTAATTGCCAGCCTTCGCCGCTACAGTAATTGAATTTGGCAAAACTTACTAGCGAAGAAAGAACTGCAAGGAGTAACACAACGCGAATTCCTACGCGCATGGGATGTTACTTCTTTCTTGTTTGAACGCCACCACTTGTCATCACGACAGGTTCAAGGCCGCCAATGTTTGAAGGTGCCGGAAAACTCATGATGGGCTCATCTTTCAAAGCGCGCTTCATAAAATAAGTCCAAATTTTTGCGGGAAATGTTCCACCTGTCACAGAAGTCAGGCCGCCAATTCCATTTAGTGATTCAGATGCACTATCGCGAAAGAGGGCAACGGATGCCGCAAGTTGTGGTGTGTATGCGCTAAACCACGCTGACGCATTTGATTGCGATGTTCCAGTCTTTCCGGCAGCCGGGCGGCCTAAAGCGAGAGCTGCCGATCCGGTTCCGCCATTAACCACACTCTTAAGAGCATAAGTGAGATCTGCCATTACCTCTTTAGTAAATACTTCTTGTGTCTGTGCTTTACCTTGATAGAGCAACCCCTTATTTGAGCCGGTCACAGATGCCACCATGTAAGGCTTTGAATACACACCTTCGGCTGCAAATGTTGCATAAGAATTTGCAACATCAATCACGTGCGGACTTGCAACACCTAAGGCAACAGAAGGAGTTGCAATCATCGCTACATTTTCTGGAATTCCAGCACGTCTAGCTGCATCAACAACTTTATCCATGCCCGCTTTCATGCCTAGCGGAACAAATACAGTGTTGATGGAGTGTTGTGTTGCGGTGAGTAGATCTACCTGACCCCACCCTTCATCGCCGTAATTCGATACTTCATATGGTCTTCCTAAGTCATCAAAAGTTTGTGGTGAATCACCATTCCACATCGATGTCATTGGAATTCCGGCTTCTAAGCTGGCAATGAGTGCAAAGGGTTTAAAGGTAGAGCCGGCCAAGGCAATGGACTGTGTGGCATCGTTTAGTTGTCGAACTACATAATCTTTTCCACCATACATCGCAATGACTTCGCCAGTGCCGGGGCGGATAGCAACGAGTGCGGTGTGTAGATTCTTTGGAGCATCAGCAGGTGTGAATTTATTTACCGCATCAACTGCCGCTTGTTGTGCACGTTGATCGAGCGTTGTCTTAATGACATAGCCGCCAACAAGTAGTTGGTCTTGGGTAAATCCAAGTTTGCTGAGCTCTTTCTGTACCGCATCAATGATGTAACCCTTGGGACCGCTTAATTGTCCAGATGTTGTACGTGGCGCCACTCTTGGGAACTTGGCATCCTTAGCCTCAGCTTCAGTAATCCACTTGTTATCAAGCATTCCTTGAATGACATAGGCGAATCTATTTTCAAGTCGGACAGTGTTTTCTTTAGAGAGCGAAGGATCGTAATAACCGGGGGCTCGCAAGATACTTGCGATGACTGCTGACTGGGAAATGCTGAGTTGATGAGCGTTGCGGTTGAAGTATTGCTGCGCCGCAGTCTGCACGCCGTATGAACCTCGTCCAAAATAAATGGTGTTGAGATAGTTCTCTAAAATCTGATCTTTCGAGAGCGCATTTTCTAGCTTGAGTGAGATAACAAGTTCTTTTATTTTTCGCTGGATTGTGCGACTCGGTGATAAAAATGCGGTCTTTGCATATTGCTGCGTGATTGTTGAGCCACCTTCACCAGTGAGATCTCCTGATTTGAGGTTATTAAGAAGTGCTCGTGCAATGCCAGATGGGCTAAAGGCACGGTTAGCATAAAAGTTACGATCCTCTGCCGCCATCACTGCATAACGCAGACGAAGTGGAATTTTCGCAAGCGGCAAAATCTGTCTGTTCTGAGTTCCCACGCGACCAATTTCAGAACCGTTTGAATATTGAATAACGGTGGATTGACTATTTACATAGGCGTTGGGGTCCGGGATTGAAACGGTAAACCAGGCAAAGGCAAAGAGGGTTGCACCCGCAATAAAACCAAAGCCCGCCAGGAAGATTCCGGCTCGGATCAATTTGGTTTTAATCATTTGGCTAGATTACTGGGTAAATATGTCTACTTCAGTGAAGCGAAGTCTTCATCCTTGAGTGTGCGCTGGCGACGTGGAACTTTACGCTCGCGGCCATCGCCTAATAAGTATGTAGCGCACAAGTGATTCCAGGAACATTCACGACAGACCTCAACGACATACACAGAGAACTCTCCGAATTCTTTCTCCATCTCTGCAAGTTCAGCTCCGTTTTTAATGCGGCCAGAGAATTGCCCAAGTTGATCCCCGAATGTGTAACGCAGTTCTACCAGCCCATCTTTCTTACAAACTGGGCATTTGCGCTCGGTTTTCTCACCGTGATATTTAGCTGCTCGCATCAGATATGGGTCTGCATCACATGCATCGACAACACCACGAAAGAGAGCGAGCAGGGTTGCACGCTTATCAAGTGAATAATCGATGAACCCTCGTCGAGTCTGCATAATAGGAGAAGAATAAACCCCTTTGCCTAACTACGCTTATCCTATGACTTTGTGGCAATTGCTCAGGGATCCGAAACTCTCTCGCTTGCTTCGAATCCGTTGGTCTGGGCAAATCACTGACGGAATTTTCCAGAGCGCCCTTGCATCGTTCGTACTATTTTCACCTGAGCGACAAGCAAGTGCGGTGAATGCGGCGGTGGCATTTGCTGTTGTGCTGCTGCCTTATTCCGTTGTAGGTCCATTTGTTGGAACTCTGCTCGATAGATTCTCGCGCCAACGAGCTATATTTTTCGCTAACCTCACTAGGTCTCTCACCCTCGTCGTTATCGCACTCTTAATCTTTAATGGAAGAACTGGGCTAGAAATTACTATCTTTGTCTTGGTTGCTTTTGGTGTGAATAGATTAATTCTCGCCGGGCTATCTGCCGGAATCCCACTGATGACAACACCGAAAGAACTTATCTCAGCAAATGCGTTAGCTGTCACCGGCGGTTCAGTCTGGGTTGTTATTGGCGGGGGAATTGGCTTAGGTATTCGCCAGCTCCTTGATCTGTCTGAGAGCGCCGATAACGCCGATGCCGTGCTTATACTTGCCGCCGCTTTCGGTTATCTGATTGCTGCACTATTTACTTCACTGATTGGTAAAGGTGAAATCGGGCCACGCCCACATGAGATTGTTAAGGGAAGTTTTACCCAAGGTCTCATTGAAATGCGCGAAGGTTTTCAATTCCTACAAGTGCACGCCGATGCTGCTCGCGGAATTGCAGCAACGGCAATTCACCGCGGAGGTCTGACCGCCCTTACGCTGACAGCGCTTTTGCTAGAGAGAAATACCTTTAATGATCCAGCCGACAGTGAGGCTGGTCTTACCGGATTAAGTGTGACCTTATCTATTGCAGCAACCGGCTTTGTTATTGGGGCACTTGCGGCTCCTTACGGCGTGCGAAAAGTTGGGCGCCACCGCTGGATTCGCTTATCTATCTTTGCCGCAAGTTTTGGTTCACTCTTACTTGTTATAGATCGCACCCCCATTCTGCTTGGGGCTACCGCATTTTTTGCTGCCATGTTTGGTCAAAGTGTGAAAGTAACAAATGACGCCCTGGTGCAATCAAAGATTGATGATTACTTCCGTGGTCGTGTTTTTTCGGTCTATGACGTTGTTGTCAATTCTGCGATCGTTACCGGCGCCCTCCTTGCCGCCTGGATCTTGCCCATCAGTGGTGATTCATGGTTGTTGCCACTCATCGTTTCAATCTCCTGGATTCTGGTTGCCACAGTATTACTACGCCCAGAAAAATTCTTTCTTAAGGATGACGCCTAGCTTTCCACCACTGTAATAACTCTTGCGTTGCACGCTCTTCGCCCAGCGGACCGTGTTCCATGCGTAGCTCCATTAAGAAATCAAGAGCCTTGCCAACATCAGCTGAAGGTTTGAGGTCAAGTAGTTGCATTACTTGGGCGCCATCTAGATCTGGACGAATCTTTGATAGCTCTTCTTCCTCTTCCAGTTTTGCAATGCGTGCTTCAAGACCGTCATATGTTCGAGCTAGTCGTTCTGCCTTCTTTGCATTACGAGTCGTGCAATCGGCGCGAGTTAACACGTGTAAATGTGTGAGTAATTCCCCAGCATCTCGCACGTAACGGCGCACCGCAGAGTCAGTCCATTCACCATCGCCATAGCCGTGAAAGCGCAGATGTAGTGCGGTGAGGGTTTCAACGGCGTCAACTGTCTCATTATCAAAGCGGAGAGCCTTCATGCGCGCCTTTGCTAGTCGGGCTCCGACTACTTCATGGTGATGAAATGAAACTCCACCGCCTTCAATGAGGTTGCGGGTCTTTGGTTTTCCAATGTCGTGCAGAAGCGCTGCTAGGCGGATAACTAGGTTCGGTCCGCCCAGTCTGTCTTCTTGCGTAATTGCTTGCTCTAGAACGGTAATTGAATGTTCATACACATCTTTGTGGTGATGATGCTCATCTATTTCTAACCGTAACTTTGGAATCTCTGGCAAGACAATGTCAGCAAGACCAGTATCTACCAAAATGGTAATTCCAAGTCGTGGGTTTTCTGACATAAGCATTTTTATAAACTCATCGCGCACCCGCTCTGCCGAAATAATAGAGATGCGGGAAGCCATCGCTGTCATGGCCGCAGTAACTTCTGGGTCAATTGCAAAGTTAAGTTGACTTGCAAAGCGCGCGGCGCGCATCATGCGAAGTGGATCATCTGAAAAAGATTGTTCGGCACTTGCCGGTGTTCTTAATACTTTCTTCGCTAAATCTTGAAGCCCACCAAATGGATCGATAAATTTTGGTTTTGTTCCTGTGAGTTCAAGTGCCATCGAGTTAACGGTGAAATCTCGTCTGGAGAGATCTCCTTCAATATTGTCACCAAATTCAACATCTGGATTACGAGAATTCTCCTCGTACTTCTCTGATCGATATGTAGTTACTTCAACGGTGACATCACCGAGTTTGGCTGCAACTGTGCCGAAGAGAATTCCGGTATCCCAAATGTTATCTGCCCACACTTTAAGAATTTTCTTTGTCTCATGTGGATGCGCATCTGTTGTGAAATCTAAATCATTTCCAAGTCGACCCAAGATTGCATCGCGCACGGGGCCCCCCACGAGTGCAAGGCGAAAACCACTGGCGGTGAAAGCTTGGGCAAGTGATGATGCCGCTGGCGCGTTTGCGATGAGGGAGCCGATAGCCAACTCACCGGCTGCCCCAGAATTGCTATTCGCCGCGCTCACAATAGCTAAGCGTAGTCGCGTACTCTTCATCTATGACCCCGGCACCTGGTGCGGGCAGCGAAGGTACGAAGAAAAAGCGTAGGCGCAAGCGCCCAGCTCATCGCTCCCCACAATCTCAAGATGTAACGACCCCCACCGCCCCTAGTGCAGAGCGCGCAAAAAAAGCACCAGCAAAAGTTGTTTATGCCAAACGAGTAGATGAAGTTAGCGCCGGCGGACTTGTCGTTGATGCCAGCGGAAAACTCGGCCTACTTATCGGCCGTCGCGATCTTAAGGATGTGAGCGGCAAGCGAATTCTCTGGTCACTGCCGAAGGGGCATATCGAAGAGGGTGAAACTCCCGAAGAAGCGGCCTTGCGCGAAGTGCAAGAGGAGACCGGCGTCGTCTCCGTTATTGAAAAATCTTTGGGTGTAATCGATTTCTGGTTTATGGCGGGCGGAAAGAGAATTCATAAAACTGTTCATCATTATTTATTCCGAGAAAATGGCGGGGTACTGGCGGCGCAAGAGAGTGAAGTAGATGAGGTTGCATGGTTTCCGCTTGCTGAAATTGTGGAACGCCTTGCCTATCCTGATGAAAAGAAATTAATCGCGCGCACAAATGCGGCGCAAGAAATGTCTGCGCTATGAAGAAGGTAGCAATAGTTCTGTTGACTCTCATTGCCTTTGGTGTGACACCTGCAGATGCTGCAACTCCAGTTGTAAGGATCACTGATAAACCTCATAAAGATTTTGAGAGTGAATTTCGCAATAATGAATTAGCAACACTGATCACACCCGAAGGTAAGTTGGGCAAAATTGTATTTAACTCCGCGAACTCGAGAAAAACGTGGGTGATAGACCCAGCTCTTATTGATGAAATCGCAGATATGGCAGATGGTTATTCGATTGCGGGCAAGGAAGATAAAGTAGGGCAGTTAGCTGCGCAGAATTGGTTATTTGCTTTGAAGTTTACAACGCTTAATAATTCTGTTATTGCGCTGCCGTATGGCAACCCAGATCAATCACTTGCAAAGCGATTGGCGCCAAGTGAGTTGCGTTTCTACTCTTCTTATGGCAAGCAGCGGTTAGAACTACAATTAGGTCGGCCTGTTATTGCCGAAAATGGGTGGAGTAAAGGGGCATCGCGCCTTAGTTCTCCATTTAGAGCCCTGTATACAGATAATCGCAGGATGCTCACTGGGCTTTCTACAATCTCAACCGCCCCTGAAATCACCACTCTTCGGGCGCGACTTGGCACGGTAATGAATCCAGCACTTGATGAGAGTGAACGTGTCTTTTTCTCTTACTCAGCAACGCGTGCGGTTCAGGCGATGACTGCCAAGCTGCGCGTGATTCCAGGTCGATACCAACTCACTTCTACTACCGCCAAGTTGCCGGTGACTTTGGTAAATAGTTTTGACACACCAACTGTTGTGAACCTTTCTCTTATTCCACTGAACTCACGTATCAGAATTGAGAATGTAAATAACATCCAGTTAGCCGCAAAGTCGCGCCAGCAGTTAACCCTGGAAGTAAATGTCATAGCCCCAGGCTCCGTCCTTGTAAATGCCCAATTTATGAATAGTAAAGGGCAGTTAGTTGGTGAGCAATCTGAGCTAGCCTTGAGCTCGACAATCATAGATTCTCGTGTCACGTGGTTTACAACCGCCGCTGCAGTTCTATTGTTCTTAGGTGCAATTACGCAATCAGTTCGAAGAGTACGAAAGAGTCGTAAATGAAAAATAATGAACTCTTTCGTGCCTCTGGAATCATGGCGATAGGAACAATACTTTCCCGAATTACCGGTTTTGTTCGCGCACTGCTTGCTGTTGCGGTGCTGGGTACCGCACTCTTAGCAGACACCTTTAACGTTGCAAATACCATGCCAAACATTTTGTACAACTTACTTGTTGGTGGTGCTCTCACCGCGATCTTTGTCCCTCAGTTGGTGAGATCTTTTGAAGACCAAGATGGAGGTCACGGTTTTGCATCCAGGCTAGTAACAACTATTTCTCTTATCCTTCTCGTACTTGTTGCAGTGGGAGTTATTTTTGCGCCCGCACTTGTTCGTTTGTATGCACCTGAATTTTCTACTCCTGGTTTTGAAACTGAGCAAGAGATTGCTGTTGCCTTTACCCGCTATTGCTTGCCACAAATTTTCTTTCTTGGTCTCTTTACAATGCTTGGCCAAGTTGCAAACGCCCGCGGCTCTTTTGCGCCACTAATGTGGGCGCCGATCGCAAATAACCTGGTCGTGATAGTTGTTTTTGCCGCTGTTCTCATCACTGAGCGCTCACTAGCGCTGGGCACAATTACAGACCTGCAAGTACAGATCTTGGGTTGGGGCACGACCCTAGGTGTTGTTGTGCAGGCGTTGATTTTGATTCCGGTAGTTAAGCGCTCTGGAATTCAGATCCGCCCCATGTTTGGTCTTGGCGGACTCGGTAAATCTTTCGGTTTAGCCGGGTGGACTTTGATCTACGTACTTATCTCTCAACTCGGTTATTTAGTCACAGTAAATGTTGCGACAAGTGCTGCGGTGCGAAGTGCCCAGGCTGGCATAACAACTGGTGTGGGTTTTACTCCATTTACTAGTGCCTACTACATCATGCTCTTGCCATATTCGATTGTCACAATTTCAATTGTCACAGCCCTGCTTCCTCATTTATCACGACTTGCAATAGCTAAGGATGTTGAAGAGGTGCGCAAACAACTTATTCGCGCAATTCGAATGGTGGCTGTTGTTACCGTACCCAGCGCTGTTGCGCTACTTCTCTTTGGCCCACTGATGACCCAATCTCTCTATCTCGGGATTTCTTTAGAAGATGCCCGTTACATTGGCTTTGTTCTTTCGGCGCTCAGTATTGGTCTGGTAGCTTTTTCAATCAACTTAATTTTGATTCGTGGCTTTAACGCATTTGAAGATACTAAGACGCAGGTTTTATCTATTTTGATTATCAACATAATCTCTGTTGCTTTATCTTATGTATTCCTAGAAACCTTAGATAGTTATTGGGTGACAGTGGGTCTGGGTATAGCGTTTTCAGTCAGTTATATCGTTGGGCTTTTTATTACCATCTCCTTATTAAAAAAACATACCGGGCGGCTTCAAGTTGGTGATTTCGCCGCTCAACATGGTCTGCTATTAATTGCATCTTTAGTTGGAATGCTTCCCTTTTTTGCAATCACTTTCTATTTTGATTGGGCTTATGACGAAGCGTCCCTTGCCCTGCGTGCTATCCGATTGCTCTTTATTCTTGCGGGAAGTGGGATTGCCTATCTCTTTATTGCTAGGGCTCTGAAAGTGAGTGAAGTCTCAGGGCTTAGAGGGTTCGTCGTCGCTACCCTGCGCCGGCGTCGCGATAAGTAATTCTGTTAAGCGCGATATTCTCACCCCATGAGTACAGATATTCGCGAGGTTGTCATTGTTGGATCTGGACCAGCTGGTTACACCGCTGCTATCTATGCCGCGCGCGCTCAATTAAATCCTTTGATGTATGAAGGTTCTGTCACCGCTGGCGGTGCGCTAATGAATACAACTGAAGTTGAAAACTTTCCTGGTTTTATCGATGGAATCATGGGGCCAGATCTCATGGATAACATGCGTAAGCAATCCAAGCGTTTTGGCACCGAACTTATTACCGATGATGTGGTTGAAATGGATCTCACTGGTGATATTAAGATTATTAAAGATGGTTCAGGAAATATTGTTCGCACTCGCTCAGTAATCCTTGCCATGGGTTCGGCATATAGAGAAATTGGTTTAGAGAACGAGAAGCGTTTATCTGGACGCGGGGTGTCATGGTGTGCCACATGCGATGGCTTCTTCTTCCGAGATCAAGAGATTGCTGTTGTCGGAGGTGGCGACTCCGCACTTGAAGAGGCAACTTTTCTGACAAAGTTCGCCAGCAAAGTTGTGTTAATTCACCGCCGTGGTGAACTTCGTGCCTCAAAGATTATGCAGCAACGCGCATTTGCTAACCCAAAAATCGAATTGTTGTGGGATACCGAAGTTATTGATGTGCTAGGTGAGCAGAAAGTTGAAGCGCTTGAGCTTCGTAACACTAAAACCGGAGAAGTGAGTAAGCGTAACTTCACCGGATTATTTGTAGCCATCGGGCATATTCCGCGCTCTGAGCTTGTTTCATCTTCTGTCACACTCGATAACGAGGGTTATGTGAAAGTAGAGTCCGGTTCTACCCGCACAAACCTCGCTGGGGTCTTTGCCTGTGGTGATCTCGTCGATCACACCTACCGACAAGCCATCACAGCGGCAGGCTCGGGTTGTCAGGCAGCTCTCGATGCTGAAAAGTTTTTATCCCACTAGTAACCTCAACCGCTATAGAATTACAAGAGCTAGATAGAAAATAGGAGTAAAGATGAGCGCACCAACCAAAGTCACAGCCGCCAATTTCGATGAGGTTGTACTTAAAAGCAGCACGCCAGTTCTCGTTGATTTCTGGGCCGAATGGTGCGGCCCATGCCGCGCAATCGCTCCGATTCTTGATGATATCGCTGCAGAACACGGTGATAAGTTAAAGATTGTAAAGCTCAATACCGATGAGGAATCTGCCATCGCCATCAAATATGGTGTGACCTCAATTCCAATGCTCAATGTTTATGTCAATGGTGAAGTAGTAAAGACAATCATTGGTGCAAAGCCAAAGCCTGCTCTTCTGAAAGAGCTCGAAGGTTTCATTTAATTAACTTTCCCTTGAGAAGAGTCTTGCTATGAAAGAGATGTCCATCGATGACATTCGCTCTTTCCAGCAGGAGCGCGGTCTTCACATCACCGGCGAGCTCAACGAACAAACCCGGCGCGCGCTAGAAGAGGCTCGATGGAAGTTGGGTGATCGCTCGCTCTACCTTCAAAAGCCGCCATTGATGCACGGTGATGATGTGGCAGTTCTGCAATCACGTCTGACTGAGATGGGTTTTCACTGCGGGCGAGTTGATGGAATTTACGGAGCTATGACAGAAAGTGCCGTCAAGGAATTCCAAAAGTCTGTCGGTGTTGCAATTGATGGTAAGTGTGGCCCAGCAACAATTATCGCACTGCTTCGCTTAACAAAAATTGTTTCAGGTGGTGCACCCACTGCGCTGCGAGAGAGCGCGCTGCAGAAAAATCGTGGCCCTGCTTTAGCTAACAAAGTGATTGTGATTGATCCAAGTTCAGAAGATCATGAGCGAGAGATTGTCTTTGATATCGCACAGCGGTTAGAGGGGCGTTTGTTAGCACTGGGTGCATCTGTTTTTCTCACACGCGGTGCTAATAACAACCCCAGTGAAGAAGAGCGGATTTTATTTACCAATAAAAATAAGGCTGATCTCATGATTTCATTTCATATTGACCAGCACAAGAATGCAGAAGCACATGGTGTGGCAACATTTTTCTATGGCAATGACCAACATGGAGTGCACTCAATTGTGGGTGAAAGATTTGCATCCTTAGTACAACGCGAACTTTGCGCACGTACTGACTTCTTGAATTGCCGCACCCATGCAAAGACATGGGATCCACTGCGCCTGATCACCGCACCAGCAGTTCGGGTGGATCTCGGATATATCTCAAATAGCGCAGATGCCGCCCGTTTGGCCCGAGCCGAATTTAGAGACACCATTGCCGAAAGCTTCATTATTGCGATTCAGCGCCTTTATTTAGCAGCCGAAGATGATGCAAAGACTGGAACCTTGCGAATATCAGACCTTCGCAGAGCAGGCCTTCGCTGATTGTTGAGCAACTAATTCATTCACTAGCATCGCATGACCTATGGGAGAATTCTGCCTATGTCTGACATTTCAATCCGTTATCAAACAGGTGAGCCACAGAATCTCGAGAAGAGATTTGCTGCACGCGCTGCCGAGATGTTGCCTTCCGAAATTCGCTCGCTTTTTGCCGTTGCATCCCGCCCAGAAATTGTTTCACTCGCGGGTGGAATGCCAAATCTGTCTGCACTTCCAATGGAGATGATGGCCGAGGTAATCAAGGAACTTATTCTCACCAACGGTTCGGAAGCTCTGCAATATGGAAGCGGCCAGGGACATCCAAAGCTTCGGGAACAGATTTGTGATGTGATGGCACTTGAAGGAATTCGCGCTAACCCTGATGATGTTGTTATCACCACTGGTTCCCAGCAAGCACTTGATCTTATTTCTAGAATTTTTATCGACCCAGGTGATGTTGTGCTCGTTGAAGCACCTTCTTATGTCGGTGCCCTCGGTACTTTCCGTCAATACGAAGCTTCCGTTGTTCACGTTGAAATGGATAACGACGGGTTGGTTCCTGACTCATTGCGAGCAGCAATTAAAAGCGTGCGCGCCACTGGGCGAAAGATTAAGTTCCTGTATTTGATTCCTAATTACCAAAACCCCACTGGTGTTTGTCTGCCAGCTGATCGCCGCACCGAGATCTTAAGTATCTGCCGCGCGGAAGAAATCTTTGTTGTGGAAGATAACCCTTATGGGTTACTAGGTTTTGATAAGCCATCACCGAATGCAATGCGCGCCGAAGATTCTGAAAACGTAATTTATTTGGGCTCTTTTTCAAAGACTATTGCTCCTGGGCTTCGTGTGGGTTGGGCACTTGTCCCACAATCACTGAAAGATAAGTTGGTGATTTCATCTGAATCTTCAATTTTATGTCCGTCAAACTTCACCCAGTTAACTATCTCTAGCTATTTAGCTGACCAGCCATGGCGCGATCAGATTGCTAGCTTCTGCGAGCTCTATAAGGTCCGACGCGATGCGATGCTGGAATCACTAGAACAACATTTTCCAGCAGAGGCTAAATGGACAAAGCCTGGTGGTGGTTTTTATGTGTGGGTTAACTTGCCCGCTGAAATTGATACTAAAGCTCTGATGCCAAAGGCGATTGTGGCCAAGGTTGCCTATGTACCAGGAAGTGCCTTCTATGCAGATGGCCTGGGTTCATGGTCGATGCGACTTTCTTATTGCCACCCAACACCAGAGCGAATTCGTGAGGGTGTGAAAGCACTTGGTGGCGTGATTAAGCAAGAGATGAGTCGCAGAGGAACCGCGCTTACTTAGAACCTTCAATGAGATCAACAATGCGTTGAAGATCTTCATTGCCGGCAAATTCAATAACAATCTTTCCTTTAGCTTTTCCGCTCTCCAC
>SHUV01000011.1 GCA_009694515.1 Candidatus Planktophila sp. | reverse complement strand
TTTTCATTCGGTTTGATCTCAATGATCGCATGCACAATTTATACCCTCGTATCACAGTCACGCGTACTTCCTAAGTACCGCAACGCACTCGTAATGTCATCAATGGTTACATTCATTGCTGGCTACCACTACTGGCGTATCTTCGACTCATTTGGTGAGTCATCAGAAGGCATGATGGTTAACGTTTCAGGTGAGCAGGGCGCATTCAACGAGGCATACCGCTACGTTGACTGGCTACTTACTGTTCCACTACTTCTAGTTGAAGTTATTGCTGTATTGGCACTTGCTAAGGAACTTTCAAAGTCACTTATCACTCGCCTTGTCCCAGCATCAGCTGCGATGATTGCACTTGGTTACCCAGGTGAAATTTCATCAGACCAGAACACACAGGTTCTTTACGGTGTTCTTTCAACAATTCCATTCATCTACATCCTCTACGTACTATTCGTAGAGCTTGGTAAGTCACTCGATCGCCAGCCAGCTGGCGTTGCAGAGACAGTCGGACGGCTACGTCTGCTTCTCATCGCAACATGGGGTGTTTACCCAATCGCGTACATCTTCAACATCGTTGGTGATGCTTCAGCATCATCATTCGTTACCGTTCAGGTCGGTTACACAATCGCGGATATTCTTGCGAAGTGCGTATTCGGTCTAACAATCTTGAAGATCGCTCGCATGAAGTCACATGCTGAAGGCATGCCAGCAGATCACTAATTACTCATACTAATTAGGCAAGGGCGTCGGGAAACCGGCGCCCTTCTGCTTTCCCATCAGAACCTGCATTACTATCAAGGCATGAATATTGCGCGGGTAAATAATTTCCGAATGGGCGCTTATGCCGCCCTCGCCATTGGCCTTATCAATCTGCGATATCAAACTGGCGCCGATGGCAATCTTCTTAAGAGCTTCGTGCTATTTGGACCAGGGCTTGCACTACTTCTGATTTCATTCACGCAGCCCGGCAAAATGTGGTTACAAAGCAAGACCGCCGCAGCGATCGTAATCACGTGCGGCGGCCTACTTCTTGTTTACAGTTTTATTGTTTAGTTCCTAACCCTTTGTCGCTTTAAATCCAGCTTCAAGGTCAGCCTTGATATCAATAATGTTTTCGAGTCCAAGGCTCAGACGTACCAGCCCCGGAGTAACTCCTGCTTCCAACTGCTCTTGCGGTGAGAGCTGAGAGTGTGTAGTTGTCGCAGGATGGATAACAAGTGATCGCACATCACCAATATTGGCGACATGGCTAAAGAGTTCAAGTGATTCAACGAACTTCTTGCCAGCTTCTATTCCGGCTTTGAGTTCGAATGAAACTACGGCACCTGATCCCTTCGGCGTGTACTTCTTAGCAAGTGCGTGCCATGGTGAGGATGCCAGGCTGGCATAGTGAACTTTCTCAACATCTGGGTGTGCTTCAAGCCATGTTGCGACAGCTTGCGCATTTTCAAGATGGCGGTCCATGCGCAGCGAAAGTGTTTCAAGTCCTTGTGCGAGTAACCACGCATTAAATGGTGATACCGCAGCCCCGATATCGCGTAGCAACTGAAGGCGTATCTTGAAGATATATGAAAGGTTGGCACCAAATGCTGAACCTACACCGAGTGCTTGAGAGAAGACCAAGCCGTGATAACTTGGATCTGGCTTATTAAAGCCAGGGAAGCGATCTTGATGTTGTGCGTAGTCAAACTTTCCAGCATCAATGATTGCGCCAACAACTGCATTTCCGTGACCAGACAGGAACTTAGTCGCTGAGTGCACCACTACATCTGCACCAAATTCAATTGGCTTAATGAGGTATGGAGTTGCAACCGTATTATCAACAATCAGTGGAACCCCAACTGAGTGAGCGATATCGGCAATCGTTTTAATATCGAGAATTTCATTCTTAGGGTTGGCAATTGTCTCGCCGAAGAATGCCTTGGTATTTGGCTTTACCGCCTTCTTCCATGACTCTGGATTATTTGGATCATCAACGAAAGTTACTTCGATACCAAACTTTGGAAGTGTGTAGTGAAAGAGGTTATATGTTCCGCCATACAAGCTTGGACTAGAGACGATGTGGTCTCCGGCTTCAGCAACGTTAAGAACTGCAAAGGTAGTTGCAGCTGAACCCGATGCGAGTAAGAGTGCGGCTACGCCACCTTCAAGTGCGGCAAGTCTTTGCTCCACTGCATCTTGAGTTGGATTCATGATGCGGGTGTAAATATTTCCTAGCTCAGCTAAACCGAAGAGGTTCGCCGCGTGTGTGGTGTCGCGGAACTGGTAGGCAGTTGTCTGATAAAGCGGAAGTGCACGTGCACCTGTTGTTGGATCTGCTGTTTGCCCTGCATGAATCTGCAGAGTTTCAAATGACCAATTGTTAGACATAGTTATCTCCATCGCAGTAGATGTCAGATTGATATTCTGACCAGTTCGTCACCCGGAGCACCCCACCGCGGTGGAGGGTTGCCGTCTACTAAGCCGGGGCTAATACGTAGAACTCGTGAACTACTGCAAATGGTAACTTGTCGAATTTCAAATGCAAAGTTGAGGGTATCTGCTCTTTGCAAACCCCTTGCAATTCCGTTGCAGGACGCTTATTTTCTAAAGGATAGATCTTTCTTCTTCATCTCTGAGATTAGTATCCGAATTGCATTGGGCCCCATGCCATCTAAATCCTTGACCAGGTCCAGCGAGACTTTTCGCAAGTCACTTAATTTATAGAGACCTTCATCAATGAGCGCTCTACGTGCTGGAGCCGATAACCCGATTTCTCGCCATGGCCCATCGACTTCGGCATAGGCGTCGAGATCTGCTTCACCGCGCACATTCTCGTTCTGGCTTGCAGCCCGAGCCGCTTTTCTTGCAGCTGCAGCGCGCATAGCCTCACCGCGTAATTTTTTGATTTTTGCTGGCGATTGTTTAGCCATGGCTAATTCTGATACACCTGATAGATCTGGTGCGGGAGGCGGGACTTGAACCCGCACGCCGAAGCACAAGTTCCTAAGACTTGCGTGTCTGCCATTTCACCACTCCCGCGTATCGCAATGATTTCTCATCACGATATGGGAGAAGGTTACGGGCAACTGGCCCTTGTCACCAAATAACGACGAGCCTAAGCGTGCAACCGGTAACCTTGCACAATGTCGCACAGTGAAAATTCTTCAACAGCCTCCCTTGCCGACCAACTTGCCCTCGATATCCAGGTGGTCATAGCCGCATCATTTGCCCGGGGAGAAATCTCCGGCGAGGTTCCCGCTGTCATCACACTGGAGCGCCCAAAGAACCGCGATCACGGTGATTACGCAACATCAATTGCGCTGCAGTTAGCAAAGGCAGCCGGCAAGAATCCGCGTGAGATTGCAACAATATTGCAGGCAGCAATCGCATCTATCGCAGGAGTAGTCAAAGTTGATATCGCCGGACCTGGCTTTATCAATATCACCCTTGACCGTGCCAGCCAGGCTGAACTCGTTCGCACAATTCTTACCGCCGGCAACCACTATGGGCGCGGCTCTGCCCTTCAGGGTGTAAAAATTAACCTTGAATTTATTAGCGCCAACCCAACCGGGCCACTGCACCTTGGTCATACCAGATGGGCAGCAGTCGGTGATGCGCTAGGTCGAGTATTAAGTGCAGCAGGGGCAGATGTCACACGCGAGTTTTATATCAATGACCGCGGACGCCAGATGGATTTATTTGGCCAATCTGTGCAAGCAGCAGCCCAAGGAAATCCGATTCCAGAAGATGGATATCAGGGCCAATACATTGCAGATTTGGCTAAAGAAGTTGTTGCTGCCAATCCCGGAATAACTTCGCTGGCGGATTTCCGGGAAGCTGCTTATCAGGTGCAGTTAGCCCAACAACAGCAAGTCTTAGAAACTTTTCACACTTCATTTGATGTGTGGTTCTCAGAGCGTTCATTACACGAATCTGGGGCGGTTGAACATGGAGTCGATAAATTGCGCTCGCAAGGACACGTCTTTGAAGTAGATGGAGCCGTGTGGCTGCGCACGACAGATTTCGGCGATGACAAAGATCGCGTCATTGTTAAGGCAGATGGTGAGCTCACATACTTTGCATCCGATACTGCTTATTACATCAACAAGCGAGAACGTGGATTTGATATCTGTATCTATATGTTGGGCGCAGATCATCACGGATATATCCAACGCCTGAAAGCAACGGCTGCATGTGCCGGCGATAACCCCGAATACAACATTGATGTTCTGATTGGTCAGCTGGTAAAGATCATGGAAGGCGGGCAAGAGGTAAAGCTCTCTAAGCGCGCCGGCACTATCATCACGCTGGAAGAACTTGTGGAGAAAGTGGGTGTGGATGCAGCGCGATACACACTGATTCGCTATCCGGTTGATACCCCGATGGTGATGGATATCGATGTGCTGCGCCGTAACACTAATGAGAATCCTGTCTATTACGTGCAGTATGCACATGCGCGCATTGCTGGAGTACTGCGTAATACTGCCGAGCTTGGAATCAAATCTGACCTTGCTTCATTTGATCCAGCGCAACTCACACACGATCGCGAGAATGAGCTACTGGGCGCTCTTTCAGATTTCCCAAGAATCGTTGCCAGCGCTGCAGAATTCCGCGAGCCACATCGGGTTGCGCGTTATCTGGAAGAGCTAGCCGGTGTCTATCACGGCTTCTATGCCGATTGCCGCGTGCTTCCGCTGGGCGATGAAGCAATCGCATCTATTCATTCTGCGCGAGCAGCGCTCTGTGCTGCGACAATGCAGGTACTTGCCAATGGTCTTGATCTCCTAGGTGTATCAGCACCGGAAAAGATGTAAGTAATGAGTACAAATATGTGGTCACAGAATGCATCCCTATCTGGTGGAACACTTTCGCTGGCTGGAATTTCGGCAGCGCAATTAGCAAAAGAGTTCGGAACTCCGACATTCTTTCTCGATGAGGCTGCTTATCGCAGCCGCGCACTTGCCTGGCATAACGGCCTGCAGAGTGAATTTGGCCCACATGCTGGAACTATCTACTACGCAGCAAAGTCCTTTATCTGCACAGCTGTTGCGCAATGGATTAGCGGAATCGGAATCGGAATCGATGTCTGCACTGGTGGTGAACTCGCAGTTGCCCTCGCCGGCGGAATTAAGCCATCAAAGATCGAGGTACATGGCAACAATAAATCTGTTGCGGAAATTGATCGCGCAGTTTCTGCCGGGGTTAAGACAATTGTGATGGATTCACTCTTTGAAATACAGCGCGTGGCAGCGGCCGCTCGCAAGCACGGCGTGCGCCAGGGGGTCATGCTTCGGCTCACACCTGGCATTGAAGCCCACACTCACGAAAAGATTTCTACCGCCCATGAAGATGTGAAGTTCGGTTTCTCGATTGCATCAGGGGCGGCGTGGCAGGCAGTGCAAGTGGTCACAGAATATCCAGAGCTAGAACTGCGTGGCGTGCATTGTCATATCGGTTCCCAGATATTTGGCGTAGAGGCACACGAGATTGCAACCGACCGACTTCTTTCCTTCATGGGTAAGTATCGCGACACATATGGCGCGCAACTTCCAGAACTTGATTTAGGTGGGGGATTCGGAATTGCTTATATTGATGGTGAAGTAACGGTTGAACCTGCTGATGTATTGCCCGCGATTGGCGCCGCTGTGCGAGCAGCATGTGCCAAGTACTCACTTAATATTCCAGTGATATCACTAGAACCTGGTCGAAATATTGTGGGCCCAACAATGTTTACACTCTATGAAGTTGGCACTGTTAAAGATGTTGAACTCGATGGCGGCATAGTACGTAAATATGTTTCGGTTGATGGCGGCATGAGTGATAACGCACGTCCTGGTTTATATGATGCCGAATACAGCGCGGTGATTGCGCAACGTGCATCAACTGCGCCACATGTCTTAGCGCGGCTCGTCGGAAAGCATTGCGAAACAGGCGACATCATTATTGCCAATATCCAACTTCCGGCAGATATAGCTCCGGGAGATCTCATTGCTACCCCGGCAACAGGTGCTTATGGCCGCAGCATGGCAAGTAATTACAATCATGTCCCAAGGCCACCAGTTGTTGCGGTAAAAGATGGAAAAGCACGCGTAATTGTTCGTCGGGAAAATGAGGCAGATCTGCTCGCACTTGATGTGAAAGAATAGGTAGATGAGCCAAGCAGATAAACCCGTTCGCGTCGGCATGCTCGGCTGCGGAGTTGTGGGCAGCCAAGTTGCACGTCTTTTACTTGAAGATACTGCCGAACTCTCGACTCGTGCTGGGGTAAAGATTGAACTTACTCGCATTGCCGTGCGCACACTTAAGCCATATCCAGGTTTAGACCCAGCGCTCTTTACCACCGATCCATTTTCTATTGTCAATGATCCTGAAATTGATCTCATTGTGGAAGTCATGGGTGGGATTGAACCTGCGCGCGAACTTACAATGATTGCAATCGATAACCGCAAATCAATTGTGACAGCCAATAAAGCACTTCTTGCCAGCCATGGCGCAGACCTCTTTACTGCCGCCTATGCCAAGGGTGAAGATATTTACTATGAAGCATCCGTTGCAGGTGCGATTCCAATTATTCGTCCACTGCGCGATTCCTTAGCCGGTGACTTTGTGACACGCCTGATGGGAATTGTTAACGGAACAACAAATTACATCCTGACAAAGATGCACGAAAATAATCGTGAATTTGCTGATGCGCTAAAAGAGGCGCAGGCACTTGGCTATGCCGAAGCAGATCCCACTGCAGATATCGAGGGATTCGATGCTGCTGCAAAGGCTGCGATTTTATCTGGACTTGCTTTCCACACTCGCGTCACGGTCGATGACGTGTATCGCGAGGGCATCTCACATATCACCCTGGAAGATGTCTCGATTGCAAAATCAATGGACCACGTCATTAAGTTACTTGCTATTGCAGAGCTCACACCGGCCGATGAAATTTCGGTACGTGTTCACCCGGTCATGATTGATAAGAGCCACCCACTTGCATCGGTGCGTGATGCCTTTAACGCAGTCTTTATTGAGGCGGAATCAGCTGGACCACTTATGTTCTATGGTCGCGGTGCAGGTGGGCAACCAACAGCATCAGCCGTCTTGGGAGATATCGTGGCTGTGTCACGCCATATTGCACTGAATTCAATTGGGCAACGTGAAACTGATTATGCAGATCGCAATATTGCGCCGATTGAAACAACTAAGACAAAGTTCCTCATTCGCTTGGAAGTTGCGGATAAGCCAGGTGTTCTCGCGGCAATCGCAAAGGTCTTTGCCGACCAAGGGGTATCGATTCAAACCGTCGACCAAAATGGCCGCAACGATGATGCCGAACTCATTGTCGTTACTCACAGAGCAACCGAAGGCGAACTCAAAGCAACTGTTGAAGCTTTAAAGAAGATGGCAATGGTGACAAAAATTTCTAGTGTGATTCGGGTAGAGGGAGCTATCTCCTAATGGGAATCTTTTCTAAGAAGTCTGGCGCCCACCAGTGGCGCGGAGTGATTGAGGAATATCGTCATCGCCTGCCGGTTTCTTCCAAGACTCCAGTCATCACGCTTCGCGAAGGTGGAACACCACTTATCTATGCCGGCGTGCTCTCGGAAATGCTTGGCAATAACGTTTGGGTAAAGTTTGAAGGCGTTAATCCGACCGGTTCATTTAAAGATCGCGGAATGACGATGGCGATATCAAAAGCAGCTGAAGAGGGAGCGAAAGCTGTCATCTGTGCTTCTACTGGAAATACATCTGCCGCCGCCGCTGCCTACGCCGTCAAAGCCGGAATGGTTCCGGCAGTACTTATTCCGGAAGGCAAGATTGCACTGGGAAAGTTGGCGCAAGCTGTTGTGCACGGAGCAAAGTTATTACAAGTCGATGGAAATTTTGATGATTGCTTGGTCTTAGCGCGCGATCTTTCCGAGCACTATCCGGTATCACTAGTGAACTCCGTGAATCCCTATCGCATTGAAGGACAGAAGACTGCCGCCTTTGAAGTAGTAGATATGTTGGGCGATGCGCCAGATATTCACGCGATGCCCGTGGGTAATGCCGGAAATATCACTGCATATTGGAAGGGCTATAACGAATATCGCAATGACAAGATTTCATCGAGATTGCCACAGATGTGGGGATTCCAAGCTGCGGGTGCCGCGCCTCTTGTGACAGGCACACCTGTGGCTAAGCCAGAAACAATTGCCACAGCTATCAGAATTGGCAACCCTGCTTCATGGAATCAAGCAATCGCTGCCCGCGATGAATCTGGCGGGCTCATTGATTCGGTGACAGATGAAGAAATTCTTGCTGCCTATCACTTGTTAGCAGTGCGTGAAGGAATCTTCTGTGAGCCATCTTCGGCAGCGGGATTAGCTGGACTTATTAAGTATAAGAATGCAGGGAAACTGCCGAAAGATAAAACAATTGTTATTACCTGCACAGGTAATGGGCTTAAAGATATTCCATGGGCCCTTGAAGGCGCATCAGATCCGGTAGTAGTTCCGGTAAACGCTGATGCTGCCGCAAAAGCGCTCGGCTTGGTAAAGAAGTAACTCATGGTTAAACCAACATTTAAGGCGAATCCGATTCAGGTACAGGTTCCGGCAACTTCTGCCAACGTAGGTCCAGGCTTTGATTCCATTGCTTTAGCCTTTGCTATGCACGATCGTTATGTCGCCCAAGTTCTTGATGAACCAGGCCTTGATATTGATGTCACTGGCGAAGGCGCCGCCGACGTTTCGCGCACAGATAAGAACCTACTTGTGAAAGCAATGTATAAAGGATTTGATTTCTTAGGTGGGAAACCAAAAGGAATTGCAGTTCGTGCACTGAATGTCATTCCTCATGGTCGTGGACTTGGCTCTTCCGCATCTGCAATTATCGGCGGACTTGTTTTAGCAAGAGCGCTAGTGCTCACTGGCACAGATAAAATGAGTGATGAAGCACTGCTAAACCTTGCAACAGAGATGGAAGGCCATCCAGATAATGTGGCAGCAGCACTCTTTGGTGGCGCAACTGTTGCGTGGAAAGAGCTTGTTCTTGGAAAAGAAGTAGCGCACTCAATTCAGATCCCGGTAGATCTTCGTATTCGTGCCATGGCATTTATCCCCAGTACTTCGCTGGCAACGAAGAAAGCTCGCACACTACTGCCTACATCTATTCCATTTGCCGATGCCCAACGCAACAGCACCAACACAGCGCTACTCATGCACGCACTGACTATTCGTCCAGATTTATTATTTTCGGCAACGGAGGATTTCTTACATCAGTCCTATCGAAGTGAAGCAATGCCAGCTTCATTTGCACTGATGACAAAGTTACGTGCTGCTGGAGTTGCAGCCTTTATCTCTGGTGCGGGTCCTACTGTCATGGCTTTGCATACCGGCAACCAGGAAGAGAGTGAACAGCTCAGCCGTGCTGGAGGCGCTAGATTTGAAGGTAAATCTCTGGAAATTGCTCCTCGTGGAGCCAGCCTGCTATAGTTGGGTTCTCAGTTCGACCCGGTAAGTAAGGGCAGAGTAAGAATTGATAAATCCAAAAAGATAAAGAAATTAACCCTGGGTTTCACTTGTATAGGTAAGCCCCATACTGAAAAGAAATACATGACAACAACAGAACCAATTCGTTCCAGCAGTCCAGAGCTCTCAGCGATGACCCTTCCTAAGTTAAAGGAAGTTGCGTCTCAACTTGGTGTTGATAACGCTGCCAAGCTAAAAAAGGATGCACTCGTAACAGCAATTGCAGATCTGCAGGCGGCAAACCGCGAGGCAGCTAAAGCTGAGCGTGAAGCACGCCGGGAAGCTCGCAATGCTAAAAAGGGTAACCGCGAGAATAAGAATTCCGATAATTCAAATAATTCAGATGATGATGACGATAACGATGAAGATTCATCAGATAACAGCGCACCGCAAGACCGTAATTCAGGTGAGCGCGAAGACCGTGGTGGCCGCAACCGTGGACGCGACCGCAACCGTGGACGCGACCGCAATCGCGACCGTGGAAACCGGGAAGAGCGCGAACCAGTAGTTGGTGCAGATGACGTTCTAGTTCCAGTGGGCGGACTCGTCGACATTATGGATAACTACTCATTTATTCGCACAGGTGGATACCTTCCGGGGCCAAACGATGTCTATGTTTCACAGGGACAAGTACGTAAGTACGGTCTTCGTAAAGGTGATGTTGTAACCGGACAGGTTCGCCAAGCACGCGAAGGTGAAACTCGTCAGAAGTACAACCCACTAATCACTCTTGAAACAATCAATGGCGCACCATATGAAGAAGCTCGCAACCGAGTTGAATTCGGCAAGCTTGTTCCGCTTTACCCACAAGAGCGGCTTCGCCTTGAGACTGAGCCAAATATTCTTACAACTCGCGTTATTGACTTGATCGCTCCGATTGGAAAAGGTCAGCGCGGACTTATTGTTTCTCCTCCTAAAGCGGGTAAGACTATGGTCTTGCAGGCAATTGCCAATGCGATTACAACAAACAACCCTGAGTGTCACTTAATGGTTGTCCTCGTTGACGAGCGACCAGAAGAAGTTACCGATATGCAGCGCAGCGTGAAGGGTGAAGTAATTGCCTCAACTTTCGATCGCCCGGCTGATGACCACACAACAATTGCTGAGCTTGCAATCGAGCGCGCGAAGCGTCTTGTTGAAATGGGTCACGATGTCGTAGTACTTCTTGACTCAATCACACGTCTTGGTCGCGCCTATAACATCGCAGCCCCTGCATCAGGTCGAATTCTTTCCGGTGGTGTTGATTCAGCAGCCCTCTATCCACCAAAGAAGTTCTTCGGTGCAGCTCGTAATATTGAAGATGGTGGATCTCTAACTATCCTGGCAACGGCTCTGGTTGATACCGGATCTCGTATGGATGAAGTGATCTTCGAAGAGTTCAAGGGAACCGGAAACATGGAACTCATCCTTGATCGCCGAATGGCCGATAAGCGCATCTTCCCGGCAGTTAACGTTGTTGCATCAGGTACTCGTAAGGAAGAAATCCTTATGGGAACTGAAGAGCTCAATATTGTCTGGAAACTTCGTCGCGTTCTGCACGCACTAGAACCGCAGGCAGCGCTCGAACTCTTGCTCGAGAAGATGAAGGGTACTAAGTCCAACGTTGAATTCTTGATGCAGATTCAGAAGACAACATCAGGACCGGACGACAGTAAGTAAGCCCACTTTCCCGCGTGGATTTTGTGGATTACTGCTTTTACGAGAAGATTGACCCCTATTGCCACCCCATGGCGATGAACTGGTTCACCGTTAATCACGGACCCAGCCATAGAAAAGGAAATGAAGATGAAGAAAGATATTCACCCAGAATATAAAGAGACCCAAGTAACCTGTGGTTGCGGCGAAAAGTTTGTCACCCGCTCAACAGTTGCAAGTGGATCTATCTACGTTGAAGTTTGCTCAGTCTGCCACCCGTTCTACACAGGTAAGCAGCGCATTCTCGATACTGGTGGACGCGTCGCTAAGTTCGAAGAGCGTTTCGGTAAAAAAGCAGTTAACTAGCTTTCCAAAGAGACCGCATCGCAGCCGAAAGGTTGCGGCGCGGTCTTTTTATTTCTCCAACGAACCAGAAGAGTTATTGAGAATTACGAGCGAGAAAGGATGAGGTCATATGGCTAACGATCGTTTTGCATCAGCACATGAGATGGTGCGTGAATATCAAGAACTTGAAACAAAGATGGCTGACCCATCCATCCATGAAGATCAAGGTAATGCCCGTAAATTAGGTCGTCGCTATGCCCAACTTGGTCCTGTCGTTGCCGGATTTAACGCCTGGAAATCTGCCGCAGATGATTTAGAGGCGGCAAAAGAGATGGCTGAAGATGATGCATCTTTCGCCTCTGAAATTCCAGCAATGCAGGAAGCTGTTGAGGCAGCGGCGCAGAAGTTAGAAGAGTTGTTATTGCCGCGCGATCCTAACGATGACCGCGATGTCATTATTGAAGTCAAGGCTGGTGCGGGTGGAGATGAATCTGCCCTCTTTGCTGGAGATTTAGTACGTATGTATCAGCGCTATGCCGAAAAGCGTGGTTGGAAAGTTGAAATTCTCGATATGAACGAATCAGAACTCGGTGGCTATAAAGACATTTCGATGGCGGTGAAATCAAAGGGAACACCTGAGCCAGGAACAACACCGTATGCACGACTTAAATTTGAAGGCGGTGTACATCGCGTGCAACGCGTGCCAGAGACTGAAAGCCAAGGGCGCATCCACACCTCAGCTGCCGGCGTACTTGTCTTGCCGGAAGCAGAAGAAGTTGATGTCGAGCTAAATATGAATGATGTCCGCGTCGATGTCTATCGCTCATCTGGTCCGGGCGGACAGTCGGTAAACACCACTGACTCTGCGGTGCGACTTACTCACGTTCCCACTGGCATTGTGGTTTCGTGTCAGAACGAGAAATCTCAACTCCAGAATAAAGAATCTGCCCTTCGTATCTTGCGTGCTCGCTTACTAGCCGATGCGCAAGAGAAGGCTGAAGCTGCTGCAATGGCCGAGCGTAAGAGCCAGGTGCGCACAGTCGATCGTTCCGAGCGAATTCGCACCTATAACTACCCGGAAAATCGCCTCAGTGATCACCGCGTGAATTACAAAGCTAATAATTTAGATGCTGTCCTTAACGGTGAGCTAGATGAGGTTGTGCAAGCACTTCTCGATGCCGACAGAGCAGCAAAGCTCTCCGCTACTAACTAAAGATAAAGCCTGGCGAAAACAATGGAACTTACCTTCAAAGAATTCTTACGAGGCGGTAAGCAGCAGTTATCAGCTGCAGGTTTTGCCAAAGTCGAAGCAGAACATCTACTTGCCCACACACTTGGCATCACTCGCATGGATCTACATAATCCGCTCACAGTTGAAAATGCACTTACTGCAATTGGAGATATTTCTATTGTGGAAGAGACCTTCTGGAAGCTACTTGATCGCAGATGTGCCAATGAACCTCTGCAATATCTCACTGGTGTTGCTTACTTTAGACATCTAGAGATCAAAGTAGGCCCTGGAGTTCTTGTGCCACGGCCCGAGAGTGAGTTACTCGTCGAATCTGTACTTACCCATATTGAAAAGTTAAGTGGCGCCATCAGCGTTGTTGATCTCGGTGCGGGTTCTGGCGCTCTTGCGCTAGCAATTGCCACAGAAGCGCCCAGCACGCATGTGATTGCAGTGGAGAAGAGCGCTGAAGCAATTTACTGGCTGAAAGAGAACGTCTCATTTATTGATGAAAAAGTGCGCATAGTTGAATCAGATGTTTCGACCGCCCTCGATGGCGTGAAATGCGATGTGGTGATTGCAAATCCACCATATATTCCGGACGGTCAGGAGTTACCAGCCGATGTGCGCGAGCACGAACCTGCAATCGCTCTCTTTGGTGGGGCAGATGGAATGAAAGTTCCAAGGCTTTTTATCGCAGCAAGTGCGCGGCTCCTTAAGCCTGGAGGATTCCTTGCAATTGAACATCATGAATCACAGGGTGACGAAATAGCTGCTGTACTGAATATTGATTTCGAAGATATTCTTCTGCATCAGGATTTAACTGGACGTCCGCGCTTTACCACCGCGGTGAGGAGATAACGATGGCTCCTCGGGTTGACCTGAAAAAAGGTGAAGCAAAGAACCATGTTGCAAAGGCCCTTAAATCTATTCGTGACGGATACGTCATCGTGGTGCCAGCAGAGCATGGCTACATTTATCTAACGGATGCATTCTCACAATTTGCGGTGCGCGCGATGCATGTCTTGCGTGGTGATGAGCTAGGAATATCTGCGCAAGTACTCTGTCATTCAGCCCAGACCGTGCAAGGAATTACGCGGGATGTGCCGGGCGATGCACAGAAATTAATGGATGAATTCTGGCCGGGTTTACTCTCACTTAATTTGGCACCTAACCGGGGATTAAATTGGGATCTTGGCGATGACAACTCACTTGATTTAATTAGCATCAGAGTTCCCAAATCACCCTTGCTGCGCGCTCTTCTTAAAGAGTCAGGTCCACTTGCCGCAGCCAGTGCATCACCGGCAGGAGATGCGCCGATGCTCGCAATTGATCGCAGTGCAATCAAGAGCTGGGATGTTGCGACCGTATTTGATAACGGGGTGCTGAAATCGGGCCAGCCCACAACTGTGATTGAGCAGAGAAATGATGGACTTCACATCGTGCGCGAAGGCGCTATTTCGGCTGCCCAAGTGAGAAAAATCGCTCCCAGCGTTTCTGGATAGTCACTATCTGGCAAGAACTATTAGGCTGACCCCCATGTCCGAATCTTTCTATGGCCCAGATTTCACGCTTCTTTCCAAGCAAGACCCAGATGTTGCTGCGGTCTTGCTCTCCGAACTCAAGCGGCAACAGACTAATCTGCAACTGATTGCTTCCGAGAACTTCACATCACGCGCGGTACTTGCAGCCCTCGGTTCAACGCTATCGAATAAATATGCGGAAGGTTATCCAGGCAAGCGTTACTACGGTGGGTGTGAAGAAGTTGATAAGGCCGAAGTTATTGCAATCGAGCGCGCAAAATCTCTATTTGGTGCAGAACATGCAAATGTGCAGCCACATTCAGGTGCGAGTGCCAATATCGCCATCTATCAAGCATTTACTAAGCCGGGGGATACCATCCTGGCGATGTCGCTTCCGCACGGTGGCCACCTCACCCATGGATCAAAAGTTAACTTTTCCGGTAAATGGTTCAATGCAGTCTCGTACGGCGTGCGTCAAGACAATGAGCTCATTGATTACGACGAGCTACGCGACTTAGCTATTGCCAACAAGCCGAAGATGATTTGTTCAGGTGCGACTGCCTATCCATCCTTAATTGACTTCGAGAAGGTACGCGCGATTTGTGATGAGGTAGGTGCAATCATGTGGGTAGATGCTGCTCACTTCATTGGACTGGTAGCCGGTAAAGCAATCCCATCTCCTGTGCCGTATGCAGATGTAGTTTCATTTACTACTCACAAAGTACTGCGCGGCCCACGTGGTGGAATGATTTTATCCAAGGCAGAACACGCAGCAGCAATTGATAAGGCGGTCTTTCCGGGCATGCAGGGCGGTCCAATCATGTCGGCAGTTGCAGGCAAAGCGATCGCACTTGCAGAGTGTGCAACTCCGGCATATCAAAAGTATGCAAAAGATGTCATCGTCAATGCGCAATCATTGGCCGCCGCCCTTGAAGCAGAAGGCATGCGCGCAGTTTCTGGTGGAACTCAGACCCACTTGGCGCTCATTGATATTCGCTCAACCGGAGTTAATGGAAAAGTAGCTGACGAGCGTTGTGGCGCAGCAGGCATAGTTCTTAATAAGAACTCAATTCCTTATGATCCAGAAGCACCATCTGTTACTTCAGGTATTCGCGTAGGAACCCCAGCAACTACAACGCAGGGAATGGGAACCGGGGAGATGAAGACAATCGCATCTCTGATTGCACGCGCCATTAAGACCGATGATGCATCAGCACATGCTGCGATTAAATCTGAGGTCCATGCTCTTACCGCACGTTTTCCTATCTACGAGGCATAAGTAAACCCACTGCAATGCGTGAGTACTTAGTAACCCTGCTCTTAGCGGCAGCGCTGTGCTATGTAATCACTCCATTTGTGCGCACCTTGGCAATTAAATGCGGTGCGGTAGCAAAAATTCGTAGCCGTGATATTCATACAACACCAACTCCACGGTGGGGCGGCCTTGCCATGTGGCTTGCCATGGCGATTACCTTTGCCATAGTTAATCATTTATCACTTGTAGGTAAATCTTTTGGTCGTGAGGCACTTGGAATATTTCTTGCCGCCACGCTATTGGTTGCAATTGGATTAGTTGATGATCGTTTTGAACTCGATGCTCTGACAAAATTAGCGGGCCAAGCGTTAGCAGCAGGAATCTTGCTCATCTTTGGTATCCAAGTTTTGTGGTTACCTATTAATGGCGTTATCACCTTGCCACCCAGTATTGGTCAATTAGTCACTGTCTTGATAGTCCTAGTAACAATTAATGCAGTGAACTTTATTGATGGCCTAGATGGTTTGGCAGCTGGCATCGTGGCAATTTCAGGGGCTGCCTTCTTTGCCTTCGCCTACCTGCTCGCTGTTGTTTATGGCTTTAATCGCGCAGGTGCACCATCTCTGATTACCGCAGTCATTATTGGTGTCTGTATTGGCTTTCTGCCACATAATGCACACCCTGCCAAGATCTTTATGGGCGATTCCGGATCCATGTTCCTGGGCTTACTCCTTGCAGCTTCTGCAATCACATTAACCGGCCAGATTGATCCCAATGCAATTTCTGCCGAGAAGCTAGGGCCCACACTGCTTCCGCTCGCTCTTCCCTTTGCAGTCCTTGCTATTCCTTTAATTGACCTATTTTCGGCCATCATCCGCAGATTACGTGCAGGCCAATCTCCATTTAGTTCAGATAAAGAGCATATACATCACCGATTATTGCGTGCTGGAAATTCGCACTTGCGTACTGCGCTGATTATGTATGTGTGGACCGCAACAATTGCACTCCCTGTTGTGGTTTCAGCCTTTGAACCGCTCTGGGTCTCAGCACTCGTTGCTGGCCTCATGCTGGCATTCGCGATTTACTTCACAAGAAGCGGAGGGCGTAAATATGAGCAAGCAAGAAAATAGTTCTGCGCAAAAGAGCAATGAAGCACAGCTACTGCGAGGCGCCCTCGTTCCAACGTTGCTTGTTGGTCTGATTGCAATTGTGACTTTCTCTTTTATCCAAGGACTTTCCGGATTTTATGGAGCACTCCTTGCGCAGGTAGTTGTACTCATTTATTTCTTAGTGCATATCTTCGTTTCCAAAATTTCACGCAATCTTGATCCCATGAGCACCATGGCACTGGCGATGTTCTCCTACTTTGCTAAGTTCTTATTGCTCGGAGCTTTTTTATGGGCGCTGACCACCTATACCAATCGTTCCAGTATCGACCGAACCAGCTTTGGCGTCACTGCCATCGCCCTGACCTTCGCCTGGCTAGGCGGAGAAATCGCGAGTTATTTGAAGTTGAAAACTCATCTACCATTACCCCATGACCAACGAACCAGCTAACCGCCGAGACGAGAACGCTCTCTGGTCAATCTTCGGCTATCTCATATCAGGGCTACTTTTCTGGGGGGGAGCTGGCTGGGCGGCTGATCATTTTCTTGAGACCACTTACTTGACCCTCGTGGGTCTTCTGGTGGGAGCCGGGGGGGCGCTCTACCTCATCTGGCTGCGATTTGGCCGCGAGTAGGTGAGGCGCACCATATAAATCCCCAGGCTTTGGATTTCACAGGGAGCCGGTTTTGCCCATAAGGTAAGCCTGCTTTACCGCTTGCCCAGCAACTGGTTTACAACCCTTTTAGAGTTTCAAGGAGTGTGTGTGCGCGCGTTTGTTAACTTATACGCAGCTGGTGATGGATTCGTCCCACCAAGCACTAACGACTTCAACCTTCCTCCACTTACGGAATCAATTCCTTGGCTGACTAAGCCCGTTCTACTTGTCTTTCTCTCCGTCATTCTTGTTTCAGTTTTCTTCATTCTCTCTGCCCGCAAAGCGGCAGTAGTTCCATCAAAGCTGCAATTTGCCGGTGAAAGTATCTACGCCTTTGTCCGCAATGATCTCGCTCGCGATGTAATCGGCCATGAATTCATGCGCTTTGTGCCATACCTATTTACACTCTTTACCTTTGTACTAACTAACAACATCTTTGGAATCGTTCCGTTCTTGCAATTCCCAGCAATGTCACACGTTGCCTTCCCATATGTGCTTGCACTTTTCTCATTCGGAGTCTTTCACTACGTAGGTATTCGCAAAAAGGGTCTGGGTTCATACCTCAAAGAGATTGCCTTTATGCCAGGTGTGCCTAAGCCTGTTTACATCTTGCTGACACCGATTGAAATTGCCACATTCTTCCTCGTGCGTCCACTGACGCTCTCACTTCGTCTCTTTGCAAATATGTTTGCGGGCCACTTGCTCTTGCTTGTATTCATTATGGGTGGTGACTACATGTTGCATGATTCACATCTGATCATGAAGTTATTTAGCCCATTCTCGTTTGCATTTGGTATTGCCCTTACCTTCTTCGAATTTATGGTGCAATGCCTTCAGGCATATATTTTCACCCTACTTACAGCCCTCTACATCGCCGGCGCCCTTGCCGACGAGCACTAATCGCACCACCTAATGAATAACCAAACGAAAGGTAAGAAAAAATGACAGGCACACTCAACCTGGTCGGTTTTGGCCTATCAGCAATTGGTCCAGCAATTGCAACAGGAATGATCTTCGCCGCTTACATCAACGGCGTAGCTCGTCAGCCAGAAGCACGTAGCGTTCTCCAGCCAATCGCGTTCCTCGGATTCGCACTTGCTGAAGCACTCGCACTCTTCGGTCTCGTACTCGCATTCGTTCTCTAATAACTAAGAAGGATTAGGGAGACTAATGCGCTCAATTAATTTGCTTGCCGGGGGAGAACCACTCAACCCATTAATTCCGCACACCGCTGAATTAATCGTTGGTGCGATTGCCTTCACCCTGCTATTTCTCGTTCTTCGTAAGGCTGTAGTGCCAAAGTTCGAAAAGGCATTTACTGACCGCACCGAAGCAATTCAAGGCGGCTTAGAGCGAGCCGAAAAAGCGCAAGAAGAAGCACAGCGCGCTCTCGTTCAATACAACGAACAACTTTCATCTGCTCAAGGTGAAGCATCACGACTTCGGGAAGAGGCGCGCGTTCAAGGCGCAGCGATTATCGAAGAGCTTCGCACAAAGGCGCAAGAGGAAGCGGCTCGCATCACAGCAGCAGCACATGCATCTATCGAGGCAGAACGTCAACAAGCAGTGACATCACTTCGTAATGAAGTGGGCGCACTTGCCGTCGAGCTCGCATCAAAGATTGTCGGGGAAGCGCTAGCTGACCAGGCCCGTCAATCACGGATCGTGGATCGCTTTATCGAAGACCTCGAGAAGAGCAAGTAAGGAAAAAATATGAGAATTCACCTCGGAGGAAGTAGCCGTCAATCACTCGTGGTTGCCCGTACCGCACTCGATGCTGCCGTTAAAGGCGCAAGCGCTGCCACTTCATCTGAGCTCTCTTCTCAACTTTTCTTTGCCGCCGATGTTCTCGCTAAGAACACTTCAATTCGCCGTGCCTTTGCAGACCCTGCTCGCGATGCCGCCTCAAAGGGTGCACTCGTGAAAGATCTCTTTGCAAAGTCACTCTCAGCGCCAGCGCTAGAAATACTCACTGATGTATCAACGCTTCGTTGGTCAGCTGCAGGAGACCTAGTGCATGTACTTGAGCAGCTGGCGATTGAAGCAGAAGCATCAGCTGCAAATGTAAGCAATGAACTCGATCGGGTAGAAGATGAGCTCTTTGAGACATCTGAACTCGTGGTCGATAACTTCGAGCTGCGCAAGGCGTTAGTAGGTGCTGGAACAGTGCAAGCAAAGTCAGCTCTTGTCACTGAAATACTTGGCAAGAAAGCATCAGCATCAACTGTGAAGTTAGCAGTTGCGCTGGTATCAAGTCTTCGCGGTCGCAGTATTGAAGCAGCATTTGCTGACTATCTCTTTGGCCTGGCAAATCGTCGTAATCGTTTGATTGCAGTGATTCGGGTAGCAACACAGATAACAGAAGCACAGAAATCACGCCTGGCAACGGCGATTGAAAAGCAGGTTGGGCAACCAATCCGCGTCAATATTGAGGTGGAGCCATCAATTCTTGGTGGAGTCTCAGTGAAGTTTGCAGATGAACTTGTAGATGGAAGCGTTTCACATCGACTTGCAAGTGCCGGACGTGCACTTGCTGGAAACAAATAAAGGGGAAACTCATGGCAGAGCTCAAGATCCAACCGAATGAAATTCGGGATGCCTTAGCGAACTTCGTTAAGTCATACGATCCAGGCACCGCGGCTCGTGACGAAGTCGGAACAGTAAGCCAGGCAGGCGATGGAATCGCTCGCGTTGAAGGACTTCCTTCAACAATGGCTAACGAACTACTTCAGTTCGAGAACGGAACGTTAGGTCTGGCACTTAACCTCGACGTGCGCGAAATCGGTGTTGTTATCTTGGGCGATTACGCAGGCATTGAAGAAGGAACTTCGGTACGTCGTACAGGTGAAGTTCTCTCTGTTCCTGTCGGTGATGGCTTCCTCGGTCGCGTTGTTGACCCACTCGGTCGTCCAATCGATGGCAAAGGTGAGATCACTCCTGATGCCCGTCGTGCCCTAGAACTTCAGGCTCCATCTGTTGTACAGCGCCAACCGGTTAAAGAGCCAATGGCCACAGGTATTAAGGCAATCGATGCGATGACAGCAATTGGTCGTGGACAGCGTCAGCTCATCATTGGTGACCGCCAGACTGGTAAGACTGCAGTTGCAATCGACACAATTATTAACCAGCGCGAAAACTGGCTAACTGGCGATAAGAAGAAGCAGGTTAAATGCATCTACGTCGCTATCGGTCAGAAGGGTTCAACGATTGCATCTGTTAAAGGCGCACTCGAAGAAGCGGGTGCGATGGAGTACACAACAATCGTGGCATCTCCTGCATCAGACCCAGCGGGCTTTAAGTACCTCGCACCGTATACCGGTTCCGCAATTGGTCAGCACTGGATGTATAAAGGCGAGCACGTTCTGATTGTTTTTGATGATCTTTCAAAGCAAGCTGAGGCATATCGTTCAGTCTCACTTCTACTTCGTCGCCCACCAGGCCGCGAAGCCTACCCAGGCGATGTTTTCTACTTACACTCACGTTTGCTAGAACGTTGCGCAAAGCTCTCCGATGAACTCGGTGGCGGTTCCATGACTGGCCTGCCAATCATTGAGACTAAGGGAAATGACGTTTCGGCGTTTATTCCGACAAACGTAATTTCTATTACTGACGGACAGTGCTTCCTTGAAACAGATCTCTTTAACGCAGGTGTACGCCCAGCGATTAACGTAGGTATCTCAGTTTCTCGCGTGGGTGGTTCAGCTCAGACTAAGGCGATGAAGAAGATCGCTGGTCGTCTTCGTCTTGACCTTGCTCAGTTCCGTGAGCTGGAAGCATTTGCTGCTTTCGGTTCAGATCTCGATGCGGCATCAAAGGCTCAGCTTGAGCGCGGTGCACGTATGGTGGAACTTCTTAAGCAGGGTCAGTACTCACCATATTCACTTGAGCGTCAGATTGTTTCAATCTGGGCCGGAACTTCCGGTGCGCTAGATGATGTTGCTGTTGCTGATATCCGTCGCTTTGAAGGCGAACTACTGGACTTCATTGGCCGCGAACGTAAAGATATCTTTACCGTTATCTCTGAGACTAAGCAGCTTGAAGATGACACTGTGGCCAAGATGGTCGCTGCAGTTGCTGATTTCAAGAAGCAATTTAAGTCATCCGTTGCACCAGCTTTGAACGAAGCTGCGGCAAAGGCGCTTGAGGGCGAAGCTGCAGAAGCAATCACAAAGCACGTCCCACCGGCGGTGAAGAAGTAACTCATGGGTGCTCAACTTCGCATATATCGCAGACGGATGCGTTCCGTTAAAGCGACCAAAAAGATTACGAAAGCAATGGAGTTAATCTCTGCTTCTCGTATCGTTAAGGCGCAGCAACGTGTAACAGCATCGACTCCGTATGCAAATGAACTCACACGTGCGGTATCTGCAGTTGCTTCATTTTCTTCCACAAATCACCCGTTGACGACAGCACACGAAAATCCACGACGAGCAGCGATTTTGATCATCTCGGCCGACCGTGGAATGGCTGGTGCTTATTCAACGAATGCGATTAAGGAAGGCGAAAAACTGGCAGCCCTGCTTCGTGAGCGTGGTTTGCAAGTCTCTAACTTCCTCGTTGGTCGCAAGGCTGTGAACTACTACAAGTTCCGTAATCGCGAGATGGCCGGAACGTGGACTGGATTTTCTGATAACCCAACCTATGAAAACGCTCGTGAAGTAGCGGACGCGCTTCTTGATGCTTTTCTTGCAGATTCAACGCAAGACAGCCTTGGGGTCGATGAAATTCACATCATCTTTACTCAGTTCAGATCTATGTTGACTCAGGAAGCAACTGCCAAGCGCATGATTCCTTTGGAAGTTGTTGAGTCATCAGAGGCGGTTCCAACAGGGTTGCTTCCAATGTATGAATTTGAACCCAATGCCGGAGAAGTTCTTAACGCACTTCTTCCGCGCTATATCCAAGCCCGTATCTTTAACGCGATGTTGCAATCGGCAGCCTCTGAACATGCTGCTCGTCGTCGCGCTATGAAATCAGCAACTGACAATGCTGAGGATCTCATCAAGTCACTTACCCGACTTGCGAACGCTGCCCGTCAAGCAGAAATTACCCAAGAAATCAGTGAAATCGTCGGCGGCGCAGATGCGTTGGCCTCAGCTAGTGCAGGGAGCGAATAATGTCAGCAACAGGTAAAGGCCGCGTAGCCCGAGTTATTGGACCGGTGGTGGATATTGAATTCCCCGCAGATTCGATGCCTTCGATCTTTAACGCGCTTCACGTAGAGACCACCATGAGTGGCACTACTCGTACCTTGACCCTCGAAGTAGCGCAGCACATTGGAGATAACCTCGTGCGTGCTATCTCGATGCAACCAACGGATGGAATGGTGCGCGGTGCGCAAGTAACAGACACTGGTTCTGCAATCTCTGTCCCAGTTGGCGATGTCACAAAGGGCCACGTATTTAACACTCTCGGTGAATCACTTGACGTTCCAACGTCATCCCTTGATATCAAGGAGCGTTGGTCAATTCACCGTAACGCACCAGCATTTGATCAGCTCGAGTCAAAGACTGAGATGTTTGAAACAGGTATCAAAGTTATCGACCTTCTCACACCGTATGTAAAGGGTGGAAAGATCGGTCTATTCGGTGGCGCCGGTGTTGGTAAGACAGTTCTTATCCAGGAAATGATTTATCGCGTAGCGGAAAACTTCGGTGGTGTATCAGTATTCGCCGGTGTTGGAGAGCGTACTCGTGAAGGTAACGACTTGTTCCTAGAAATGACCGAGACGGGCGTTATCAATAAGACAGCCTTGGTCTTCGGTCAGATGGATGAGCCACCTGGCACGCGTCTACGTGTTGCGTTATCGGCACTCACAATGGCTGAGTACTTCCGCGATGTGCAAAAGCAGGACGTTCTGCTCTTCATCGATAACATCTTCCGCTTTACGCAGGCAGGTTCGGAAGTATCAACACTTCTTGGCCGTATGCCATCTGCAGTGGGCTACCAGCCAACTTTGGCCGATGAAATGGGTCAGCTCCAGGAGCGGATCACTTCAACACGTGGTCACTCAATTACATCGATGCAGGCAATTTACGTTCCTGCAGATGACATTACTGACCCAGCTCCACACACTACATTCGCGCACTTAGATGCAACTACCGTGTTGTCTCGTCCGATTTCAGAGCTCGGTATCTACCCAGCTGTGGATCCACTCGATTCATCATCTCGTATTCTTGATCCGCGCTATATCGGTGAGCATCACTTCCGTGTTGCTAACCGCATTAAGCAGATCTTGCAGCGCTATAAGGATCTTCAGGACATCATCGCTATCTTGGGTATCGATGAACTCTCCGAAGATGACCGTGTTCTCGTAGGACGTGCACGTCGCATCCAGCGCTTCTTGTCACAGAACACATTCGTGGCAAAGGTCTTTACCGGTCTAGATGGCTCATTCGTTCCACTCACAGAGACAATCTCTGCATTCGAAGCACTTGCTGATGGAAAGTACGACCATGTTCCAGAGCAAGCATTCTTCATGTGCGGTGGCCTCGATGATGTTGAGCGCAAAGCTGCTGAACTTGCGAAGAACTAAGTAAGGGAAAAATAATGGCTCTTAACGTCGCACTAGTATCGCCAACACAGAAGGTGTGGTCAGGCGAGGCAACATTTGTCTCTGCTCGCACCACAGAAGGTGACCTTGGAGTTCTTCCAGGTCACTCACCTTTGTTTGGCGTACTAGTCGATGGAGCTGTCAGCATTAAAGGCACTGACGGCACAACACAGGAATTTACTGTAAGCGGCGGCTTCTTATCTGTATCAAATGATCGCGTTTCGATTCTTACTGAAAGTGTTAACTAAAAAACTATTCGCGAGTAACTTTCGCACCTAGCCCAACCAACTGCTCAGCAAAATTCGGGTACCCACGATCAATGTGGAAAGCACCATCAACTGTAGTTTCACCTTCAGAAACAAGTGCTGCAAGAACTAGCCCAGCACCTGCACGAATATCAGTTGCTTCAACCGGGGCGCCAGAGAGCTGTGGGATACCGTCGATAGAGGCGTGGTGGCCATCTACGGTGATTTGAGCACCTAATCGCACTAATTCGTTGACGAACATAAAGCGGGATTCAAAGACATTTTCGGTAACAATCGAGTGACCGTCTGCAATTGCGTTCATTCCGATGATAAATGGTAAGAGGTCTGTTGCAAATCCTGGGTAGGGCAGGGTTGCCACATCAATTGCTTGCGGGCGCTGATTCATCTGCACGCGAAATCCATCTTTAGTTGAGGTGATGATTGCCCCTGCCGTTGTGAGCTTTTCAAGCATGACTTCCATGTGATCTGCGCGCCCACCATGAATAGTGATATCACCTTGCGTCATTGCGGCTGCAAATGCCCACGTGCCAGCGATGATTCGGTCTGTAATGGTGGTGTGGTCGGTTGGCTTTAGCTCTGTAACGCCAGTGATAGTAATTGTTGGCGAACCAAGACCATCAATTCTTGCCCCCATGCCAATCAGGAATTCCCCGAGATCGACAAGGTCAGGCTCACGAGCTGCATTATCAATAGTTGTCACACCATGTGCCAAGACGGCTGCGGTCATGAGGTTCTCTGTTGCACCAACAGATGGGAAATCTAAATCAATAGAGGTACCTGTAAGTCCCTTCGGAGCTTCGGCGATGACATACCCGTGTTCGACGTGGGCTTTGGCACCAAGTGATTCAAGACCTTTAATGTGAAAATCAAGGCCGCGGGAGCCAATTGCATCCCCGCCGGGAAGTGCAACTTCTGCTCTTCCAACTCGCGCAACAAGTGGACCAAGAACATTGATAGACGCTCTCATCTTACGCACGAGGTCATAATCTGCGCGGTGCATTGGTGTAGCTGGAACATCGATGGTGACAGTGTCGGCGGTGTGAATAACGGTGCAACCAAGACGTGTGAGCAAATCAGACATGATCTCCACATCGGCAATATCTGGAACATTGCGGATGGTCGATTTTCCAACGGCTAAAAGAGAAGCGGCCATCAGTTTAAGGACTGAATTCTTGGCTCCTGTGACCGATACTTCACCGACCAGGCGGCTGCCACCGGTGATCCGGAAGCGGTCGTGGGACGAAGATGCCATATCCGAAGTCTACTTATAGGCTAGGCACATGGTTAATTTAACGCGTATTTACACAAAGACCGGTGATGACGGAACTACATCCCTTGGAGATATGAGCCGCACATCAAAAAATGACCCTCGCCTAGAAGCATATGCAACAGTCGATGAATCAAACTCAACGATTGGCGTTGTTCTAGCAACGGATGAATTAACCGACGATGTTCGTGCGGTACTTGTGCGAATCCAAAATGATTTATTCGATGTGGGAGCAGACCTCTGCACCCCAGTAGTAGATGCACCTGCATTTGAACCACTTCGCGTGCTTGAATCTCAGATTGTCTATTTAGAAGAACAAATTGATAAGTACAACGCAGATCTGGAAGCGTTGCGCTCATTTGTATTACCTTCGGGAACATCAGCTGCGGCCCACCTTCACGTGGCCCGCACAGTGGTTCGTCGCGCAGAGCGCTGCACCTGGGCTGCTATCCATGCATTTGGCGGGGGAGTAAATCCGTTAACGGCTAAGTATCTCAACCGTTGCTCTGATCTACTCTTTGTTCTTGCTCGTCATGCAAATAAAGAGATTGGTGATCAGCTCTGGGTTCCTGGAGCAAATCGCTAGTTAAAGCTTTTTAAGTGCGCTCGGGCAGCGCTCTCTTCCTTCGGAAATACAAATAACCGAGGACCTTGCTTAGTCTGGGTCAGAGTTGCCTTAATTCCAACGGCAATTAACTTCTGACGCAGTATTTCACCTTCAATGTGATTGTTTGGCTCTGCGACCGCAACGAGAGTTCCATATTCATCTTCAAAACCAATAGACGGGCTTCGCTCCACCAGTGATTTACCTCGTGCCGAGGTCCACTTTAAAATGAAAATCAGGAATAAGACAACTGGAAATCCGGCAAGGCTCATTAAGAAGAGCTGATTGTTGACGCCACCGAGCATTTACTCGACCACCTTTGTATATGTCGCCGCCGATGCGCCTTCAGGCCGTGG
>SHUV01000010.1 GCA_009694515.1 Candidatus Planktophila sp. | reverse complement strand
TGCCTATGCTCCATTTAAGCAGAAGGTTGAAGCTGCACTTTCAGAGCCAGATCGCACCAAGCAAGGTCAAATGTGGGCTGAACTGAATCAGTACGCAGTTGATCAAATGTGGATCGTTCCTGTCATCTTCTCCAAGACTCAAGAAATGTGGGGCTCAGGCCTCGGTGGAATCTTCTTCTGGGAGCCACAAGGTGCGCCTTCATTTGGTGACATCTTCATCAAGTAATAAGAAAAGCGAAACAAGTACCTAAGACTGCATAGGTCTGAGTAATAACTATTACTCAGACCTATGCAGCGCTACAACTGCGAAATTAGACGGAGGCTACGATGCTGAGTTATATCTCACGACGCTTAGGTGTCACCCTTCTCATTTTGCTAGGCGTGAGTTTTACCGTTTACGTGATCTTTGCCTTCTTGCCATTTGATCCAGCTGCCCTTACATGCGGAAAAAACTGCAACGACCCCGGAATCATTGAAGCCAATCGTCGCCGACTTGGTTACGACCTTCCCTTCCTTACTCAGTATTGGCACTTCATTAAGGGGCTTTTTGTTGGTAGCTCCTACGGAATGGGTGCGGCGCTGATAAATTGCCCGGCCCCAAGCTTGGGATACTCATTTAGAGAACATGCCTGCGTCAGTTCAATTATCGGTGAAGCCCTTCCAGTAACGCTCTCACTTGCTTTAGGTGCACTTGTTCTCTGGCTCATCGTGGGCGTGGGACTAGGTGTTCTTGCAGCGCGCTACAAAGGAAAAATAGTTGATAGCGCAAGCACCGTCTTCGTTCTCATCGGAACTTCATTGCCAACATTTCTCACTGGCCTTATGTTGCTTGTATTCGTCGTTATTAAATGGCGCTTGCTTCCATTTCCAGCTGGAAACTACACACCATTTTTTGAGGACCCATATGAATGGGCGCAGATTCTCTTCTTACCGTGGGTCACCTTAGCTTTTGCATATGCTGCGCTATATACGCGTTTTGTGCGCAGCGCCGTAATTGAAACATCTAATGAAGATTACATTCGCACCGCTCGCGCCAAAGGACTACCTGAAGGAACCATTCTTGGTAAACATACGCTTCGCTCTGCACTTGCACCGATTGTCACAATGGCAGGGTTAGATTTTGCTGGATTACTCGGTGGCGCAATTCTTACCGAATCTGTATTTAATTTGCCGGGCCTTGGCAGACTAGCAATCGGTTCTGTTATCGAATATGACCTGCCTATCATCGTAGCCACCACACTGTTAGCTGCGGCCATCGTAGTTCTGATGAATCTCATAGTTGATATTGCTTACGCCTTTATTGATCCTCGGGTGCGCATCACATGACACTTCTTCAGGTGAGAAATCTCAGCGTTGGTTTTCCTACCCCCGATGGAGTTGTTCAAGCCGTAAATGACATCTCATTCTCAATCAGCGCAGGGGAAACATTGGCCATAGTGGGCGAGTCGGGCTCGGGTAAAACCGTGACAAACCTTGCTCTGATGGGGTTACTAAATAACAACACTGCTCAGATTTCAGGAACCGCGACTTTTCAGTCTCACGACGGCGAGATTGATTTACTGGGCATTGAGAGAAACAAGTTACAGAAATATCGTGGCCGCGATATCTCGATGATTTTTCAAGATCCAATGTCTTCACTGCACCCTTATTACTCAATTGGGGATCAAATCATTGAAGCCCACCAAGTCCATAATCAGGTGGAGCCTGAAGTGAGTCGCCAGCGGGCTATTGAGTTACTAGGGCTGGTCGGAATTCCAGATCCTGCAGCTGGAGTTGATTCATACCCACACCAATTTTCTGGTGGTATGCGCCAACGTGTCATGATTGCAATGGCGCTGGTGAATAATCCATCACTACTGATTGCAGATGAACCAACAACGGCACTTGATGTCACTGTGCAAGCTCAAATTTTAGGCCTGCTCAAGGATCTGCAGAGTGAATTCAAAATGGCAATCATTTTAATTACCCACGATCTAGGCGTGGTCGCAGGTGCTGCAGATAATGTCAATGTCATGTATGCCGGGCGCATAGTTGAAAGTGCTAACGTCTTTGATCTCTATGCCAAGCCATCAATGCCATATACACAGGGCCTGCTCGACTCTATTCCGCGCTTAGATCAGCCACATACAAATCGACTCTCAGCGATTCCAGGTCAGCCGCCTTCGATGATTTCTCTGCCACCAGGCTGTTCATTTGCCCCACGGTGCTCGCGCAAAGAAGAAGTCGCCGGCGGCCGTTGCAGCCTAGAACTTCCCGAACTCACATTACGCAGTGCTTCACATAGTGCTCGATGTTTTATCAATGAAGGAGCCGTTGCCAAATGAGCACGCCAATATTGGAAGTCACAAACTTAGCGAAATACTTTCCGATTCAATCCCAAGGAATATTTTCCAGAGTAAGAGGCGATAACAAGGCAGTCAATGGAATTTCATTCACTCTCAGCGCTGGTGAAACTCTGGGCTTAGTGGGGGAGTCTGGCTGTGGTAAATCAACAGCTGGTCGGACAATCTTGAAGTTAGATGAGCCAACATCAGGTTCGATTAAATTTGAAGGCGAAGACATTACTAATTACTCGCCATCGAAGATGAAGCCACTACGTACGCAGATGCAGATGATTTTCCAGGATCCGTATTCGTCACTGAATCCGCGCCACACAATTGGGTCGATTATCTCTGCCTCATATGAGATTCAGAAGTTAACCCCTGAAGGCGGTGTAAAGCGAGCCGTTCAAGAGCTTATGGAACGCGTAGGTCTTAACCCCGAACACTTTAACCGCTACCCACACGAGTTTTCCGGCGGGCAACGCCAAAGAATTGGAATCGCACGAGCACTTGCGCTCAAACCTAGATTTATTGTCTGCGATGAACCTGTATCGGCACTTGATGTATCAATTCAAGCGCAAGTAATTAACTTACTCGAAGATTTACGCGATGACTTTGGTCTTTCCTATCTATTCATCGCCCATGATTTATCTGTGGTGCAACATATTTCTAACCGTGTTGCAGTGATGTATCTAGGAAAAATCATGGAACTTGCTCCCACCGAAGAGCTCTATCAGCACCCACATCACCCATATACGCAAGCTTTGTTATCAGCTATCCCACTTCCAGATCCAATTCTGGAACGCAAGCGCGAACAAATCATTCTGCAGGGAGATATTCCAAATCCGGTAAATCCACCGACGGGATGTGTATTTAACACCCGTTGCTGGAAGGCTCAAGAAATTTGCCGCACCAGTGAGCCTGTGCTCGTGCAGCTAGGGGCTTCACAAGTCGCATGTCACTTCCCAAATTGACGAGTCCGGTTAATAATCAGACTATTAAATAATACCCACCTAGGTTTTCATTACTATCTCGTTTAGGAGTCGAATAATGGCAAGAATGTGTTTTATGTTCGAAATCTTTGAAGGTCAAGAAGCCGAGTACAAGAAGCGTCATGATGAAATCTGGCCAGAGTTGGTAACAGCGATTAAGGATGCCGGTTTTAAAAATTACAGTCTTTTTCGTCGCGGAGTTCATGTAATTGGATATTTCGAAGTTGAGCCTGATGTGAAGACAGCTTTCGAAAAGCTGGGCAAGAGTGAGGCAAATGCTCGCTGGGCCGAATGGTTTAAAGATGTCATCGTTAATTTGACCGATAACCAGGGAAACCTGCTTGAGTTTAAAGAAGTCTGGCACCTAGACTAAATATAGGCTGGGGATTCGGTGTTGTTACAAATTGAGCTTATGCGTCAGCGGGACGCATAAACAATTCGATTGGGTAACCATCTGGATCTAGCAGATATAGTGAACGCCCGCCGGCATTTGGTCCTTCAGTGATGTCAACGCAACTTTCACTACGTGCGATGTATCCCATTTTGAACATCTTTTCTGCGATTTCATCAATTTTTGAAACGTAGAAGCTCATGTGCCCACCACCGAAATCACAGGGACGCGATGCCGCTGATAGTTTTTCAATACCTTGATAATCCAGTAGCTCGATAAATCCCCCACCGGGAACTTCAAGAAAAGCAACATTTATCGCATCGAATTTGAGATCCAGGACCGTCCTTAAGTAAGGACCATTGAGGAGCTTTTCAAACTTTACCTTAAGCCCAAGTCCATCGTGATAAAACTTCAGGGATTTTTGCAAATCCTTAACAGTAATTCCACCGTGAAAAAATCCTAGTATTTCGCCCATCTCTCATTCCTTTCGGTTGGTTGTTTGGTTGCGGGAAAACTACATGACGATTCCACCATCTTGGCTGAGGGCTTGTCCTGTGAAATAGGAGCCTTCATCCGAGATGAGAAAGAAGATAAAGCCAGCTGTTTCATATGGCTCTGATGCTCGACCTAGGGGCACGGTAGTTAAACGCTTCGATGTAATGTCTTCAACAGTAATTCCACGAATTTCGGCAAGTCTTTCCAAAACCTTGTCTTGCATCGGAGTATCAACAATGCCCGGGCAGATCGCATTAACCCGTACGCCCTTTGATCCAAATGCATAAGCAAAGGAACGAGTAATTGAAAGCACCGCCGTCTTAGATGAGGCATAAACAGCTGTTTCCTGAGTTGTCGCCAGCTTGGCAGAGACTGAACTTAAGTTAACAATGCTCGCACCCTCTGTCATCGTGCGCCCGATTCGGCTTGTCAGGTCCCAGACAGCCTCGACGTTGACTGCATAGATATCGCGAATATCTTGAACGGTGAATTCAAGGATTGGTTTCAAGCGAATGAGCCCAGCGGCATTAACAAGGGCATGTGCACCTTGTGCGGCCGCAACCACTTTATCGCGATCCTCGCTCTTGGAGAGATCGGCAACAAGGTGCTCAACGCCAGTAACCTTCTCCAACGCATCCTTATTTATATCTACCGCAATGACTCGCATGCCCTCATCGCGCAATCTGATTGCAGTTGCCTGACCTATTCCAGAAGCAGCGCCAGTAACTACCGCAAGTTTTCCTTTATGAGACATCATCTTCTCCTTCATCAAAAATTGGGCTTTGGTGAAGCTGCAGAATCAAAACAGTATTGGAAGGTGTGGGCTGGCGGCAATAGATTTCCTAGAGTGAAAGTTGACATTAGGAGGTGAGGGCTAAGGCATAGATACCGATGGCAATCGCAATGGCGCTAAAGACCACTGGGCGTGGAGGACGAGTGCGATAAACGATTAACTCAATCAGAATTACCCACAGTGGAATAGTCGCCATCACCGACTGAGCAACCACGGGGGAGCCTTCGCGGATCGCATAAATAGAGGCAAGCCATCCCATGCTCATAAAAAATGATCGCCTTACTAGTTGCATGAAATCTCGCCAATGCAGGCCTATAGGAGGGAAGATGGCCATGAAAATAAAGCCAGCTAGCAATTGGCGAACGATAAAAGTTTCAGTTGTACCCACACCGGCTCTATCTAGAAGGACAACAGCCACAGTCACAAGGCCACTTAATATGCCAATGACAATCATGAGAAAAATGGCTGTGAATGAGCTAACTCCAGCCAGACTCTTGCGTAGAGGAAATATTGTCGCAAATACCAGTACAACTACCACCAGAACCTGTATGGGAATAATGCTGGCTCCCAGTGCAATTGGTCCAGCAAGCAGTACTACTGCCGGCGTGAGAGCTTGCCCGACAGACATCACAGATGCCGAACTCCGAGAGACCATTCTGAAAATAATTCCAGCCACCACGCCACTGCCTATGGCTCCCACAATATGTAGATAAGGAACAGATCCAGACCAAAGAATCCAGCGTGGCCCAAATGGGATTAATGGAAATACGAAAAGAGCGTTGAGAACAAATAGCGGACCTATCGCTTTATAAATCGAGATGTTTAGCGCAACGCCCTTAGTTAGAAAGATTCCAACTGCAAAAGCGAGTGCTGCTGCAATGGCGAGAAGCAAGCTCACACATTGACTATACCCTTCCTATCTTACGAAAATAGAGATAAGGTCTCACCATTCACACATTTAATGCTGCTTTTAATTGGCATGATGGGGAGGTAGCTGTTGCAAACAATGCAAAGCCATGGAGTTGAGAAATTCTTATCAACCGAGTATTTTCAAAATCCTTATCCCACATACCGAGCACTCTTAGAATCCAACCCAATCTTTTGGAGCGAAAAAGCACGGGCATGGATTGTGAGTCCTTTTCATGAAGTTGAAAAAGGTCTCCATTTAGATGTTTTCACACAAAAACAGCGCATGCTCAAGGCGAGTTCGCATTTCACGGCAGATGAACTAGCAAAAATGCCACATATTCTTACTAATTTGAGTAATTGGGTGGTTTTTCAAGATCCACCAGAGCACACTCGTTTGCGCCGCTTAATTAGTAAATCATTTACACCTCGTAGCATCAACGCGCTTGAGCCAAAAATTGAAGCTATTGTCTCCAATTTACTTGATCAGGCGCTGAAGAAAGAGACCTTTAATTTAGTTGATGAATTCTCATTCCAACTGCCAGCTATGGTGATCTGCGAACTACTCGGAATCCCCCTTGAAAAACAATGGGATCTCAAGCGCTGGTCAGATGGTGTTGCCGGATTTACTGCCTCCGCTCGAATTACTCATGAACAAGCAGCACATGCCGAAGAAGTAGCACGAGAAGCCGAGGAATATCTCATGGGCTTCTTCGAACAGGTACGTAAAACACCTAATGATGGACTGTTGAGCAGAATTGTTAATTTACAAGGTGCCGAAGATGGATTAACAGATAAAGAAATTGTTGGTCTAACAATACAACTATTCTTTGCTGGTTTTGAAACAACTGAAGGATTAATTGGCAATATGGTGATGACGCTAGTCAATCACCCTGAGCAATTGGCTTTATTGCGCAGTAATCCTGAATTAATGGATGCAGCGGTGGAAGAGACTTTGCGCTATGAATCCTCGATTTTAAAACAATCTCGAGTTGCAAGTGAAGATGTCAAAATTCTTGGTCAGACCATCAAAACTGGTGATTATGTTCATTTCATGATCGGTGCTGCAAATCATGATCCGGCACGCTTTTCCAACCCTGAAGTATTTGATATCACTCGATCAGATGCCGGGAACATCAGTTTTGGCCATGGAATTCATTTCTGTATTGGGGCGCCTCTTTCTCGGCTTGAAGCCCGAATCGCCATACGTCAATTGCTGGAGCGGATGCCTAAGCTTTCAATCCTTGATCCACAACCAACATTTCCGGAACTACTTGCTGTCCGTAAACCACTTCAACTATGGGTGACTAACGCATAGGTAATACAAAGAAGCCTTGAGCGAACTTGTATTAGAAGTTATATAGGCGCTTTGCATTAGTGCGGCAGATTGCTTCTTGCTCTGATGCGCTAAATGATGAGATGTAATCGCGCGTAAAGCCCATAATAATGTCGTATGAGCTGTAGAGACGATCCACTGGCCAGTTAGAGCCAAGCACACAACGATTTGGACCAAATGCCTCCAAGCACACTTCAGCCCATTTACGCAGTGATTCCTTGGTAAAACGTGGGTCCGTCATCGGCATACCGGAAATCTTCATGGTCACATTTGGTGCTTTTGCTAGTGCGCGGACTGCCTTTGACCAGTTGGCAAAGTATTCATCATCACGCGCACGTGGAAATCCTATGTGTTCAAGAACAATCTTCAAATCAGGGTGACGCTTGGCCAGCTCTACTGCTGCGCCCATGTTTGGCCAGCCGCAGTCAAGATCAAAGACAACATTTTGCTTGGTGAGTTTCTTCAGTGATGCCTCATATGCGGGATCAATCTGACCACTTGCCAACATTGGCTCTGCATTGAAATCTCGGATACCGGCATAGAGTGGAGATTGGGCATGTTCATCTAGCTGCTGAGCAGCCTCTGGAGCTCCAAGTGGACAGTCGGCAACGATTCGCATCGGCACTGGACCAGTTTTTGCCATTTCAGTCAGCCATCGAGTTTCAGTGACTGGGTTTGGCGAACCAATAGCTGCTTGTACGTGAACGAAAGCTTCGATACCTGCAAAGCGAGCCTCTGACCAAAGATCATTTAGTACGAAAGCTTCTGACTTAATGGCATCGATATTTCCAATAATTGGATGAACAAAGTCCGGACTAAGCCAAACCCACTTGAGCTCTGGATGTTTGAAATCCCAAAGGTGAATATGAGTATCAATGATTGGAATAGGTGTGCTCATGTGAGACCTCTCGGTAATGGTATTTCGCTAGAACGTTCTGGCGCTAAGTTACCGCGTGCCTGCCCAAAATTGAAGACCTCGGGAGCCCCTTATTTAAATCGGGTACCAATCTGTGAACCAATGGTGAGGGCAGTCTTGATATTGGCGACTGACTCTTGATGCGTATAGAGCGGCGCCTCTAAGAGCCCCTGTTCCACATATTGAGCAAATGCATTGACTTGATGGATCAGCCCAAGGTGTTCAATCAATCCTGACTCATCACTCCAGGTCGCAAGCGGCTCATTGAGCCCGTTGCCATGCAGCGTTACCGATGTTGATGAAAACCATGGCGGCCCAAATGAGATGCTGCCCTTAAGGCCAGAGATTGCCGCAGTTATGGGCATCGAGACTCTTGCTGAGAGCACAAAGTTAGAGCGGGCCTGACTTTTAAATCTCATAAATGCATGGGTCTCTTCATCTATTTCATTGTGGTGCAGCTTTCCAAAACCATGAATCTCACTGGGCTCGCCTAAGAACTCTTGCGACAGGGCAATGGGGTAGATGCCCATATCAATGATTGGGTTTCCGCCACCGAGTGTGTAAAGCCGTGCAACTCCCAAGTTTGCTTGGCAGAAACTAGAGACAACTAATTCAACCTCGCCAATCGCGCCATCTGCCACTAGCTGTCGTGCGATATCCATATGTGGCAAGAAGCGAGTCCACATAGCCTCTACTGCTAAGACCTTCTTCGCTTTAGCAGCAGCATAAATCTGCTCTGCTTCACTAACGTTCATCGTGATTGGTTTTTCAATTAATACGTGTTTACCTGCATTAATTGCAATGAGTGCAACTTCAAGTCGGTTAGAGGGAAGAGTGCCGATATAAATTGCGTCAATATCTGATCGGGCGGCTAGCTCTTCGTAGGACGTATGAAAATCAGGGACGTTAAATGCCTTTGCAAATTCTTGCGCTTTTCCCGGTGTTCTAGAGGCAACGGCGACAAAATTCTGCCGTGAATTCCTCTGCGCAGTCTTAATCATCTGCTCAGCGATCCAGCCGGCACCGAAGATTCCCCACCGTAGCGGCCTTGAATCTTCTAGCCTAAAGAGATGCGGCTTGGGAAGTGTTGCCATTGAGGCAACTTATCTCTACTTATCGGAGTTGGGAACCGCGACTGGGCGCAATGTCCTTCATAATCGTGCCCTCATGGGTTGTTACTTTAAGTCCATCTTGGGCGGGTAATATCGGGGCATGAGCCGGAGGAGTAAATTTCTCGCCACTTGGAAAACACTTCCTAGGCAACTGCGAAAAGTAATTGTTTCAGTTATTGGCTTCACCCTAATCACTTTAGGTTTGCTGCTGATCGTGCTCCCTGGGCCATTTACTTTGCCGTTTCTAATCCTGGGACTCGTTGTCCTTGGGCTGGAATTTGCCTGGGCTGACCGGATGCTCGATCAAGTCAAAGCTCAGGGGAAGAAAGTTGATCCAAGAAAGCTGTTGAAGAGAAAACCGAAAAATCCAGAGCCTAATTGAGCGGAATCCGGTACTGACGTTTGCCGGATTCTAAGGTGTAGGAGTCATAGAGCTTTCGTGCAGTTGCATTATCTTCATCGGTATTCCAGTACAGACGCGAACATCTATTTTCTATCGCATAGCTCTTCACATATTCAATAAGAGCGCGCCCAATTCCACTTCCACGCGCGTCTGCATCCACAAAGAGATCTTCAAGATAGCAATGTCCGTTTTTAGACCAGGTTGAGTTCTGCAGGTTATATGTCGTAAAGCCAACAATGAGGCCATCCTTGATGGCAACAGCGCATTTCATATTAAACTCGTAATCCAGAATTCTTTGCCAAGTGAGCGCACTTTGTTCGGTAGATAGCTCAGTCTGATAGAAGTCAAGATAGCCCTGCCAGAGAAGTAACCAGCGTTCTTTATCTGCAGGCAGTGCAGCTCTAATTTCAAGTGCTGGCCGCAAGGACTTCTCTACGTTTTCACTCATGCGAAGATTCTAACTGCGAGATACTCTTAACCCCATGAGCGCGCGCGAATATGTAGTTATTACTGGAGCAAGTAGTGGAATCGGCGCGGCAACAGCGCGACTATTGGCAAGCAATGGTTATCACGTGATTGCCGCAGCAAGGCGCGCAGATCGATTAGCTGCCCTTGCGGCTGAAGATCAGAATATTGAAGCTTTTACACTCGATGTCACAAAGCAAGAGAGTATTGATTCCCTTACCAAGCACTTGCAAGGAAAACCAGTCTCGATTCTTATCAACTGCGCTGGTGGTGCTTTTGACTCCGATCCAATCAATGACTCCGATCCGGAAATATGGAAGAAGACCTATGACATCAATGTTGTGGGCTCTGTGCGGATGATCAAAGCAATGACCCCTCTAATGCAGGCATTTGGCCGTGGGCATATCGTGATGATTTCATCAACTGCTGGACATCGCGTCTATGAAAATGGTGGAAGTTATGTGGCGGCAAAGTTTGCCGAAACCTCCCTTGTTGAAACACTTCGCCTAGAACTTAATGGCCAACCCATTCGCGTGACAGAGATTGCTCCCGGAATGGTTAAGACAGATGAGTTTGCGGTGCAACGATTCAGGGGCGATACTGAGAAAGCTGCGAAGGTTTATGAAGGCGTCACCAGGCCGTTGGTGGCTGAAGATGTGGCTGAGGCAATTAGATGGTCAGTGATGTTGCCAAGTCATTTCAATGTCGATTGCTTAATGATTAGGCCGGTGGCACAAGCTCAAGTGCATAAGGTGTATCGACAACCTCTTTAGCTTCTCTTTACGACTCGATACTTTGCAAGAGTGGGATCAGTTGTATAAGCGATGCGAACGCCAGCGGCACGCGAAGCCCCTAAGCCCTGAACAATTTGGGCGGTGAGAATTTCACCGGGTGCAACAACTGCTACACCTGGTGGATATGGCGCAATCAGATCTGCTGAAATACACCCGATGGCATCATGGGCGCTGACTAACTCGGTCTCTGCAAAATAAGCATCGCGCATAGAAATTGCGTGCTGTGGCACAACTGACCAACTCAGCGCCGTTGCGCTCTCTCGCCGTTGTTCTTGTCTGTGCTTAAGAATCGGAATTAATACATCGGCTAAGTGGTCAAAATCTGCTTTGGTATCGGCAATAGTGCCGAGGAAAACAATGGTGTCTCGATCAGCCATCTCTACTCGAATTCCTTCAGCTTGTAGATCTTGCTCAATCTCAACTCCGGAAGCCCCCAGCTGCTGCACGCGCAGAACTATCTTGGAAGCATCAAAGCGGCCGACCGGAAAATCTTGCGGATAGAGAAAGATAGGCAGGGCAAATTCTGCCTGCACCAGCTCTTTGAAGTGATGAACATTTTCGAGCAAGGTGCCTATCAACTCTTCCCCACGAGTTTGTAGAAGCGCGCGCACGCCATCAATTGAAGCCAGCGGCGCCCCGGCTGGTGAAGTTGTGTGGGTTGTTTCAAAGCTCTGTTCTAAACGTTCTGCGCTAAGCAAGGTGGTGCGGGCAAGTAATAGCGCAGAGGCGCTATATCCAGGCAACGCCTTATGTGTACTAGTGATGAGTGCATCAGCACCTAATTGAAATGCATGCTGTGGCAGGTGTGGATGAAAACCAAAGTGTCCGCCCCATGCTGCATCTAAAATCACTGGAACACTCTGGGCATGTGAAAGTTCAATCAGCGCTGGCAGATCTGAGATTGTTCCCAAATAACCTGGCTCGGTAAGCAGCACCGCAATTGGTTTTTCGAGCAAAGCTTTTGCAAGTTCGCTAGCTGTGATTCCGGTTGGAACACCTGTTGCGCCATCAATCTCGGGTGACATCCAGATTGGCTCAAGGCCAGCAAGAACAAGTGCGCTTAAGACTGAACGGTGGGCGGTTCTAGATACTGCGACCTGATCGCCGGGCTTTCCTAGTGCGAAGATAATTGCCTGGTTTGCGTGGGTTGAGCCACCGGTTGAAAAGCGTGCGTAATCTGCGCCCCACAAGGTGGCTGCCAGTGATTCAGCCATCTTTAGAGTCTGATTCGTTAACTTAATCTCATCCAAGCCGCCATATAAAGGTGTATCTGCATCAACCACAGCACCTAAGTCGGCATCTAGCGCGCTCGCCTTCTGCTTATGTCCAGGAATGGTGAAAGGAGTTCTGGTGCGCTCGAAGTAGGCGAGGTAGGCATCAAGTAGCGGTGCGCTATCTCTGAGTCTGCTCATGTGGCAAGCCTAACTCTTAGTCAGAGCTGGTGAGGTCTGCGGGTAGGAAATGCGGGGCTTAGAATTAAGCCATGACATCACAGGATCGACTCCCGCAAACTCGTCATCTGGTCACAGAAATTCCTGGGCCTAAATCGATGGCGGCGATGGCGCGACGCAAAGAGGCTGTTTCTGGGGGACTAGGAATGGCGATACCGGTCATTGTTTCGCGTGCGCACGATGCGATTATTGAAGATATCGATGGCAACCGAATTATCGATCTCGGCGCAGGTATTGGTGTTGTCACCGTGGGAAACTCCGCACCTCGTGTTGTAAAGGCTGTGCAAGAAGCAGTGGAGAAATTTACTCACACTAACTTCACTACCGCTCCGTATCTAGGCTATATCGAAGTCTGCGAAGCCCTCAATCGTTTAACTCCTGGAAAATTTGCGAAGAAGTCAATCTTGCAAAACTCAGGAGCAGAAGCGGTAGAAAATGCAATCAAAATTGCCCGCCACTACACAAAGCGCCCAGCAGTAGTTGTCTTTGAACATGCCTATCACGGCCGCACAAACCTGACGATGGCCCTTACCGCAAAGAACTTGCCTTATAAAGATGGATTCGGTCCTTTTGCTAACGAGATCTACCGAATGCCGATGCCATATTCCTATCGCTGGCTTGGAAATCCTGACACCATTGCGCAAGACGCGCTCGATATGGTGATTCATAAAATTGAGAAAGAAGTGGGAGCACATAACGTTGCTGCCATTTTGATTGAGCCAGTTGTCGGCGAGGGTGGATTTATCGTGCCACCAGTTGGATTTATGCCAGGGCTGCAGAAGTTTGCCACCGAGAACAAGATTGTATTTATCGCCGATGAAGTGCAATCAGGTTTTGCCCGCACCGGAAAAATGTTTGCCGTCGAACATGAAGGCATGGAGCCGGACATGATCGTTTCGGCTAAGGGAATTGCTGGTGGCCTGCCACTAGCTGCAGTGACTGCTCGAGCTGAGATTATGGATTCATCACATGTGGGTGGCCTCGGTGGTACCTATGGTGGAAATCCGATTGCCTGCGCCGCAGCACTTGCCGTGATTGAAATGATTGAAGAAGAGAAGTTAGTCGAGCGCGCAGCCCACGTCGGTGACATTCTCTTTGCTGCGCTGAACGCACTTAAGGTGAAATACCCAATCATTGGTGAAGTTCGCGGACGCGGCGCCATGGTTGCAATCGAATTGGTACATGCCGGAACTAAGGATCCCAACCCAGAGGCGATGGCAAAGGTGATTAAGTATTGCCAGAGCAAGGGCGTGCTGATCCTGACCGCCGGCACCTACGGCAACGTCATCCGCTTCTTGCCGCCAGTTGTAATCACCGATGAGCTACTTAAGGATGCACTCGGGGTATTAGCTGAGGGCTTTGCCTCGCTCTAAGCCGCACTAGTCGCGAGACTGCCCCGATTTATGCTGATAACGGGCCATAAATTCTTTCTTCATATCCTGGAAGTTTCCATCAAGTAGGGCCTGTCGCATCTGATCAACTAAGCGCACAATAAAGCGTTCATTATGAATTGTGGCCAGCGTGCCAGCAACCATCTCTTTGGCACGAAAGAGATGGCATAGGTAGGCGCGGGTGTAATGCGTGCAGGTATAGCAATCACATTCATCATCAATCGGGTTGAAGTCTCGGATAAATGGTTGATTAGAGACGTTAAAGCGCCCTTCCATCGTATAGACCGCACTGGTGCGAGCAATGCGCGATGCCAGAACGCAGTCAAAGGTATCGATTCCGTTTTCTACCCCAACAAATAAGTCTTCCGGGGCACCTATCCCAAGAAGATGTTTCGGTTTCTCCTGTGGCAGCGTTGAATTCACCCAGCCCACAATTGTGCCCAGTGAATCTTTATCTAGCGCGCCACCAATACCAAAGCCATCAAATTCAATTCCAGCTGAACTCATGGTCCCCAGATCACCGGCCGCTTTCTTGCGCAAGTCTTCATACTGCGCGCCTTGGATGACGCCAAAGAGTGCTTGATATGGCTTTGCTGTGCGGGCATCGGTTAATTTCTTATGTTCATCCAGGCAACGAATAGCCCAGTCATAGGTGCGAGACATGGCCAGCTCTTGATAGGGGCGAGTGTTATGCAGGGTGGTGCACTCATCGAATGCGAACATAATGTCGGCGCCCAACTTATGTTGAATCTGCATCGAAATTTCGGCGGTAAAGCGGTGCATCGAGCCATCGAGGTGGCTCTTAAAGGTAACGCCTTCATCATCAACATGGGCTAGCCGCTCTTTATTCTTTGCAATCACTTGATCAGAACGGAAGGTCTGCGCATCCATCGCTAAGACCTTTTTAAATCCCACACCGAGTGAGAGCACCTGAAAGCCACCGCTATCGGTAAAGGTTGGCTTATCCCAATTCATAAATGAACCAAGGCCGCCGGCTTCATCTAGAACATCGGGGCCAGGTTGTAGATAGAGGTGATAGGCATTTGCCAGCAGGGCTTGCGCCCCGAGGTTCTCCATCGCCTCTGGCAGAACTGTTTTCACCGTTGCCTTGGTGCCAACCGGAATAAAGGCAGGTGTCTGAATCTGCCCATGTGGGGTGGTGATAGTTCCGACGCGCGCTAAACCAGAGTCGGCGGCGTGGTTGATTTCAAAAGCGAAACCGTTTGTGGGTTTACTCATTGGGGCCACCATTAGGTAAGTGTGGCAGAGCTACCAAATTCGCACACGCTCGTGCTCTGCCAGCCAGAGTTCATCGCTCTGACTGACACCGAATGCTTGATAGAACTCGGGCACATTGCGCACAATCTGATTACAACGAAATTCATCGGGGGAGTGTGGGTCAGTTGCAATCCGGCGACGCACTTCTTCCGGGCGGTTCTTATTGCGCCAGGAATGTGCATAGGAAAGGAAGAATCGTTGTTCACCAGTAAGTCCGTCAATCACCGGACTTTGCGCACCACCCAGTGCCAATTTCCATGCCTTATAGGCGATGGTCAGGCCGCCGAGATCACCGATATTTTCACCTAAGGTAAATGCGCCATTGACGTGGATATCAGGGGTGCTTTCAGGGGATAAGGCATCGAATTGCTTTACGAGCACGGCGGTGAGCTCTTCAAACTTGCTGCGATCTTCATCGCTCCACCAATCGATCATATTTCCATCACCATCATATTTGGAGCCTTGATCATCAAAGCCATGGCCAATTTCGTGGCCAATAACTGCGCCAATGCCGCCGTAGTTAGCTGCGATGTCGGCTTCGAGATCAAAGAAGGGTGGCTGCAAGATTGCAGCGGGAAAGACAATCTCATTGGCCAGTGGGTTGTAATAAGCGTTCACAGTCTGCGGGGTCATATGCCATTCATCGCGATCGACCGGGGCGCCAAGCTTGGCGATGGCATAGGCATGATCGAACTCGGCGATCCGCCATAAGTTACCAATCAGATCACCGGCAGAAATTTCTAACGTGGAGTAGTCACGCCACTTATCGGGATAACCAATCTTGGGGGTGAACTTAGTCAGCTTTTCCAGCGCCTTTTCCTTTGTTGCCGCTGACATCCAGGGCAGATCAATAATGCTTAGCCGATAAGCCTCAAGCAGGTAATCAACTAATACCTTCATCTCGGTCTTTGCTTTTTCCGAGAAGTGCTTTTCGACATAGACCTTGCCGATGGCTTCACCGAGTGCGCCTTGGGTGACAGAGACGGCGCGCTTCCAGCGATCGCGAATCTGTGGTGTGCCAGAGAGGGTCTTGGCATAGAACTCAAAGTTCTGCTGCACGATGTCATCCGTGAGAAATGCGGCACTGGCCGATACCAGATTGAGTTTGAGCCAGGCGACCCACGAATCGCGCTCGCCAGAAAAGTCACCGAGTAAGGCAGAGACGGATTCAAAGAAGGATGGTTCACAGACAACCAAGGATTCAAATGCTTTCGCTGGCACTTTAGCGTGCTCGGCCCAAAGGTCGAATAAGAAGTGTGGCGCAAGGCTTTCTAGCTCGGCGCGGCTGTATTTGTTATAGGTCAGAGTTGCATCGCGATCTTTTACTTGATCCCAGTGATGACTAGCAATTTTAGTTTCCAACGCCAGAATCTGTGCTCCCACGGTGGCGCCATCTGCAATTCCCACAAGTGCGCACATCTTTGCTACATGCTCCACGAAGGCACTTCGAATCTCGGCAAATTGATCTTCTCGGTAATAGGACTCATCGGGCAGCGATAGCCCACCCTGACCGAGATAGAGAATATTGGTATCAGAATCCATCGCATCGGGATAGATAGCTGCGCCAAAGATTCCACCGATGCCACGCATTTCAAGTGCGGCCATGACCGAGATAAATTCGTGCAAGTTGGTGATGCCATCGATAGTGGCTAAGTCATCGATGATGGGAGAAATTCCGCGCGCGGTGATGGCATCGGTATCCATAAAAGATTTGTAGAGGTCGCCAATTTTCTGCGCCTCACCTGTGCCAGTTGCGCGCTCGATGATCTGGCGAACCTGGGCTTCGGCGGCATCATGTAACTTGCGAAAGATGCCATCACTAGATCGGTCAGCTGGCATCTGATACTCGGTAATCCACTTTCCGTTGTAGTGACGGAAGAGGTCATCTTGTGGACGCACCTGTGGGTCGAGGGCAGAAGTTTCGATTCCAGATTTCACCGGGCTCATGAGTTCCATTTCATCGTGTGTAAAAGTAGTTGAAAGTTCAACTTTGTCACTAAAGAGCGTACTATTGCCGCTATGGCAGGGCAAAACGCTACAACACCGCGCTGGCTTAATGCTGCCGAAATGAAGGCTTGGCGACGATACATCATCGCTAGCCGCAGATTGCTAGAGGCCCTGGATCTTGATCTTGCCAGCCATGAGTTATCGATGGCCGACTATGAAGTCTTGGCCCAACTCAGTGATGCCCCAGAGCGCAGGATGCGAATGAGTGAGCTAGCCGATGTTGCCATGCTCTCGCGCTCGCGCCTTTCCCACCGGATTAAGGTGATGGAGAAAGCGGGCTGGGTAAAACGCGAGTCCTGCCCGGATGATAAAAGGGGCTACTTCGCGGTCATGACGGCCAAGGGGTGGAAGGCAATTGTTTCTGCTGCCCCGGACCATGTGGAAAGTGTGCGCACTAGGTTTGTCGATCACTTAACGAAAGAAGATCAACGAGTGTTATCAGAAATATTTGAACGAGTAACGCATTCACTGAAAATCAATCCACCAGCAGAATAAAAAACCCCGCCAGTTACCTGGCGGGGTTTTTTATAAGTAAATGAATTACTTAGCTGCTGCCTTCTTACGACGACGGCGCTTTGGAGCAGCTGCTGGAGCTGCCTTCTTCTTACGACGCTTTGGAGCAGCCTTCTTAGCTGCTGCCTTCTTACGACGCTTTGGAGCAGCCTTCTTAGCTGCTGCCTTCTTACGACGCTTTGGAGCAGCCTTCTTAGCTGCTGCCTTCTTACGACGCTTTGGAGCAGCCTTCTTTGCAGCTGCCTTCTTACGACGCTTTGGAGCAGCCTTCTTTGCAGCTGCCTTCTTACGACGCTTTGGTGCTGCTGCCTTTGCGGCAGCCTTCTTACGACGCTTCTTAGGTGCTGCTGGTGCAGCTGCCTTCTTACGACGCTTTGCAGCCATCTGTTTATCTCCTAATCGGAAGGGTTCGGATCCGTCACCCAAACCTGTTTCGTGGATAAGTGTGACGGAGTTTTGAAAGAAATACCACTACATAGTGAGAAATATTTCAGTGCGTGTCGCAAATTATTTTTTAATTATTTCTATGCATCTACGCAAATTTCTCGGTGATTTTTTCTAAAAAAGTAAGAAAATCGAATGGAAATTTAGGAATTTTCCAGATTTTTGCGATTTTGGCGTTCTCGAACCGCGAATTCGTTCGTTTCGACGTCGTATTTCCACATTTTCGGCAAGAAAAAGGCCAAAAATGCGACCACGATGGCACATAAAACGCCCCCGGAAGTTACCGAAAAGGAGAGACTGGTAGCAGAGGCGATTGTCGCTGCCCGTAATTGTCCGGCCAGTGGTCCGACCGAGTAAGAAAGTAATTCGATACCTGCAAGTCGTCCGCGAAAGTGATCCGGGATTGTTTGATTCCAGATATTTGCTCGGAACAGGGCGCTGATCATGTCAAAGGCGCCGGCGATAGTCAGGAAGAGTAAGACAAGTAGCAAGGATGTACTCAACCCCGCACCTGCGATGGCAAGACCCCAACCGATGGCAGCCATAATGACCGCTCTGCCATGAAAGCGATACCGAGTTGTCCAACCGGAGGTCACGGTGACAAGAACAGAGCCGACGGTGATTGCGGAGTAGAACATTCCAAGGGCCCACGGCGCGTTGAGTTGATCGGCCCAGAATGGATAGAGCGCCATCGGCATCGCAAGTGTCATTGCGGCCAAGTCGATGATGTATGTGCCAATTAAATCTTGGCGACTAAATGCATATTTAACACCTTCAAATAACGCTGCCAGAGATGGCTTTTCGGCCTCCTTTGACGATGGCATAGATCGCACACGTGCCAGAAAAACTAGCGCAACAAGATAAGTTGCCATATCCACTGCGAAACCGGCCGAGATTGAAAATGTTGAAAAGATAATTCCACCCAATGTGGGACCCACGATCAATCCGAGCTGCCAACGCAAACTCATCAGCGCAGTAGCTGCCGGCAGATCTTGGTGGCCAACTAATCTTGGCAACATGGCATCGGCGCTGGGGCGTTGTAAACCATCGACTATGGCAAAGAGTCCGGCTGCGATGTAGATGACCCAGACCTTGGGCTCCCACAGCATCGAGTTAGCAAGAAGTAGCGCCACCAACAACAGCGCGCCGGCTTCGGTTGCCCAGACCATCTTCTTGCGGTTGACCGAATCGGCAAGTACCCCACCGTAGAGACCAAAGATAATCAGTGGCACGAGTTCGATGACACCGACAATGCCTACTGCGAGGTAGGAATTGGTGAGCTCTTTAATCTGAAACGGGATTGCGACGTAGGTAATCATCGATCCGAAGTAGGAAATCAGCCCCGCGGCCCAGAGATTGCGAAAATCAGGGTATTTCTTAAGCGGAGAGAGATCTATTGAATGCTTTGCCACTACCAAAGACTAGTGAAAGCTCTGCGCTTCAGTGGGGAAAGCACCGGTGCGAACTTCGTTAGCAAACTCTTGAGTTGCAGCCAATAAATCAGAGCGCAGATTGCGATACGCCTTGGCAAGTTTGGGCGGATTGGCGGTAAAGCCAGCCATATCGGTCCAGACCAGAACTTGGGCATCGCAGTTGGCGCCGGCGCCGATTCCGATAGTGGGAATTGAAAGCGCTGCCGTAATTCTGGCCGCTAATTCGGCCGGCACTAGTTCTAGCACGAGGGCAAAAGCACCCGCTTTTTCTAGTGCGAGTGCGGCCTCCAACATGGCATCGCCATCGGTGCGACCCTGCACTTTGTATCCGCCTAGTTGATGAAGTGATTGCGGAGTAAGGCCTAGGTGGCCCATTACGGGAATGCCACAGGAGGTGAGTTTTTCAACGGTTGCAATATGAGCACCTTCTAACTTCACCGCCATCGCACCTGCCTCTTTGAAAAATCGGGTAGCAGTTGTCAGTGCTTGTTCCGGGGAAGCTTCATAAGAGCCAAAGGGCAGATCTGCCACGACCATGGCGCGCGATGATCCGCGCACCACTGCTCGGGTTAAGGGAATCAAATCATCGACTGTGACCGGGATGGTGTTCTCTTCACCAAGGAAATTATTGCCGGCGCTATCACCGACGAGCAGTACCGGGATTTCGGCTTCATCAAAAATCGATGCCGTCAGCTGTTCATAGCTGGTGAGCATCGGCCACTTCTCACCGCGCACCTTGGCCGCGCGCAGATCAAGGATGCTCACGCGGCGATGGGAGGCGCCACCGTAAAGGGTTGTACTCATTATTTCTCCTGCCTCGAAGCCGCTTGGCGCGGTCCCCGGGTTGAAAACAATGGTACCCCTGATACGCAACTGGGCGATAATCTTAAACAATGAAGTTGCGATTAGCCCTGGCGCAGGTGAACCCAACGGTCGGAGACCTCGCGGGTAATGCAGCGATGGCTATCAAATGTGCCCACCAGGCGCAGCTAGCTGGCGCCCACATTGCGATTTTTCCAGAGATGGTGCTGACCGGTTATCCGGTAGAAGATTTAGCACTCCGGCCATCTTTTCAAGTAGCAAGCAAGAGCGCACTGGAATCACTGGCGCGCCAGATCAACCCGCAGATTGTCAGCATCGTTGGCTACCTCGATCACCTAGCTGGGCGACCACAAAATATGGTGGCGGTTATTGCAGAGGGTGAAGTAAAAGCCCGTTATGCCAAGTGCCACCTACCTAATTACGGCGTCTTTGATGAGTACCGCAATTTTGTAGCGGGAGATTCCACTTTGGTTGTGCGCATTCATGGCGTTGATGTGGGCATCGCAATCTGTGAAGATCTCTGGATCGATGGTGGCATCAGCGCCCAACTCGCAGCGCGCCTCCCCGGACTTGTGATCGTGCCCAACGGTTCACCCTTTGAGCGCGCTAAAGATGATGTGCGCCTAGAACTTGTTACCCGGCGCGCTCGCCAAATGGGCGCACCACTTGTCTATCTCAATATGACCGGCGGCCAAGATGATTTAGTTTTCGATGGTGACAGTATTGTGGTTGACAAAGCTGGCGCACTTATTGCACGCGCTCCACAATTTGAAGATTGCGTGATGTTGGTAGATGTAGAAGTTGCAACTACAACATCGAAACCGGATTTCGTTATCTCAGAAGAGCCGGCAGAAATTGCTAAGCCACTGATTCCTGGGATCGCACAACGCCTTGGTGCTGAAGAACAGATGTGGAAAGCCATTGTTGTGGGGCTGCGCGATTATGTTGCTAAGAATGGATTTACCTCCGTCCTCCTTGGTCTATCTGGCGGCATCGATTCTGCCGTTGTGGCCGCCCTGGCTGTTGATGCACTAGGCCCAGAGCAGGTGCACGCTGTTGCCATGCCGAGTAAATATTCTTCCGAACATTCCATCGCTGATGCGCAAGTGATGGCCAGCGCCACCGGTCTTGGTTTTCGCATCATAGAAATTCAGAAGATGGTCGATGCCTTCACTGGCCAAGTCGAACTGACCGGACTTGCCGAAGAGAATGTGCAGGCGCGCGTGCGTGGCACAACTTTGATGGGACTTTCCAATCAGAATGGCCACTTGGTGTTAGCAACCGGAAATAAATCAGAGCTGGCGTGTGGGTACTCCACACTCTATGGCGATGCTGTCGGTGGCTATGCCCCGATTAAAGATATTTACAAGACCGATGTTTGGGCACTTGCGCGTTGGCGCAATCGCGTTGCAATCGAAGCTGGCGAAGTTGCGCCCATTCCGGAGAACTCCATTACCAAAGAGCCATCGGCTGAACTTCGACCTGACCAAAAAGATTCCGATTCTCTTCCTGAATACGAATTGCTAGATCGAGTCCTAAAAGCATATGTCGATGAAGACCTAGGCCATGACGCATTGATTGCAGCAGGCTTTGATAAGGAGTTGGTAATTCGAGTAATTGGCATGGTTGATCGGGCGGAATACAAGCGCCGCCAATATCCGCCGGGCACCAAGGTCTCCCAGCGTGCTTTTGGTAAAGATCGGCGCCTGCCTATGACAAGTAAGTGGCGCGAACTCTAGTTTTGTAACATGGGCGTAACGTGACTTTGGCACGATGTGACCATGTCCCCAGATAGTGAAAATATGAGCAAGCAGCAAGAGTTCGTCCTGCGCACGGTGGAAGAACGCGATATTCGTTTTATTCGCCTGTGGTTTACCGACATTCTTGGCACGTTGAAATCTGTGGCGATTGCACCCGCCGAACTTGAAAATGCTTTTGAAGAAGGAATCGGTTTCGATGGTTCTGCAATCGAAGGATTCGCTCGTCAATCAGAGTCAGATATGTTGGCAAAACCTGATCCGGCAACTTTTACTATCTTGCCATGGCGGGCAGAGGCGCAAGGCGCCGCCCGTATGTTCTGTGACATTACTTTGCCAAGTGGGCAAGCTTCCCCTGCCGACCCACGCAATGTGCTGCGCCGCACCTTAGCTAAAGCCGCCGAGATGGGTTACACCTGTTACACCCATCCAGAAATTGAATTCTTTCTCTTCACATCACAACCGGAAAAAGGTGTTGCACCTGTTCCTGTTGATCAAGGCGGCTACTTCGATCACACCCCAGCAGTTGTTGGCCACGACTTTCGCCGGCAAGCAATTACTTTGCTGGAAGCGATGGGAGTCTCAGTTGAATTTAGCCATCATGAAGGCGCCCCAGGACAACAAGAAATTGATCTGCGCGATGCTGATGCGTTAAGTACAGCCGATAACATTATGTCCTTTCGCCATGTGATTAAAGAAGTGGCCCTTAACCAAGGCTTCTTTGCCTCCTTTATGCCCAAGCCCTTTACCGAACATCCTGGTTCTGGAATGCATACCCACGTCTCACTCTTTGCAGGTGAGAAGAACGCTTTCTATGATGACAAGGCAGAGTTAAATCTCTCTGCTGTAGGTCGCCAATTTATTGCCGGAATTTTAAAACACGCTGCTGAAATCACTGCTGTCACAAATCAATGGGTCAACTCTTATAAGCGTTTACAAGGTGGGGGAGAAGCACCCTCCATTATTAACTGGGGCCACAATGATCGCGGGGCACTGGTGCGGATCCCAATGTATAAACCAAATAAAGAGAACTCCACCCGGATTGAATTTCGCTCACCAGATTCAGCATGTAATCCATACCTTGCCTATGCCGTGATGTTGGCAGCGGGGCTGAAAGGTATTGAGAAGAAGTATGTGCTGGAAGCTTCCACTGATACGCAGTTGCTTCCATCAAATCTGGAAGAAGCAATTACGGTGATGGAGAAGAGTGAGCTCGTGCGCCAGACCCTGGGTGAGCATGTCTTTGATTACTTCCTGCGCAATAAGCGCTCTGAGTGGCAGGACTATCGCCGCCAGGTGAGTGCCTATGAGTTAGATCGGTACTTGCCGGTCCTGTAACTGATTTTTCTCATCTTCTACTTGTAGCCTTGTCGCATGGCTAAAGAGATTAATACTATGAAAATTCGTAACTACAACCTCATTGCAGGTTTCTTCCACCTCGTTCAAATGGCGGTAGTGCTTGTCCTATCGAGTGACTTCACCTTGCCTATTGTTGCCCGCTACGCAGCAGGACCTCCAGGAAGTGATTTTGCAGAACCTGTCACTCTGCTCGAGGCTCCAATCGGAATCACAGTTGCAATCTTCTTAGGTCTCTCTGCCTTCTTCCACTTTATTGTTATAAGCCCACAATTCTTCCCTCGCTATGCCGCCGGCCTTGCGGCTCACCGCAACTACTTCCGTTGGGTTGAATATTCAATTAGCTCATCGGTAATGATTGTTCTCATTGCGCTCATTACTGGCGTCTCTGATGTTGTTGCAATCATCGCCCTCTTTGGTGTTAATGCATCGATGATTCTCTTTGGCTGGCTGCAAGAGAAATATGAGGAGCCAGGAAATGGTGGATGGCTTCCATATATCTTTGGCTGCATTGCCGGTGCTATTCCTTGGCTTGCACTCGCGTTCTATGTTCTTGCTATCGGTGGCCCAGGAGATACCAAGGCTCCTGCATTTGTTTATGGCATCGTCTTCTCAATATTTCTTCTCTTTAATACCTTTGCCGTTGTTCAATACCTTCAATATAAGAAGGTTGGAAAATGGTCAGATTATTTGCGCGGTGAGAAGACTTATATAACGCTCTCACTTGTGGCTAAATCTGCACTCGCATGGCAGATCTTCTCAGGGACCTTGATTCCACCTCAATAAGCCTCTTGATTGAGTATGCATTCTCGCGCTATTCTCTACCCACTATGAAGCTCCGCGGACTCCTCCTTATCCGCCGTAGCGAGGCCTAAAGACCGGTCTCCTCGCTGCGGAGTTTGGTGTTGCCGGTAAACCTTTTTTTGCAACTACCAAACACATAGGAGTTAAGTGAAATGAATTTTCCAAAGCAGAAGCCTTCCAAGATGCCGGTGCATCGTTATGCACCCTTTATTCCAGTTGAATTAGCAGATCGCACCTGGCCAAGTAAGCAGATGACGGTGGCACCTAAGTGGTGCTCAGTTGATCTTCGAGATGGCAACCAAGCCCTGATCGACCCGATGGACACACCTCGCAAGCTTGCGATGTTTAAGTTACTTGTCGCCATGGGCTATAAAGAGATTGAAGTTGGTTTTCCATCAGCTTCGCAGACAGATTTTGATTTCGTGCGCAAGATTATTGATGAGGGCTTGATTCCAGATGATGTGATCATTCAGGTGCTTACCCAAGCTCGCGAACCACTTATTCGTCGCACCTATGAATCAATTGCTGGAGCAAAGCAAGCGATTGTGCACCTCTATAACTCGACCTCAACCTTGCAGCGCCGAGTTGTCTTTGGCCTTGATAAAGATGGCATTAAGAAGATCGCAACCGATGGCGCCCAACTCTGCCTTGAACTTATGGCCACAGTTCCTGAGACCAAGGTTTCTTTTGAATATTCACCTGAGTCCTATACCGGCACCGAGCTCGAATTCGCCGTTGAGGTATGTAATGCGGTCAACGATGTTTGGAAGCCAACACCACAGTGGAAGACGATTATGAACTTGCCGGCAACTGTGGAAATGGCAACACCGAATGTCTATGCCGATTCCATCGAGTGGATGTGCAGAAACTTAAATAATCGCGATAGCGTCATTGTTTCACTTCATCCGCATAATGATCGTGGCACCGGAGTTGCTGCTGCCGAACTTGGATATTTAGCAGGAGCAGATCGCATTGAAGGAACTCTTTTTGGTAATGGTGAGCGCACCGGAAATGTTTGTCTTGTCACCCTTGGCATGAATTTGGTTTCACATGGAATTGATCCACATATTGATTTCAGTGATATCGATGAGATCCGCCGAACAGTTGAATATGGGAACCAACTCAAAGTTCCTGAGCGCCATCCTTACGGTGGAGACCTAGTTTTTACTGCTTTCTCTGGTTCCCACCAAGATGCAATTAAGAAAGGCTTTGAGCACCTTGAACGTGATGCAAAGGCCGCTGGTAAAGAAGTCGATGATTACACCTGGGCGGTTCCTTACCTGCCGATTGACCCAAAAGATGTGGGTCGCTCCTATGAAGCTGTCATTCGGGTGAATTCACAATCAGGTAAGGGTGGAGTTGCCTACTTGATGAAGAGTGAACATCATCTTGATCTGCCACGTCGCCATCAGATTGAATTCTCCAGAATTGTTCAGGCCAAGACTGATACCGAAGGCGGGGAAATTACGGCTGAGCAGTTATGGCATATCTTCGAAGATGAATATTTGCCGACAGATTCTGCGCCATGGGGACGTTTTCGCCTTAAAGGAATGTCGCAGAACTCAGTCATGGGTGAAGATGTTCAACTGACAATCAAGATTACAGATCGCAGTGAACCAGTAGAACTAGCTGGAACTGGTAACGGTCCGATCGCTGCCTTCTGTCACATCATGCAAAACCATGGTGTTGATGTGCGAGTTCTTGATTTCCATGAGCACGCGCTCTCATCTGGCGGCGATGCAACTGCTGCTGCATACCTTGAGTGCGAAATTGGTGGCCAAGTCTTCTGGGGAGTCGGAATCGACCCAAATACAACGACTGCTTCACTCAAAGCCGTCGTGTCTGCAATCAATCGCGCTATTCGCTAACTACCGTACGCAGTATGCCGGCGCCGCTTTCCAAGCTCTATCGCGATGAGGCAATCATTTTGCGCACGCAAAAGCTGGGGGAAGCAGATCGCATCATTACCCTGCTGACCAAAGAGCACGGCCGGGTTCGAGGTGTGGCAAAAGGGGTGCGTCGCACCATGTCTAAATTCGGTGCACGCTTAGAGCCAGGTAGCCATGTTGATATCCAGATGCATGCCGGTAAGACTTTTGACACCATCACACAGGTGGAAGCGATTATGAATTACGGTGAAGCACTTACTGATGATTACCAGCGTTGGACAATTGCCCACGCCATCCTGGAAACCGCCGAACGTTTTACTCAGCAAGAAGAGGAGCCAGCCCCGCAAGAATTTCACTTAGTAGTTGGTGGCATGAAAGCACTTGCTGATAATCGTTATGACTCATCGCTAATCCTCGATGCATTTCTATTGCGCTCATTATCTATCGGTGGTTATGAACCATCGATGACAGCATGTTCTCGTTGTGAAAAGCCAGGGCCGCATCGTTACTTCTCACTTGTGGGTGGCGGATCAGTTTGTATGGATTGCCGGCCATCAGCATCGGCTACCGCATCAGCCGAAGCGCTCGAGCTGATGCAAGCGCTACTTCGAGGTGATTGGGATGTGGCAGAAAAAAGTGAACTTCGATATCGCCGAGAGGCTAGTGGTTTGGTTACTGCTTACCTACAATGGCACCTGGAACGTGGACTGCGAAGTTTGCCGATGGTTGAAAGGGCTTGATTAGATATACATGTCAACCAAGATTGATATTCCCCAACACATCGCAATCGTGATGGATGGAAATGGTCGCTGGGCAAAAGAGCGCGGCCTGCCTCGCACCGCCGGCCATCAAGCGGGTGAAAAAGTTCTCTTTGATTTAGTAGAAGCTGCAATTGGGTTTGGTGTCAAAGAGATCAGCGCCTATGCATTTTCAACCGAGAATTGGAAGCGCAGCCCGGAAGAAGTGAAGTTCTTGATGGGCTACAGCCGCGAGATGCTGCGCACTCGCCGCGATTGCCTGAATGAAATGGGAGTCAAGATTCAATGGCTCGGACGCCCACAGCGGCTATGGAAGTCAGTGATTTCAGAGCTAGAAGAGGCGCAAGAGTTAACAAGTAAGAATAAGAAATTAACGCTTAATATGTGTGTGAATTACGGTGGGCGCGCAGAAATTGTTGATGCTGCAACTGAGCTGGCACGCGATGTGAAGCGCGGCAAAGTCAAAGCTGATTCCATTAATGAAAAGACGTTAGAGAAGTATCTGTACTCACCAAAAATGCGCGATGTCGATATGTTCCTTCGTTCATCAGGAGAACAGCGCACCAGCAACTTCTTACCGTGGCAAACTTCCTATGCCGAGCTCGTCTTTATGGATGTCTTGTGGCCAGATATGACGCCAGAGTTATTGTGGAAGGCGATTGAAGAGTACTCAGCTAGAGATAGAAGGTTTGGTAAGGCTTAAGCAGCAGGGTGATCGATAGGCGTTGGGGCGGTCAAGTGAGCCTGGCAGATCGCACAACGTGCGTTATCCAATAAGTACATTTCTATCTCGTAGGTATCTGGGCTAAATGAAGCCGTGATTTCCAATAAGTGTGAGCCGCATGCAGGACATGCGCACGTCGGAATACCCCTGTAATCACCCATAGCCCTTCCTTCCTTTTTATTAATCATTCCCAACAGTATGCTATGCTATTGCTAATTATAATCATTATCAATAAAAGAGTAAGGTAAATCTATGAAAAAGAAGTTCTCCACTCTGGCTGTAATAACATCACTGGGACTAGTCCTTTCGGGATGCAGTTCATCAGATAGCAACAGCGATGCTTCAGGCATCAAGGTTGTAGCCGCTATGTATCCATTGGAGTTTGTCGCCACATCTATTGGCGGTGATTTAGTAAGCGTTGAAAACTTCACACCACCGGGTGTTGAACCACATGACCTTGAGCTGTCGCCTTCACAAGTTGTTACATTGGATGATGCAGACCTACTTCTATTTATCTCTGGGTTCCAACCCGCTTTAGAAGAAGCAGCGCAACAGTCAGCTCCTGCTAATTCATTAGATCTACTTACAATCGATGGATTAAATCTCCTAACCGCAACCGAGGATGGCCATGACGATGGCGCCGAAGATGAGCATGTAGATGAGGAAGCCCATTCCGATGAGGAGATGGTGAGTGATCCACATGTGTGGCTAGATCCTGAGCGATTAGTAGTAATTGCGAAAGCCGTTGCTTCGAAATTATCTGAGGTCGATCCAGATAATTCTGAAGTATATGCAACGAACTTGGCAGCATTTGTTGCAGAGCTAGAGACGCTAGATCAAAAATTCCTGACAGGACTGGCTTCATGTGAGCGGGATTTAATCGTTACCTCCCACGCTGCATTTGGTTACCTAGCTGATGCATATGGACTTTCCCAAGAGGCAATCGCGGGCTTGAGTCCAGAGTCTGAGCCAACCCCAAAGCGTCTCAATGAAATCGGTAAGGAAGCAAAGGCTGATGGAACTACAACCATCTTCTTTGAAACTTTAGCCTCACCCAAGATTGCTCAAACCCTAGCGGATGACTTAAATATTGAGGCAGCGGTCCTTGATCCTATTGAAGGAATCAGTGAGGGTGAGACATACTTCTCTGTTATGGAGAGCAATCTAGAAGCGTTGCGCAAAGCCCTTAATTGCAAGTAAAAGAGGCTTTACAGGTCACTAATCTCAGTGTCCATTATCCAGGGCGTATTGCCCTGGATAATGTGACCTTGGGAATCAATAGCTCATCTGTTGTTGCAATTCTTGGTTCAAATGGTTCTGGTAAATCTACATTTGTAAAAGCCTGCTTAGGCCTTGCTCCCATTCACAGCGGCACTGTTTCAATTTTCGGAACCCAATTTTCACAGTTCAAAGATCATGATCAACTTGGATATGTTCCACAGCGGATTCATGATTCGATGGGAATTCCTGCAACGGTCTCTGAGGTAGTTCAATCTGGTCGTCTCTCCCATGGTTGGCTCCGACGATTTACCCAGGAAGATAAAGAGAAGATTTCTCATGCAATTGAAGTTGTCAGGCTAAAGGATCTTGAAAATGATTCGATCAACACCCTTTCAGGGGGGCAGTATCAAAGAACCCTCATCGCTCGAGCGCTAGCTAGTGAGCCTGATTTATTGTTTCTTGATGAACCAACCGCGGGTGTAGATCTTGCAACTCAAAATGTCTTTGCAGAAGCGCTCAAGCACTTAGTTGAAGCTGGGACTACAGTGATTTTAGTTTCACATGAACTTGGACCTTTGCGTCCACTGGTTAATCGCGTGATTATGTTTCGCGAGGGAGGAATTGTGTTTGATGGATCACCAGATGCTGAAGCGGTAGATAGTCATATTTTCCATGATCACCCGCACTCTTCTTCAAAACCAGTTTTAGGCTGGCAAGTGTGATGATTTTTGAATTCTTAGAACCCGCATTTATGCAACGTGCGCTATTAGCTGCACTTGTTATTGGATTGTGTGCCCCGCTAGTGGGTATCTTCTTGGTGCAACGTCGCCTTTCTCTGATGGGTGATGGATTAGGACACATCGCTTTAACAGGAGTTGCCTTAGGATTTCTTTTACAAACAAATCCCGTTGCTACCGCGGTTATAGTCGCTTCAATCGGTGCGATAGTCGTAGAACTTATTCGCGCATATGGAAAAACTAGTGGAGATGTTGCACTAGCAATTCTCTTCTATGGTGGAATTGCTGGGGGAGTTCTTCTCATTGGTCTTTCTTCAAAGAAATCAAATGTGAATCTGCTTTCTTATCTCTTTGGTTCGCTCACTACTGTCAGTAAGTTTGATATCGCTTTGATAGTCGCTTTGTCTGTAATTATATTCTTTGCAACGCTATTACTGAAAAAATCTTTATTTGCGCTCTGTCATGACAGTGAATTTGCCCAAGTCTCTGGAATTCCAGTAAAGTTGCTATCCATGGTCTTGGCGGTTATGACGGCGGTTACCGTAACAATTGCCATGAGAGTTGTTGGATTATTGTTAGTTAGCGCCCTGATGATTATTCCCGTGGCCACCGCTCAGCAAATCAGTAAGAGCTTCAGTGGGACCCGAGCTCTATCTGCGGCTATTGGAGCATTTGGTGCGGTTTCAGGTGTTATAACTAGCTTCTACTTTGACCTAGCCCCTGGGGCTTTAATTGTTGTGATTGTGATTTTCTTTTTTATTGCAAGCATTGGATTCTCCGCATATACCCGCAGACGCAGTTTGAAGCTTCAAGTCAGATAGTATTTACCCATGCCTCTCAAGGAAGACAAGAAGATCGTAGAGCGATCAACTCGGCAGCAAAGCTCCATCCTTGAAGCCCTTTACGGAGTCGATGAGTTCAAGAGTGCCCAAGATATTCATGCCTTATTGAGCAAGAAGAAGTTAAAGGTAGGTCTTGCCACCGTCTATAGAACTTTGCAGAAAATGGCCGAAAAAGAGGATATTGATGCGATCAAGAGCGTTGATGGAGAAACTCTTTACCGCCATTGTGGGCAAAATGATGGGCACCACCACCATTTAATTTGCAGCAAATGCGGATTAACTATCACCGTTGAAGGCCCTGCCATTGAAAACTGGACAGAAAAAGTTGCAAAGGAAAACGGTTTCAGGGAAGTTAGTCACAAAGTAGATATTTTTGGTGTGTGTAAGAGCTGCAAAAAGAAGTAAATTTTAGATCTTCTCGCCACGAGCGATAATGTCTCGCGCAACCGCGTCAATTCCACGAGCATCAATCACTTT
>SHUV01000029.1 GCA_009694515.1 Candidatus Planktophila sp. | reverse complement strand
GATTCAAGATGAGTCAGAGAAGTTGGTTGAAGTTAAGTAATTACTCTTTAAGAGCGCCCTTATGCGAACCATCGCATAAGGGTTTTTCTTTTGATTGACCACAACCACAGAACTTTGGATTCTCGATAGTTTCAAGCACCTTGCCTTCAGCATCGACTAGCTCTACTACCCCAGTGATGCGAATAGATCCGCTCTTAGGATTGATAAAGGCTTGGGCATCGGCCATCTGGTGTTAATCCAGATAATCGCGCAGTGATTGCGAACGAGATGGGTGGCGCAGCTTGGACATCGTCTTAGATTCAATCTGGCGAATACGCTCACGAGTAACACCGTGAACCTTGCCGATTTCATCAAGAGTTTTAGGCTGTCCATCGGTAAGTCCATAGCGAGCCTTAATAACATCGGCTTCGCGGTTGGTAAGCCCGCCCAGTACCTGCATCAACTGCTCCTGCAAGATAGTAAAGGTGACTGACTCTTCTGGCTTAACCGCCTCTGAATCTTCAATGAGGTCTCCGAATTCAGAGTCTCCTTCTTCACCCAGTGGGGTGTGAAGTGAAATTGGTTCACGTCCATACTTTTGAACTTCGACCACCTTCTCCGGTGTCATATCAAGTTCTTTTGCAAGCTCTTCCGGTGTTGGTTCGCGACCAAGATCTTGCAACATCTGGCGCTGCACGCGAGCTAACTTATTAATTACTTCAACCATGTGTACTGGAATACGAATGGTGCGAGCCTGATCTGCCATGGCACGGGTAATTGCCTGACGGATCCACCAGGTGGCATAGGTAGAGAACTTGTAACCCTTGGTGTAGTCAAACTTCTCTACTGCGCGGATAAGACCGAGGTTTCCTTCTTGAATCAGATCAAGGAAGAGCATTCCGCGTCCGGTATAACGCTTAGCAAGTGAGACCACCAGGCGAAGGTTTGCTTCCAACAAGTGATTCTTGGCGCGCTTTCCATCTTCGACAATCCACTCCAGCTCGCGCTTCATCTTCTTCTCTAGCTTTTTGGTGTGCTTTAGTGCTTCTTCAGCAAAGAGCCCAGCTTCAACGCGAGTAGCAAGTTCAACTTCAAGTTCGGCATTAAGAAGTGCCACGCGACCGATTTGCTTTAGGTAATCCTTTACTGGGTCCGCGGTAGCACCAGCTGTCAGAACTGTCTGTTCTGGTGGAAGGCGCTTGATTTCAATCTGAATAAATCGAGCTTGCTCGTTAAAGAAGTACTGCAAATCCTCTAAGTTCTTTAAGTGGCCCTGATTGACCGCTTCGGCGATGAGTTTTGCGGACTTCTCATTGAAGGTGCTCATCGCAAATTGCTGTTGAATCTGCTTAAAGGTAAGCGCCTTTGCTTCTACCTGATCAATATTGCTCTTCGGTGGAAGCTCGACACCCTGAATCTTGCCGTTGATAGCTTCCAGAACGAGATTTACATTCTTTAAATCCTTCTTATGCTTCTCACGCTCGTTCTTATCTTCTTCTTCATCATCGGCATCAGAGTCAAGTAAGGTAAAAGAGCCCGCTTCATTCTTAGTCTCATCCGAAAGGGTGACAACGCGCGGCTGATCTTTACCATCTGATTCAGCATCAACAATTTCCGAAGCTTCTGCAATCAGAGTCTCAACATCTTCTAATTCAACTTCTTCGACAACAATTTCATTGCCATCTTCATCGAGCACAATGGTGACTTTTTCACTCTTGAGCGCTTCTGCTTTCGCCTCCACCTTAGGTGCAATCAGGGCAAGCTGCGCCTTAGAAAGAATGCGACTTGGAGCACCGAGGCCAGCTTTGCGAGCCTTCTCGGTTGCCTCCGGAATCTCAACGTCTAGTGCGCGAGCTTCAAGTGCCAGCGGCATAAATTCTTTCTTGACCGCCTTGCGATAATTATCAATTCCACTTGCGGCAAGAGAATCGATGATCTCTTTCTGGCGCGCAATGGCGTTCTTTAAATCTACTAGCTGCTGGATCTCTTTTACAGTGAGTTCTTTCTTAATTTCAATCTTCGCTGGCTTTACCGGCTTAGCTGCAACTTTCTTCGCCGGTGCTTTCTTAGCAACACCCCTTTTAGCAACAGCCTTTTTCGCAGGAGACTTCTTGGCAACAGCCCTTTTTTTAGCAGCAGTCTTCTTTGCTGGAGCAGCTTTCTTGCTCTTTGCCTTGTTTTTGAGCGCACTAAATACAGCCACAATTGTCCTTTTGGTTTTTCTTCGAACTGCTCGAAGTAATACCTATATTGTACCCGCAACATGCAAGGCGTGGCGAATAGCAGCGCCCATGGCTTCACTCTCCACCAAAAATCCGTCATGGCCGAACTCAGAGCTGATGACAATCGGCGGCTCGGCGGTCGGAACAAGCTCTGAAATCTCAACCTGAAGTCGAGGGACGAAGAGGCGATCGGTATCGATGGAGACAACCACCACTGGAACTTTCACGCTGGCTAGGGCCTTGACCACGCCACCACGAGCGCGACCGATATCGTGAGAATTCATCGCATCAGTTAAGGTGATATAGGTATTGGCATCAAAGCGTTTAGCGAGCTTATTGGCCTGATGGTCCAGATATGACTGCACGGCATATCGCCCAGTCTCATCTCCTTGTAATTGGCGACCAAAGCGCACATCCATCTCAGATTCGGTGCGATATGTCAGATGGGCAATCCGGCGCGCAATTCCCATGCCATCGACCGGGCCTCGCTCTTGCTCGTAGTAATCGCCACCGTTGAAGTAAGGATCAGATTTAATCGCCTGAATCTGCACTGAAAATGTTCCGATTTGATCCCCGGTGGCAACAGCTGATGATCCGATGGTGCAGATGGCACTGACTCGCTCCGGTAATTGCACCGCCCATTCCAGTGAACGCATTCCACCGAGAGAAGGACCCACTGCGAGTAAATACTTATCAATTCCGAGCGCATCGCTAAAAGCAATCTCGGCGCTGACCATGTCGCGAATAGTGACGATCGGAAAGCGGGAACCATAACGTTTTCCATCAGGGGCAATACTTGATGGGCCAGTTGAACCTTGACAGCCACCAATGACATTGGGGCAGAGAACAAAATATTTATCGGTATCAAATGGCAGCCCAGGACCCACCATTTGTGGCCACCATCCGGGAACATCAGACCAACCGGTCATGGCATGGTTAACTAAAATTGCATTCGACTTATCAGCATTTAACGTGCCCCAGCTTTGATAAGCAATGGTGATATCAGGCAGAGTTTCGCCATTTTCAAGAAGTAAGTCACCAATCTTGATAAATTTACGTTCACCTGGATCATCACCTGCTAGCCACGCACCGGTGATATCGAAGTTAGCTTTTCTGCTCATTAATAAATCCTTCACGCACTTGCAGCTAAGAGCTCTGCCTGGTCGTCACCCGGAGCACCCCACCGCGGTGGAGGGTTGCCGTCTAGTCAGCCGGGGCTTTGAACTAGAACTCGTGACCAGTGCAAATATTACCCGAAAATTGTGGCAACCACTTTGGGGTGTAGCTCTGCCCGCATCTTGGTAAAGGATTTCGCCGGCCAGCCCACAGTAAATACTCGCCGCAGTAGCACCGCCAACGAGTATTGCGGGTTATCTGCCAGCGCACGATCTAGCGCCCTCTGGGCCAAGGCGCCCTCACCCCGTTCATAGGCAAGAGCGGCAAAGACCGATGCAATGGGGGCGACAAAACCATTGGGTGCAATGACTAATAAGTCTCGCCACATCCTCCAGTAAGAATCTGCGCTCTCAAGGCTGTGACTACCCAGTGCGAAATCGCGCACTTGAATATCACTCATGCGGCCAATGACTCTGGCAGTTAATTCGCGATCTTCTGCTCCTCGACCTACTTGATATTCACCTGCTAAATCAATGACAGCAGTTGCGCCATCTCGTTGCAGGTGATTTAACTCTTTCGCATCGGTAGCAATTATGTATTGGTTGACCTCACTAAACCAAGACTCATGGGCAGCAGATGGCAGCGCAGAGATTGAGTGAATCAATTCGCCGACGGTGGCAAAGGGCATGGGATGTCCGGCAATAACGTGCTCGGCGGCGATGCGCGATGAATCAATTTCTGGAACTGGGCTGCCTTCTGGTGGACAACACGCTGAATCAATACAGAGAAGTGAACGAAAGCGATCACTTTGCACAAGCAGTGACTCTCTAATTTCAATTCCTGCGCGCATCAGTGCAGCACTGGCATTGATAAGTACTGTCTCGCCTGCTGCTGATTCGGCAGGTGTGTAGGCGACAAGCAGTGCGCCATCAGCCTTTTCGCGGGTGAAGTGCGAGGCAAGTAGGTCATAGCTTTCACACGAAAGATCCACGGGCAGATCCACCCGCATCGCCATGCCAACGGCATCTTTATCAACTGAGTCAGTATTGAGTGCAACTAGAACAAGTGAATTACTTGGGTGGTAACCAATCAGAAATGGAATAGCAGCGAGCAGATCGTGCGGTGAAGTCAGGGTTGTCATAGAAAGCCTTTCTTATCGATTAAATGAATTAGCAGGAGTGAAACGAGTAGGTGCAGCAACAACAGTGATGGGCAGAATTGAGACTGATTCAATCTTTCCGGGAATCCGATTTTTGACGCCTTGCACCGTGAATTCACCATCCCAACTAGTGACCAGTTGGATGAGGTAGTGCCCCGGATTGGAATATGAATGCTGGATCTGTCCATCTGGAAAAGGTGCGCCAGCATCGCGGGTAATAAAGAAGATGCCATCGCCGTAATGCCAGATGAAGGTGGGCTTGAGTGATACCTCAACTACTTCACCCACAATTTCAATCTTCTTAGTAACAATTGTTGGAATATCGGACCAGAAGAAGACCGGAACTTTAATCAGTGGCTGAAATGAAGGGGAATAGGCGATACCGGCAGTGGGCAGAATTTCAATTAACTTATCGCTCAGCGATGTGGCCGTGGGGGCAACTGATGGCTTGATGCGTTTTTTGACGATAGGTTTTTTGGTAGCGGTGACTATCTTTGGTTTTACACTCCCCGTTGGTTTCGGCGGTGGGGTAAATGTTCTCTTGATGACTGGCTTTCTGGTCTTGCTGGGAGCCGGTGCTACCTCTTTCTTTTGCACTGCACCTGTTCCTTTGCGCCCTTCAATCACAATCTTGCCGTCCTGGGTATAGACATCAATACATGCTCGCTCGATGCAATCTTGGGCATGTGCTGAAGGTGAAATAGTCATCAGTAGTAATGCGATTACTAGGAATCTCTTCATGCGCGGGAGGTTAAATCCCTCAGGCAGGCAGAAACGATGCAATTGTGCTGGTTGTGGATAGATATGAGAAAGTAAGACCATGGCTGCCCGCGATGGAGATGGATGGATCCAATGCGCATGTGGCTCCAAACATTGGGGTGTCCACGGCGCAGCAGGGCTACTCATTATTCGCAACGGTTCAATTTTCTTACAGCACCGTGCACCCTGGGTGCATAACGGTGACACCTGGGGAATTCCGGGTGGTGCCCGAGATTCGCATGAATCGATCATGGAAAGTGCGATGCGGGAAGCGGTAGAAGAGACCGGCATCAACCCCAGTGATCTAGAGCCGCTTCACACCTTTACCGATGATCACAAGGGCTGGAGTTACTCAACAGTGATTGCCCGCGCAAATCAATCACTTGAGGGGCATGAACTCAACGATGAATCATTTGAAGTGCGCTGGGTGAAATTCGATGACGTTACGCACCTGCCACTACATCCCAGCTTTGCTAAGAGTTGGCCGTTATTGCGCCAATGTATCGATGATCTGATCACACCAGGATAAAGAGCTCTTATCAATATGAGCAATCACCAAAACTGTCCGCCCCTGATTTCCTAACTCTTGTAAGAGCCTGATAATCCGCGCTTTACTCTGCACATCCTGCGCCGATAAGGGTTCATCAAATAAGTAGATGGATGTATCTCTGATCAGCGCCCGCGCAATCTCAACTCGCTGTGCTTCTCCCCCAGATAAAGTGGTGACGCTCTGGTTTTCAAATCTGGTCATATCAAGGCGCTTCATCACAGAATCCACGCGCGCAAGTTCGGCTGGTCCTTG
>SHUV01000009.1 GCA_009694515.1 Candidatus Planktophila sp. | reverse complement strand
GGGTAAACACCCCATGTTGCGATGAGAAGCAGACGTAGCCGTCCGACTGTCTCTGCAACGCCAGCTGGCTGGCGATCGAGTGACTTACCAAGCTCTACGAATAGTACGTAGAGGATGTAGATGAATGGAATTGTTGAAAGAACTCCGTAAAGCACCTGTGTGTTCTGGACAGTTGAGATTTCACCTGGGTAACCAAGTGCGATCATCGCAGCTGATGCTGGGACGAGGCGAGTGATAAGTGACCTTGAAAGTTCCTTAGCAAGTGCCAATACAGCGATAACTTCAACTAGAAGTAGTGGAACAGTAAGTAGCCAGTCAACGTAGCGATATGCCTCGTTGAATGAGCCCGGCTCGCCTGAGAGGTTTACCATCATTCCTTCTGATGACTCACCGAATGAGTCGAAGATACGCCAATAGTGGTAGCCAGCAATGAATGTAACCATTGATGACATTACGAGTGCGTTGCGGTACTTAGGAAGAACGCGTGATTGCGATACGAGGGTATAAATTGTGCATGCGATCATTGAGATCAAACCGAATGAAAATACGTTATAAACGAGGTTCCATTGGTTGCTGTCGAGTGTTACTGACATGTATTAAGCCTCCGTGAGTGCTTAGCTATGCAGACCGGGCGGTCCGCACGTTCGGCAATATGGCAATTGGAATCCTCGAGGAACCCCAGCGACCACCGACAGGTAATATTGTGCGTCAATCCGGGCGAATAAGCACCCTTGTAGTGAAAGTGTTTTGCAACTTTTTAGGGAGATGAGCGTGAGGTTCGAAGAAAAATCGGTAAATCTGAGCATTTAGCCGCTTTTGACTACCCTAAGGGAATGCTGAGCCAACTTCGCGAACTCAGAGGCCATCCGGGCTTTACCAGCCTGGCGATCTCACGTTTCATCTCCAATTTGGGTAACGGAATCTCCCCCATTGCGCTGGCTTATGGAGTTTTGAGCCTTCCCGGAGCAGACGGCAAGGACCTCTCACTAGTCATGGCGGCACGTTTTCTGCCCCTCATTGCATTTATGTTATTTGGCGGCGTCCTGGCGGATCGTTTTCAACGTAACCGACTTGTTGGTGGGGCGGACATGGTCGGAAGTTTTATAGCCGCCGTCAGCGCAACTTCTCTCATCGCTGACTTTTCTAGCGTCTGGTTATTAGCACTTATGGGTGCGCTATTTGGAATTCTTAATGCAATTTGGTGGCCGGCAATGTCTGGGGTGTTGCCAGAAATTATGCCTAAGGAGAAGTTGCAAGAAGGAAATGCTGTCATTGGCCTGATGACAAATTTTGGATACATCATCGGAACGCTCACAGGTGGAATTCTTGTTGCAACACTGGGCGCTGGATGGGGACTTCTCGTAGATGCCATCTCCTTCTTTATAGCTGGAGTGATTGTCTGGTTTTTACCAATCATGGGTAAGGCGAAAGAAAAGAGTCCTGGAATTTTGCATGATCTCATTGTTGGTTGGAAAGAATTTATTTCTCGTACCTGGGTAATCACAATGGTCTGTGCATTTGCATTGATAAATATGGCATTCGAATCAATGCTCTCTGTACTAGGACCACTGAACTTTAGTGACCCCAAGACCGGTCCGAAAGAATGGTCTTATAACTTGGCAGCTCTCTCTGTTGGCATGTTGCTTGCAGGTGTGTGGGTGCTCAAGGTAAAAGTTAAAAAACTTTTACGCATTGCAATGGTGCTTGTTGCAATCTCAGCGCTGTGGGATTTCTCGCTGGCATTTGATTTGCCTATTATTTTCTCAATTCTGGCAGGTGTCATTTCGGGGATAAGTTTGGAAGTATTCATAGTCTCCTGGAATACATCTCTGCAAAGCCACGTCCCTGAGGAGTCATACTCAAGGGTCAGTTCATATGACACCTTAGGTTCATTTGGTATCGCACCTCTTGGAATTGTCATTGCTGGACCTTTAGCGATGCATTTTGGAGTCAACACGATTCTCTTTGTAACAGGTGTAATAACTTTTATCGCCGCAACGCTGTCGTTGCTGGTTAAATCTGTGCGTGACTTAGAAAACCCCTAGGCTGCTCGCCATGAGTTCAGATCTGCCAGTAAAGCCGCCCAAGCTACGTGGTTGGTTCCATCTAGGTGCCACCCCGGTAGTCATCATCGCTTCGCTAGTTCTCTTTATTCTCAGCCGTGAATCCTTGAGATTTGCCGTTGCGCTCTACTCCATCACAGCAATCATGCTCTTTAGCGTTTCGGCTGTGTATCACCGCGTGCCCTGGGTGCCAAGTAAGAAGAAGATTTGGCGCCGATGGGATCATGCCAATATAAATCTACTGATCGCTGGTTCTTACACCCCCTTTGCCGTTGCTCTTCTTGATAACCGTGATAGAAATATTCTGCTGGCAGTGATTTGGATTGGCGCAATATTTGGCGTCGCCATCCGCGTTTTTTGGGTGGGCGCACCACGTTGGCTCTATGTTGCCAATTACTTAGTACTCGGCTGGGTTGCCGTGATCTATACCCCGCAGCTTTATCGCGAGGGTGGTTTATGGGTGTTAATTCCTATTCTTATCGGGGGTCTGCTCTACTCCATCGGGGCGATCTTTTACGCCTTAAAATTGCCGGGGCGCAACGCCAAGTACTTTGGTTTCCACGAGCTTTTTCACATCTTTGTGCTCGCAGCATGGATTTCGCAGTACCTAGCGGTATCTTTCGCCATTTACCGAAAGTAGCGCAATGCCCTAATCTAGGACTCTCACGGGGTGTGAAGCCTGGTGATAAATATCCGAGTCGATACCGCGAATGAGAGTTCTCACAATGGCAGAGAAGAATTTCCGCAACTGGGTGGGTTTCCGTGAAGAAACCGATCGTGAACCAATTGCAAACCCTGTTGATCGCATTCGTGATCTTGAATCTCAATTAGCTGATCTACGTTCACGTCGCGATATCACTGGTCTTACTCGGGAAGAGTTTGAAATCCTTGCCACCGAAACAGCAATGGCGATGATCAAATCAGCGCAAGCTCGCGAGGCAAAGGCACTTTCCACTGCCGACCGTGTCATTTCTGAATCATCACGTACCGCTAAAGATGTTCTTGAGGGTGCTGAGAACAAGGCACGAAGCGTCCTGGCTGGAGCTGAAACTCGAGGGCGTAAATATATTTCCGTAGCTGAACTTGAAGCAGCCGAGCTGATTCGTGAGGCAAGTCGTGAGGCAGATCTAGTTATGGAGAGTAAGCGCCGCGAAGCTGCTGCACTTGCCACAGCTGCGCGTCGTGAAGCTGAACGAGTAATCGGTGAAGCATCTGAGAACGTCAATGAGTATCGAGCATGGCTTGCCGAAATCATCACAGATACTGAACGTCTCTATCGCTCGCAAAATCAGGCGCTATCTGCTGCCGAGAGTGCAATCGCACAATCTCGTGACCGATTAGATTCTGCCTTTGCTCGCTTAAGTAAGATGAGCGATGTAGTTAATAGTGCAATAAATGAAGATGGAACTATTAAAAGATCTGCTCCAATTGCCGTAGAGAGTAAGCGCACACGCGCTGCTATAAGTGCACCTAAACGTTCTAAAAAATCTGCTGCAAAGCGCCCTGTTAAGAAATCTGCTACTAAGCGCAAGTAATTCATATGGCTGCCAATCGCGGTATCCAATACATCCCTGCGATCGATGGGCTTCGTGCACTGGCAGTAATTGCGGTGATGCTTTATCACCTGGGTTTCACTTGGATTCCGGGCGGATTTCTCGGTGTTGATCTCTTCTTTGTCATCTCTGGTTATGTAATAACACGTTTGCTCCTTGATTCTATTGAGCAGAGCGGTGGGCTTGATCTTCGCGGCTTTTACCTTGCGCGCGCTCGGCGATTGCTGCCAGCCCTCATCTTCACAGTGACCACTACAACGATTGCAATTGGTATTTGGGCGCCCGATACCATCAAGCGACTTCTCACAGATATGCCATTTTCACTCACAGGCACTATGAATTGGTGGCTGGTCGCGCGTCACCAAGATTATTTCGAAAGTATCGGCCGGCCACCTCTTCTTCAGCACACATGGTCACTTGCAGTTGAGGCACAGTTTTATCTTCTTTGGCCGCTAATTCTTTTCTTTATTCTCAAGCGCTTAGGTAAACGTCGGATACCAATTGCCGCACTTGTTATTGCCGCAGCCTCCGGTATCACGCTGCTTCTTGTTTCATTCTCACTCGATGCCTCAAATGCGTCGAAAGTGAGCCACGTATACTTCGGTACAGATACCCACAGCATTGGATTGTTCTTAGGTGCAGCACTTGCCGTAAGTTGGATTCCACAGAATTTCACGATCAATGTAAGTAAGAAGGCTCAGGACTTCATCGACGGAATTGGTGTCTTTGGTTTTATTGGAATCATCGCAACTTTCTTACTTATCGATGAAACCAAACCGACTTTATACAAAATTGCCTTCCCACTTGCTGGACTCTTCGGAGCCTCAATAATCATGTCGGTTGTTCATCCAGCATCTCGCTTCGCACCGATTCTGCAAAATCGTATTCTGGTGTGGATTGGTCAGCGTTCATATGCGATGTATTTATGGCATTGGATAATTTTCCAAGTTACTCGCCCGAGCGTTGATCTAGCTGGTCAGATGTGGGCGCTTTATGCACTTCGTATTCTTATTGTTTTTGCTCTAGCTGATATTTCTTTGCGATATGTGGAACAGCCAATTCGTCGAGGAGCTCTCAAGCTTTGGCTTAAAGGACTTAAATACAGAACTAAAAAAGAACGCTCGCGACAAACACGTACCTTTGCAGCTGTTTTCGTTGTTGTACTTGCACTTGCTACCGTTGTCAGTGTTCGCGCAGTCTCGATAGGCAATGAACAACGCGCTGCGATAGAAAAGGCTCTCACTTCTCCAGACGTTTCAATCAGTGCGCCAGTGGCAGATGGGCTCTGGGTGACAGGTGATTCGGTCATCTTGGGAATTCGCGCCTCACTTGATGCGCAAATGCCGATATCAGTGATGAATGCGCGAATTGGGCGACAGGCGCCTGAGCTTCTAGAGGTCATGACACGTGATAAGGCTGAAATTGGTAATTCACCGGTGATCTTTAACTTGGGAAACAACGGGGTATTAAATCGCAGTGATGTCCAGGCAATATTCGAACTTGTAAAAGATCAGCCTCAAGTGATTGTGGTGAATACGGCAGTATCAAGACCTTGGCGAGATGGGAATAATGCACTAGTTGCCGAGGTTGCCCAACAATATTCCACAGTCACGCTAATTGATTGGAATTCAATTTCTATGGGCCATCCCGAATACTTTGCACCCGATGGAATTCACTTGGTGCCGACAGGTGTTGCAGTCTATGTTGGAGAAATTCTTAAGTATTTGAAATGAAAAAACCCCGACCGATGCTGGTCGAGGTTTTTTCTATAACTTTTATTCGAACTGGCCGGCAAAGCCGAATGGTGTTGCAACTCCGAGTGAACCATCTGGGTAGACAGCTGATACGCGGAATGCAGTTGATCCTTCGGTTGCAGTCTTAGCAAATTCTGCCGCATTTGTTGTTGCAGAAACCTCTGATACAACTTTCCACTCTCCGAGGTTTGCTCGAGTTTCTACTAAGTAACCCTTTACTTCTCCAGCTGGTGCATTCCAAGTAATGACCATGACTGACTTCGAGCTGTCTTTCCAATTTCCAATAAAACGTGATGGTGCCTCACCTGTTGTGTTAGTGGCATCTGTCACAGCCGGAGTTTCCTCGGGTGCTGCAGATTCTGTTGCTTCAGGTGCTGCAGATTCTGTTGCTTCAGGTGCCGCCATATCGCTATCTTTATTTGAATTAGTGATAACAATTGCTCCTACTACCAAAATTCCAAGTAGAACTGCAAAGAGGGCCTTTGATGCCGACTTGCTGTTCGGACTCGTTGCTGGCTTTGAAGAAGCCAATGGCTTAGCACTTGCTGCTGAAGTGCGTGGCGCAGCAGGTGCTGGGGTAGTTGAAACATTTACACGAGATCTGCCAACTGATGGAACTGGCGGGATAACAACCTTTGATGCAATCTTCTTACGCGCTGCAGACTTCTTTACTGTCTTCTTCGCAGTTGACTTTCTTGCTGTTGACTTCTTGGTAACCTTCTTCTTTACAACAGCCTTCTTCACTGCTCTCTTGGGTGCACTCTTTTTTGCCGCGCTCTTTTTAGCTGTGCTCTTCTTAGCGGTTGACTTCTTTGGAGCAGCTTTCTTCGCTGCTGACTTCTTTGGAGCAGCTTTCTTCGCTGCTGACTTCTTCTTTACTGCCACTGTAATCTCCTAGATAGTTGACGTTCAAAGATGATGGGTACGGGCAAAGTTTAACCCAGGCTTTCGAGCAAAGTGATCACATGCGGTGCAATGGCTCGAAGCGATTTTCCCCGATGACTGATTGCATCCTTGGTTTCTGCGCTCATTTGCGCACTCGACTGCGCGAAACCATGGGGTAGAAATATGGGGTCATACCCGAATCCAAATTCACCCACTGGTGCGCGCAAAATTGAGCCGTGGAACTGTGCCTCTTCCCAGTGGCTCCTGCCATCAGGCAGATAGAGGGCCGCGACACAGGTGAAATGTGCTCCCCTTTTCTCATCTGGAATATCGCGCAACTGTTGTAGAACTTTTTCAGTATTTGCTGCATCATCACCATGGGAACCTGCCCATCGCGCAGAATAGATTCCTGGATCACCACCTAAGAAATCAACACAGAGTCCACTGTCATCGGCAATTGCAGGCAGCCCCGTTGCCATCGACATTTCTCGCGCCTTCTTGAGCGCATTTTCTTCGAAAGTTGCGCCATCTTCTATGACATCAGCAAGATCCGGAAATTGATAAAGGCCCACGAGATCAATCGCCCCAGGTGCAACAGCTTCAAGAATTCGGCCGAACTCTTCAATCTTTCCTTTGTTGCGAGTGGCAAGTAATAACGTGTGTGACATTTAGCGAGCGAGTGCTTGTTTCTGCAAGTTGGTAAGTTCAGCGCATCCAGCGACAGCAAGATTCATTAGCGAATCAAGAAGTGCACGATCAAATGGTGCCCCTTCTGCAGTTCCTTGGACTTCGATAAATCTTCCATCACCAGCGCATACAACGTTCATATCTGTCTCTGCCCGCACATCTTCTTCATAACAGATATCAAGCATCGGAACTCCACCAACAATTCCTACGCTGACCGCAGCGACTGAGTCTGTAAGTGGTTTTGCACCTGCCTTTATATGACCTTCTTTTTGCGCCCATGCAATTGCATCCGCTAGTGCAACATATGCACCAGTGATTGCAGCTGTGCGAGTTCCGCCATCTGCTTGCAGCACATCGCAATCGATAACGATTGTGTTTTCGCCAAGCTCTTTCATATCAACAATCCCACGTAATGAGCGGCCGACCAGGCGCGAAATCTCTTGGGTGCGACCGCCCAGCTTTCCTTTCACGCTCTCACGATCAGAGCGCGTATGAGTGGCTCTAGGCAGCATTGCATATTCAGAGGTTACCCATCCATTACCTGAATCTTTTAGCCAGCGAGGAACACCCGGGGTGAAAGATGCTACGCAGAGCACGCGAGTCTTTCCGAATTCAACAAGTACTGAACCTTCGGCGTGATCCAACCAGCCACGAGTTATCTTGATATCGCGGAGTTGATCTACGGTGCGTCCATCGTTGCGTGCCATTACATTCCTCGTTCTCTATTAGTTCTGCGGATAAAGCTAGAATTAAAGTTTATTGCTCACAAATCTTGGTGCTGCACCGAACCAACTTCAGGTCCTAAGAAGCGTCGTGCAAGTGATTCAAATGCTTGTGCATCCCCGGTAGCCAAGAACTTGTGAGTAGATGCACTCACAGTACCTTCTCGAAGCAAATCATTCTCAACCAATACTCGGTATAGATCCTTTGCAGTTTCTTCAGCACTTGAAACCAGGGAAACATCGTTACCCATAACATATGAAATAACACCGGTAAGAAGTGGGTAGTGAGTGCAACCTAAGACTAATGTGTCGACATCGGCATCAATCATCGGCTTGAGATACTCACGCGCAACTTTGATGATTGCCTCGCCAGAGGTTTCACCGCGCTCTACAAACTCTACAAAGAGCGGGCAAGCAATGGATTCGATTGTTAATTGCGGAGCAGCAGCAAAGGAATCGAGATAAGCACTTGATTCAATTGTTGCTCGAGTTCCAATGACGCCGACTCGACCCGATCGTGTTGCAGCAACGGCGCGACGGACTGCGGGTTGAATCACTTCAATAACTGGTATCGAATATCGCTCTCTTGCATCGCGCAACATGGCAGCACTTGCGGTGTTGCATGCGATAACGAGCGCTTTGACTCCCTGTCCCACGAGAAAATCGAGAGTTTCAAGAGCGAAGTCGCGAACTTCTGCCAGGGGCCTGGGGCCATATGGTCCGCGCGCTGTGTCACCTATATATACAGTTGATTCACTGGGTAATTGATCAAGAATTGCTCTAGCAACAGTTAAACCGCCAACACCTGAATCGAAGATACCGATTGGCGCAGAATTCATGGGCTGAGTCTAACCGCGAGAATGGATTAAGCCCAAAGAGTGCCGTCGAGTCCCTCGGTTGCGGCTTCGACCTGTGAGCCGTAAATGCCGGTCGATAAGTATTTCCAGCCAGCATCGCAGACGATAAATGCAATATCGGCATCACGCTTTGCCGCGATTGCTTCTTGGCCCATAGCAATAGCTGCATGCAATATCGCACCTGTTGATATCCCAGCAAAAATTCCTTCGACTTCCAAGAGTTCGCGAACGCGCCTCACGGAATCTTCGGCACCTACTGAGAAACGTCGAGTGAGAATTGATGCATCATAAAGCTCAGGGACAAAACCTTCATCAATGTTGCGAAGTCCATAGACCACTTCACCATATCGAGGTTCGGCCGCAATAATTTGCACATCAGGGTTCTTCTCGCGCAAGTAACGCCCTGCGCCCATAAGTGTTCCCGTTGTTCCAAGGCCAGCAACAAAGTGAGTAATGGTAGGTAAATCTTCAAATAGTTCAGGTCCGGTGCCGTTATAGTGTGCCGCGGTATTTGCAGGGTTGCCATATTGATAGAGGAAAACGTAGTCGGGATTCTTTGCCGCAATTTCTTTGGCAACTCGCACAGCTTCATTAGAACCACCAGCTGCTGGGGAAGAAATAATTTCCGAACCCCACATCTCAAGTAACTGCCTACGTTCGGGGCTGGTGTTCTCTGGCATCACGCAAATTAATTTATATCCACGAACTTTGGCCGCCATCGCAAGCGATATTCCCGTGTTACCACTTGTTGGTTCAAGAATTGTGGCGCCAGGTTTTAAGAGACCGTCACGTTCTGCAGCTTCAATCATTGATATAGCTGTGCGATCTTTAATCGAACCAGTTGGGTTTCGATCTTCCAGCTTTGCCCACAAACGAACATTTGGGGCCGGCGAAAGACGAGGTAAACCGATAAGAGGTGTGTTTCCTACCGATGATTCGAGTGAGTCATAGCGAGCCAAATTTAGCCACCAGCGACAGCAGGCAAAATTGTGATGGAGTCTCCATCCTTAATCGGAGCCTCGAGTCCACCTAAGAAACGTACATCTTCATCATTGATATAAATATTGATGAAGCGACGAAGTGCGCCATCTTCAAGTAGTCGCTCACCCATTCCTGCAAAATTTGCATCAAGGTCGCTAATAATAAGAGCAAGGGTTGTGCCTTCGGCCGCTACGGTTTTCTGGTCTTTTGTATAGGGGCGCAATATTGTTGGGATGCGAACTTCAATAGCCATGGCGTAATTATGTCGAAAAATCGGCGCTATCTCTAATCGAGAATTCCTACTCGAGAATGGTGACCGGCTCTTCGGTCACTAGCCCATCAATGATGCGAAATGAACGAAATTCTGGAGTTGTTGCAATCTCTTTGCGGGTAGAAACCAAGACGTAGTGTGCACCCGGTTCGCCGGCGTAGGCGATATCCGTTCGAGATGGGTAAGCCTCAGTCTCTGTATGCGAATGATAGATAACAACAATCTCTTCATCATTGTCATCAACCTCGCGGTAAAGTGCCAATAGATCTTTCGGATCAAATTCATAAAAAGTAGGTGAGTGCGCTGCATTAATCATTGGCTTATGCCGAAGAGCTTTATCTGACCCTATTGCCCCCAAGATCACACCACAGCATTCATCTGGATATTCAACGCGTGATTGTTCAAGAATCGCATCGACTAATGTGCGAGAGATTTCTAGAGTCATGCGTGTATCTTACAAGAAGTCATCTTAAGAATTCTCAGGTTGTGATTTCGAATCTGCATCATCAATCAGGGCTGAGAGAAGGCTTTCTTGTAACCAACCTAGCCAGGTGTAGACAGCATAGACACCTCGAAGCGGATCATCGGGTGCGAGTATTTCAAGATGTTCGTTAGAATTACTCTCCACCTTAAGCCGCACACCCAACGCCAAGCGAATATCGTTTATCGCGCCAAGCCAGGCATTGGCATTGTCGTGATCTAGATCAACCGTGCCATCCTCTGATGATTTTAAGTGTATGCGCATCACAACCGCATGTGCCTGCTTCTTCGCGCGAAGAGTTGATTCGGTATATCTGCGAAATTCAGATGAATCGACAGAATCAGCGTATGCATTAGGCAACAAGCGGTGCAGCACGTCATCTTCGGGTGGAGAATCGTGGGATGTAATTCCAACCATCGCAGCCAGTGGATCATCATTTCCATGGTCTGTACGCTCTGATAGAAGTTCAATTATTTGTTCACACAAGTTGAGCAGCACTTCTTTCTCACTGTCAGCAAATTGTGCAACATATGAATGATCCCCGTGGCGCTTAAAACCATCTGTAGAGGTCACAGCTGATCACCACGTTGCAATGTGGCCCACAAACCATATTCATGTAGGCGCGCGACATCATGTTCCATCTCTTCCCGACTTCCTGTGGAAACAATAGCTTTGCCCTCATTATGAACTTGCAGCATCAACTCAGTGGCGCGAGCTTTGGAATAGTTGAAAAGTCCCATAAACACATAGGTGACATAGGTCTGCAAATTAACTGGGTCATCCCAAACAATGGTGACCCATGGCGTATCAGTAGAAAAGATTGCCCGCATCTCTTCCTCGACCTTATCTGCCGTTTTCACCATCACCGGATAATGATATTAAATGTTTGACTTGTTAAGGCAGCCCAGTTTGCATCTTCGCTCACAGTGGTTCGTAAGGTATACACGCCTCGATTTTGTGGTGCGACCGTGATGACAAAGTTCCCTTGAGCATCAGTGAGTACAGTTTCAGTAATAGATTGCCACTCTTTCCCGGTTAGTTTCTCGAGGGCCACCATGGCATCAGCGCTGCGAGGAAGCACATTGCCAATAATCTGGAATTGTGTTCCAGACTTAGCACTCGTCGGTGCGCTGAGATTCATCAGTCTGCTGATGGTGATTGGGATCTCAACTGAAAGACCTTCACTCCTATCCCACGTTGCATCTGAATAAACACGTAATGTGGTTGATTTGCCGAGAATCAATGACTTTTCAAAGTTGCCTTCGGCGTTTGTGATTGCATTTGCCAAGGTGCGCCAAGTGCTTTCACCCACAGATTTTCCTTCGACTCGGACAGCAAGATTTGCAATAGGCGACTTATCTTTGATGCTCAATTGCCCCGAAACTGTGAATGGCGTTCCATAGCTCATCTCACTCTTGTCAACTGATGTCACAACGTTGACTTGATCTGGAGCGATTGATTTTGCAACTGTTCGAATAGCTTCCATTGCAAGTGGCTCTTCCATGCCAAATGTCCACGCTGTTATTCCACCTATGCGGTATTTGGTAACAAGTGCGGCTCGAAGTGCCCAACTGCGATTGTCTTGATACCACGCTGTGCGCGATGCTGTGCAGGTTGTTGCGAGCCCGCCGGCCGTGGTTCCGTTATAAACCTTTTGATAAGTAAAAGTGACCTCACCAAACTGCTCGTCATAGATTGGTGTTGCACTATAAGTAGCTGCAAGTGATTGTGCATCACGCATCACAAATGTTGCAGCTTTCGCTCCGACCTTTACTGAATTAGCAACGTTTGCTGGACACACTCCCGAAACAGCCGTTACCCAGTCTCGCCCATAGCCAGGAACGCCCACAAATACCTTCGATGCAGGCATGATTGAGATGGCATATTGCACTGTTCGTTCAGCCCACGTAATTGGTCCAAGCGGACCAACTTTTGCTACCGAGTAGTCGTATGTCATGATGCGCAATTTGTCGATTGAATCCGCGATCGCAGCCCAGGCGTATACGTAATAACCTTTCTGCTTATCTGCAGGGTTTAACACATAAGGAGTTGAAACTGAGAGCAGTTTCTCTTCAGCACGGAGTGCAAGGCTTAATTCCTTGATAAATGCGATCCATAACGGGGCCGTTGCTTTCCAGGTTGTATTTCCATCAACAAATGCGAATCCTTCAAAATCAATATCAATGCCGTCATAGTTATTTGTACGAACTAGATTAATAATTGCAGTGACAACTTGCGTGCGTGATGTCGGACTCTTAAGTAATCCTGCGAGAACACCTTCACTGGTTCCATCGGTAATCGTAGGAATAATCTGAAGATTGGCATTGCGAAGTGCGGTCAGGGGCACCGAAATCGGGACACTTGGATTTGCCGGTGCGTAAAGGTCGGTAATTTCGGGGGCCTTAGTCTTCCCGTTGTATTTAAGTGTGTACCAGAAGGGCATCACCTCTTTAATGAGATCTACATTGTTGAGCACATCTGGAAGCGCTGTTTTCATTGAGTAATAAGGGATCCACCCGGTAAGAATCTTGCGCGGTACATTTTCTTCAGCGTGTGTAACAGGTAAGAAAAGAGTATGGGTCAAGAGTGAAAATAGAAGAGTAAATGTTAAACCAATGCGTGAAAACTTCTTCATGCAGATTTTCTAAAAATAGATTTAAAGCGGATCATCAATCGCCCACCATATTCACGGTCGACCGACCAGATGTTTGCCAGTAGAGCTGCTAGAGAAATTATCTTTAGCAACAAAGGAAGTGGGCTGATGATGAAAAACAGAGACAAAGCTGAACCTAAAGCGCTGACAAAGGCCATCAAAGCTCGACGCAGAATCTTTGCCACCAGATTGCTAGTCAGCGATTGCGCTATTCGGCTTGAGAGGAGAATTGAAATAGGTGCACTGAATAAAACTATAGAAATTAAGACAGAGACAAGCAGGGCAAGTGATTCCATATCTACCTCTCCCATGTTGAATCAGTTGCTGCAAAGAGTGCCATATCTATCTGCCCGCGATCCTCGCGGGTGACTTTCTTGCGCATGATTCCTTCTTTTTCATAGCCTGCACTGATTAATAATTTCTGGGATGCGTGGTTATCAACATCAACGAGTGCCTCAATACGCTTGAATCCAATTTCACTTAATCCAAGTTCGGTAATCATTTGTGTGGCGGTAGTGCCTATTCCTTTACTGCGCTGATCGGAATCAATCCAGTAACCAATTTCAGCGGTGTGGTTTCGAATATTGACCGAATGAAGTGAAATCTCTCCAGCAAATTTCTTATCAGCACCATTTCCATAATCAATAACAAATAACATTTCACGGCGTTCTGCAAAGGCAAAAGGGACATTGCGCACAAATTCGATTGCATGATCAATCGTGTAGTTCGAAGGCACTGTCGTAAATGCTGGAATGAGCGGGTCCTGGCAGGCGTTAAAAATCGCATCAACATCTTCCTCAGTGCTTGGACGAAGGGTAATCAGTCCATGCGAAAGAGTTGGAATCTGCCCCGGCCACCAAATCATTACTCAATCTTATGGCAGAGGTAAGTTAATCAGGGGACAAACGCTTGAAGTGTTAGCCAATCAATTCAGAATCGCGATGACGACTCTGGTTGTGGGTGCAACTTAAATTAGATGGCAGTGCTGCACAGTTATCGCAGAGCAGGGTTAATTGGTGACAAGAAGCGGTGTTGCAATTACGAAAATCCTTGGTGGGGGCTTTGCACTTATCGCACACGCCGATAACTTTTGTCTTCGTTGAAAAATCCATAGAGATGCGATCATCGAAGATATAGAGCGAGCCTTCCCAGTTGGCGTCATCGCCGAAGCGTTCTCCATATTTAACTATGCCACCAGCTATTTGGTAGACCTCGTTAAATCCCCGGTTTTTCATGACAACAGAGAGAATTTCGCATCGGATGCCACCAGTACAGTAAGTAACAACCGGCTTATCCTTTAAATGATCGTACTTTCCACTTTCGATTTCTTTTACGAAGTCGCGGGAAGATTCGACATCAGGAACTACTGCATTTTTAAACTTTCCAATTCTAGCCTCGTAAGTATTTCGTCCATCGAAGAAGATAACGTCATCCCCACGCTCTTTGACAAGCTCTTCTACCTGCTCCGGGCGAAGGTGAATTCCTCCCCCGATAACGCCATTTTCATCGACTTTAATTTCGTCAGGGTTTCCGAATGGAACAAGTTCATCTTTGACTACAACCCGAAGTCGTGAAAATTCATTTCCGGTTCCATCTGACCATTTGAAAGCGATATTTTTGAAACCTTGATAACCCCGTGTCTCGTGAACATATTTCTTCACATCGGCCATCTCACCGCCAACAGTTCCGTTGATCCCGTGTGGAGAAATCAAGATGCGACCCTTGAGATTTAAAGACTCGCAGAGTTGTTTCTGCCAGAGAAGCAACGCCTCGGGATCTGCAACAGGGGTGAAGCCGTAATACAGAACCACTTTATTGAGTTTCGGCGCGTGCTTATTCACGACCATATTCTAGACCGCTTGCGGGGCTCATCGATTTTCGCTCTGGCTTAAGCATCCACGCCACAAAAAGAATTGCCAAGTTGCAGGTAGTTGAAAGTTCAACTACATTTGCCTCATCACAAGGGAGCCCCAATGCCAGCAGTAACCGTTAGCGATATAACAATTCTTCCTCGCATCAGCGATGCATCGCATTTGCGTGCGCGAGGCATCAAGAGCATTACAACTGCTCCGCAAGGATTTGAAGGCGAGGGTTTTCCGGTTCGACGTGCATTTGCCGGTGTTGATCTTGCGGAGTTAGATCCTTTCATTCATTTAGATCAAATGGGTGAAGTTGAATACGCACCAGGTGAACCGAAAGGTACTCCGTGGCATCCACACCGTGGTTTTGAAACTGTCACATACATTATTGATGGCATCTTTGATCATAAAGATTCCAATGGTGGTGGCGGATCGATTACAGATGGCGACACACAATGGATGACAGCTGGTGGTGGAATTCTTCACATCGAAACTCCCCCAGAACATTTAGTGGTCTCTGGCGGTCTATTTCACGGCTTCCAACTCTGGGTAAATCTTCCTGCTGTGAAGAAGTGGTCACCTCCTGCATATCAAGATGTGCGAGCAAAAGATGTTGCACTTCTGACATCAACTGATGGTGGATCACTTATTCGAATTATTGCCGGTGAACTCGATGGTCACGTTGGGCCAGGATCAACCAAGACTCCGATTACTCTCATTCACGCAACCGTTGCACCAGGTGCTGAACTTAGACTTCCTTGGCGCAAGGATTACAACGCACTTGTTTACTCAATGTCAGGTCAGGGATTTGTTGGAGATGAACAGCGTCCGATTTCAATGGGTCAACTCACCGTCTTCGGAGAAGGTGATTGCATTGTTGTTCGCGCTGCAAACCAACAAGAGTCGCGTTCTCCAAACTTGGAGCTCTTCATTCTTGGCGGGCAACCGATTAAGGAACCTGTTGCATGGATGGGGCCCTTTGTCATGAATACAAAGAGCGAAGTTCTGCAAGCCTTTGAAGATTTTCAGAAGGGCCTATTGGGCTCAATTCCTGCGATCTACAAGGACGATGCCAAGCGTCCTGTGAACCGCACCAAGATTCTGGATGTGCACAACGCACCAACTGACCTACAAGAAGGCTAGTTTTTATAGCGCTTTGAGTGCTGAGACAACTTTAGTCAGCGATGCTTTGGCGTCACCGAAGAGAAGCATTGTCTTTGGGTCATAGAGAAGTTCATTTTCGATGCCCGCAAATCCTGGGCGCATTGAGCGCTTCAAGAAGATGATGTTGGCAGCGTTGCTCACTTCCAAGATAGGCATTCCATAGATTGGGCAACCTGGGGTTGTTTGCGCTGCAGGATTCACAACATCATTTGCTCCAATAACAATGGCGACATCTGTCTGACCAAATGTTGGATTGACTTCATCCATTTCAGCCAATTGATCATAAGGAACATTTGCTTCAGCAAGAAGTACGTTCATATGTCCTGGCATACGACCAGCTACCGGGTGAATTCCATATGCAACATCAATACCTTTTGAAAGCATGAGGTCGGCAAGTTCGCGCACTGTGTGTTGTGCCTGAGCAACGGCAAGTCCGAAGCCAGGAACGATAACTACACGTCGCGCATAATTAAGAAGAATTGCAACGTCATCAGGAGATCCTGAGCGCACCGGACGTTCTTCTGCTGTGCCAGTTGCTGCTTGTGGTTTTGCAGTAAATGCACCGAAGAGAGTTCCAAAGAGTGAGCGTCCCATCGCCTCTGCCATCAAGCGAGTCAGGATTGTTCCTGAAGCACCGACAAGAGTTCCAGCAATAATCAAAAGTGTTGATGAGAGCACATAACCACTTGCTGCAACTGTCAGACCTGTGAATGCGTTGAGCAGTGAGATCACGATAGGTACATCTGCACCACCCACTGGGAGTACAAAGAGCACACCAAAGAGTAGTGAGATCACCGCAAGAACGAGTAGTGGAGTTGTTCCAAGGGCAATCACAACCCAGACGCTGACCCCAAGTACTGCAGCGAGCGTGGCAGCAATAACAAATCTACCGCCAGGAAATACCACTGGGCGCGTAGTCATGAGTTCTTGCAACTTCATAAATGTAATGATGGAACCGCTGAAAGATACGCAGCCAACTACAACGGTAAAGACGGTGAAGATTACTTCAGCTGTCGTTGCGCTATCGCCAAGATTTAAGTACTCCACGATTGCAACAAGTGCTGCAGCGCCACCACCCACACCATTAAAGAGTGCGACAAGCTGTGGCATCTGTGTCATCTCAACTTTGCGAGCTGCAGGTACTCCAATAATTAGACCCACTGCGATTGCACCCAAGATCCAACCTAAGTTATGAATTGGCAGAGAGTGCGTCTCTGAGCCTTCACCGCTTGGTGTGACGTAGAGGAAGACTGAGAGAGTCGCAACTGTGGCTCCCGCGGCACCAATTAAGTTACCGCGGCGGGCAGTCTTTGGATGTGAAAGTCCTTTAAGAGCCAAGATAAATGCCACACCGGCAGCGAGACCTACCAAGCTATAGAGAGTGCTACTCACTTCTGGTCTCCCTTCTTAGGTTTAAACATCTCAAGCATGCGATCAGTTACAACAAAGCCGCCAACCATATTAATTGTTGCCAAAACAATCGCGGTGAGTGAAAGTCCGAGCTCTAGGTTATTTTCACTGTGATCTGCAACGATTATTGCTCCGACAAGGATGACACCGTGAATTGCGTTAGCGCCTGACATCAGGGGCGTGTGTAGCGTTGATGAAACCTTTGAAACAACTTCAAACCCCACGAATACTGCAAGGGTGAAGATTGAAATAACGGCAATTGCATCCATTAGTTGCTGCCTCCTTTTTCACTAGCTCCAGGTGTGTGCTTGGCACCTGCATGTGTAAGTGCGGCCTTATCAATAATTTCATCTGTGAAGTCAATATTTAGCGCTACCTTCTCGCCATCTTTTGCAGCACTTGTCATCAAGGTAAGTAAATTGACCACGTTACGTGAATACAGACTTGAAGCGTGGAAGGGCAACTGGCTCGGCACATCTTTGCCGCCCCAAATCTGAACACCCTTGGCGGTTGTGACAATCTCTCCTGGCTTTGAGCCTTCAGCATTTCCACCAGTTTCGGCAGCGAGATCAACGATGATTGTTCCTGCCTCCATCGCATCAATCATGGCTGCAGTCATCAAACGCGGTGCTGCTCTTCCAGGAACTGCAGCGGTTGTAATAACAAGGTGAGATTTTGCAATGTATGGAGTTAAGAGTTCGCGTTGCTTTGCTGCACGTTCTTCCGTCATTTCACGTGCATAACCACCGGCACCCTCTAGGGCTTCAAGTTCCAAATCAATAAATGTTGCGCCCATGGATTTCACTTCATCAGCAGAAGATGGGCGAACATCGTAGGCAGAGACAACAGCGCCAAGTCGGCGAGCGGTTGCAATTGCCTGCAGCCCTGCAACACCAGCACCGAGAACAAGTACTTGAGCAGGTGTAACGGTTCCCGCGGCGGTCATGAGCATAGGGAAAAAGCGCGGAGAAAGTTCAGCACCAACGAGCGCGGCTCGATAACCAGCACAGAGTGCTTGAGATGTCAGCGCATCCATTGACTGTGCACGTGAAATACGTGGAACTAGTTCAAGTGAGAAAGCTGTAACACCCGCTGTTACTGCCGCATCGATTGAATCTATGGCCGTTACTGGAGATAAGAAAGAGATCGTGACTGCGCCCTTTTTTAAGGACGAGATCTGTGCTGGAGTAAGTGAAGTAACTGAGAGAACAACGTCGGCATCACTAATGACATTGCCGCTTTTGATTGTTGCCCCTGCTGCGATGAACAGCTCATCTGTAGCTTGAGCATGAACACCCGCTCCAGATTCAATGACAACGTCATAACCTAATTTGGTTAATTTGTTGATGATGTCTGGGACTAGCGCTACGCGCTTCTCGCCATCTCTAATTTCTCTCGGGACTGCAACTCTCATGGGGGAAAAGATACATGTAACTCAGAGCAACAGCCACCCAAAAGATTACGAAATTCTGGTTAATTGCCCTTAATTTCACCACGAGTTAAGTGATAGAGCAATGCCTGGATGGTTGTGCGACGATGAAATGCTTCACGCCAAATTACCGACTTCGGTCCATCAATCACAGAGCCCGCAACTTCTTCTCCTCGATGAGCTGGAAGACAATGCATAAAAACTGAGTCTTTTTCTGTCAACGACATTAACTTTTCTGTAATTGCAAATGGTGTGAGTGCTTTTGTTTTTTCAGCACGTTCAGCTTCTGGATCGCCCATCGACATCCACACATCTGTATAGAGAACAGATGCACCACTCGCTGCTGATTCAGGATCATTTGTTACCTCAATCGTGGCACCGCTCTTTGCCGCAATCTCTTTAGCTTTTGTAACGACCGCTGCATCAGGTGCCCACTTGCCACCCGGTGTCGCCGCCACAACGTGCGCACCCATAATGGCACCCATGATTAACCATGCGTGGGTCATATTGTTCCCATCACCAAGATAAACAAATTTTCTACCTTTAATGTCAGTCCCAAAGTTTTCACGAATTGTCACCCAATCAGCGAGCAATTGTGTTGGGTGATCATCATCGCTCAAGCCGTTAATGACAGGAATACTAGAATGTGCACCAAGTTCATCGATATCTGATTGTGCAAAGGTTCGAACTATCAGCGCATCACAGTAGCCACTAATAATCTTGGCGGTATCCGCAATTGTTTCCCCGCGACCAAGTTGTAGTTCATCGCCGCGAATAAAGATTGGTGTCCCACCCAAATGAGCCACGGCCGTTTCAGATGCCAGGCGAGTACGTGTAGAGGGCTTAGTCATATAGATGGCAACGCTCTTGTTGCTCAGTGCAGTCTGGGAGCGAAGTGGGTTCTGCGCGAAATCTGCGGCGGTGTCGAGGAGTAAATCGACATCAGCACGCGATAAATGCTCGGTGCGCAGTAAGTCTTTCATCGGCAAAATTCTACCGGAAGGCGAGATGGCTATGTGGCTAGTTTTTGTTGGATACTACGCGCATGCCACTTTTCGGTCGCGGTACTCCTTCGCTTGAGAGCGATACAGACACCCTCACGCGCCCAGTTGAAGAAGAAGATGATGGCGGCCATGATCGATTTGCACATTACATAAAGAAAGAAAAAATTGTTGAATCAGCAATGACCGGCAAATCTGTGAGAGCGCTGTGCGGAAAGAAGTGGGTTCCTTCTCGCGACCCACAGAAATATCCTGTCTGTCCAATCTGCAAAGAAATCTTTGAAGGTCTAAAACCTGGCGCCGAAGACGGAGACAAGTAGCACTAAGCATTACTAGTGGAGGTGCCGGGAATCGAACCCGGGTCCTTCAGAATTAAAACAGGGCTTCTACGGGCGTAGTGCGTTTATCGTTTTCTCAGTTCTGAATCTCTTACACACAAGTATTCAACGAACTCATTTGCGAAACTGTTCTCTCGAGATATTCGCAACGCTATCTCGATGAAGAGCTCTCTAGCGACGCCAGATTCCGGGACGAGAGCGCGCCCGGGCTGACGGATTCGGAACTAGCTTATGCAGCTAGAGCGAAATCACTGCGACTGTTGTCTGCAGTTATTTTTGCACAGGTTTCATGGTTTACGAGATCATCCCGGCTTCCTCGGCCCGCTTCCCCTGCCTCAACAACTAAAGTCGAGACCGTTCACCCCCAAGTTGAAATGGGGAATTACGTGGAAAACGTAATTCACACTATGTAGTTGTATTTCTTATTTTTTCGACAATTCACCCGTTGATTTCCTTGAGGAAAGATTTTGTGTGAATGAGTTATTTGGCGAGGTATGGAGCGGCATTCTTGTCTGCCAAACTCGATCGAGCCAAACGGTATGAGATAAGTATAGAGAGGGTTGCGACTTCTTCAAAATGCCCGCTTGGGGGCATTGATTAACTGTCTTTGCCGGATTGGCGGCGAGATAGTTCGCGATTTACCTCACGCGTAGCTTGCTGTTCCATCAGCGTCGATCGCTTGTCATGAGCCTTCTTGCCCTTTGCAATAGCAACTTCAACCTTGGCTTTTCCATCTTTGAAGTAGAGCTGCAATGGCACCAATGTGATTCCTGAATCTTTAGTGCGAGCCGCAATCTTGCGAATTTCAATCTTATTAACGAGCAGCTTTCGCTTGCGACGTGGAGTGTGATTTGTCCACGTACCTTCTGTGTATTCGGGAATATGAATACCGTGGAGCCATAGTTCGCCATTTTCAATCATGGCAAAACCATCAATGAGTGAGGCACGCCCGGCACGAAGTGATTTCACTTCAGTACCTGTAAGAACAATGCCGCATTCATAGACATCTTCTATTGCAAAGTCGTGACGAGCCTTCTTGTTCTGTGCAATCAGCTTCCGTCCGACTTCTTTTACCATAAAGTTAAACCTTGAGGTATCGGCGCAGTGTTACTACAGATGCAATAGTTGAGACCACAAGGCCTGTAAGAAGTAACCATCCAGATGCTAAAGCAACTTCTCCCCAGCCAAAGAACTTGGTAAAGGTAAGTAATGGGGCAACTTTTGTTTCAACGACATACTTAAGTGCGGCGAGTAATCCGCTGGCAAGCATCCATCCAATAAATGCCGCGAAAACACCTTCCAACAAGAATGGCAGTTGAATTGACCACGACGAAGCACCCACAAGTCGCATCACACCAGTTTCACGACGACGATTAAATGCCGCAATTCGAAGCGTGTTGCTAATTAGCAACGCTGCTGTGAGGACTGAAAGAAGGCCGACAATCAGCGCACCATTGCGAAGTACAGCAAGTAGTTGAAAGAACTTCTCAAGAATGCTGCGCTGATCTTGCACGACATCAACGCCAGGTCGACCGCTAAATGCGCTGACAACAACGTCAAACTGTGTTGGGTCTTTTAACTTAACGCGAAAAGATTCTGGTAGCTGATCGGCGGTAACGTTCTGCGCAATTGCTGAACTCTTAAAACGCTCTTTAAAGCGAGCAAAGGCTTCAGTCTGTGATTCATAGAAGACGCTCTGCACAACTGGTAGAGCTTCTAAATCCGATTTGATTGATGTGCGCTGTTCGGGAGTGACAACTCCACCGCTACACGAAGGTGACTCCGAGAGTGATCCGCAGAGAAATACAGAAACTTCAATCTTGTCATACCAATAATCTTTCATCGCATTTACTTGGGAATTTGATAGTAATCCAATGCCGAGAAGAGAAAGTGAAATTGCAACAGTCACGATGACCGCAAATGTCATTGTGAGGTTACGGCGAAGTCCTATTCGAACTTCACTGAAGAGAAATCCTGCGCGCATTATCTTCCCCTTATCCCGTATATCCGTAGACGCCGCGAACTTGATCGCGAATTACCTGGCCGCCATCGAGTTCGATAACTCGCTTACGCATCTGATCAACAATTCCTGAATCATGCGTAGCCATCAATACTGTGGTGCCCTCGCGGTTAATGCGGTCGAGCAACTTCATAATTCCCACAGAGAGCGCAGGGTCCAGGTTTCCGGTTGGCTCATCCGCGATGATGATTGCAGGGCGTGTGACATACGCACGGGCAATCGCAACGCGCTGTTGTTCTCCACCTGAGATTTCAGAAGGCAAGCGATCGCCTTTATCTTCAAGGCCAACAAGTTCAAGCATCTCAGGAACTTCGCGATTAATCTCCTTCTGCGAATATCCGAGTACGTGTAATGAAAATGCAATGTTCTCTGAAATCGTTTTATTGGGAAGCAATCTAAAATCCTGAAAAACGGTGCCTAGCTGGCGACGAAGCTCAGGGACCTTATGGTTTGCAAGAGTGCCTAGATCTTTTCCAGCAACGTGTATGACGCCAGATGTTGGTCGCTCTTCGCGCAGAATTAAACGCAAAAATGTTGATTTACCAGAACCTGACATACCTACCAAGAAAACAAATTCACCTTTGGTAATTTCGAGCGTGACATTCTCGAGGGCAGGACGTTCCTGACCCGAGTAAACCTTGGTGACATTCTCAAACTTAATCACTATCTGCTCCTTATATAGGCGCATGGTGATGCGCTCGTGAGACCTGGCCCTAGTTTAGGTAGGCGAGCTGGGAATTTAGGGTTGATTCGGGGTTTTTATGCCAATTCACAGAGGAAAGAAGAATCACAGCACGCGTGGATCAGCTGGTTATTGCCGAGAACTATTGTGACGCGCTACGGCGCCAGCGAATTCCCGCTTCGATGAAATCATCAATTTCTCCATTTAATACCGCTGAAGTATTTCCCGTTTCATGGTTGTTACGGAGATCTTTCACCATTTGATACGGGGCTAATACATAGGAACGCATCTGGTTTCCCCATGAGCCAGAATTATCGCCCTTGAGCGCATTTATCTTCGCCTGCTCTTCCTGGCGACGACGTTCTAATAACTTTGATTGCAAAACAGCCATCGCTGTTGCTTTATTTTGGATCTGTGAGCGTTCGTTCTGACATGACACAACAATTCCGGTTGGAACATGGGTCAAGCGCACAGCAGAGTCTGTTGTATTAACTCCCTGTCCACCCGGGCCGGATGAGCGATAGACATCCACGCGCACTTCTTTCTCATCAATTTCAATGTGATCACTCTGTTCAACGACTGGAACAATCTCCACACCAGCAAATGATGTATGTCTGCGTGATTGAGAGTCGAAAGGAGAAATTCTCACTAAGCGATGTGTTCCCTGCTCTACTGAAAGTGTGCCGTATGCATACGGGGCACTGACTCGAAATGTGGTCGATTTAATTCCCGCTTCTTCGGCAAAAGAAGTTTCTAATACGTCAACTTTAAATTCGTGACGTTCGCAATATCGCAAATACATACGCATCAACATCTCAGCCCAGTCGGCAGCCTCTACGCCACCTGCTTCAGAACGAATAGTTATTAGGGCATCACGTGCGTCATACTCACCGTTAAGTAACGTCGTTACTTCTAATTCACTTATTGCCTTCTTTGCTGAATCCAATTCACCTTCTGCATCCGTAAGAGCTGATCCATCTGGTTCACCCGCTGCTAACTCAAAGAGAAGCGGAAGCTCATCTACCCGACGACGCAACCCAGTAAGTCTTGAAATTGTTGACTGCACGCGAGATAGCTTGCTCGTAACTGCTTGAGCTTTATCGGGGTCGTCCCACAAATTCGGAACGCCCGCAGCTGCTTCAAGTTCGACCGCTTCAGCTTCAAGCTTCGGCAGGTCCAAGACTTTTTCGATAGATGTCAGGGTCGCACTCGTCTCATTTATTTCGAGGATGTAGTCGCGAGCCATGGGTTAAGGATAGTCATCTTTGTAACTCTTGGTTATCTAGGCGATTGAGAATTTCGAGTGAGCTTTCAGAATTATCTGCAGTCACGACGGAGTAATAACAATCGAAACTCTCTATTTTCAGGCTGTCCAGCACTCGTTGGGCGAGTGAGGTCGCTGCATCAGAAGAGGCTTTAATCACTAACGTGAACTCAAACTGGCCAAGGCGTGCACACAAATCTTCTGATCGAATTGACGCTTTCAGAATTTCAGCAAATGAAAGAATTGCAACCTCATACTGTGAATTTTCTGACTCAATCTTACTTTCCGTGATTTGAATTCCAGCCACATTCTTGGAAATCAAAAATCTAATAAGACTGAGCTCAGACTTGTTGCGTTCAGCAGTTCCTAACTCTCTTCTCAAATTCTCGTAAAAATATGGAGGGGCAGCTAGATGAGTGAGCGAGTCTCGTAATCCATCGTGTGAAAAAGTCATTGAGTAATTGATGCAGATCGGTGCTGCGCTGATAAAGTTAGGGCTATGGCAACGAAACCTGAGCGAGATAAATCATCAAAAAAGAGTTTCACGTTAGGAAATACTGCCAACCTCTCCCCTAAGCGTTCAACAGTGGCAGCACTCCTCTATATCGAGGCAAGTCTCGTACTCGCCCTAGGTGTGTGGCTAGTTGTGCTTGGCTTTACTCACGAGAAGAAAGAGCTACTGCCACTTATTGGAGTGGTTGTCTTTGCAATTCTTGGAGCTATTGGGCTCTTCGCATCGGCTCGCGGATATGTAAACGGAAAGAGTTTCGGAAGATCCCCCACAATCTTGGCCAACCTAATTGCAGTGGGAGTGGCCTACTATCAAATACAAGGACAGTTCTATATCGGTGCCGTGGTTATTCTGGCACTTGCACTTCCAACGCTTTACTTCGCTTTTATGATTGCCAAAGAAGAAGGTTAAGGGCTAATTACCAAGGAACTATCTGGTTATCTTCCCAAAGCACTCCTGTGACTTTCTCGGCATCTGTCGCACCAGCTGAATCAAATGCTCTTGTCGCTAACCAGATTGCAGTAGCAGCACCTTCTTCTGCCGAACGTGGCGCATCCGCACCACCCATGTCTGTTCGTGAATGATTAGGACAGATTGCATCAACAAGAAATCCGCGGGCGCCAAGTCCGGTCTCATGTGCAAGGTTTCGCACCAACGCATTAACGCCAGCTTTACTGATTCGATACGGCGCAAGTCCGCCTGCATTTCCAGGTCCAGACATGCGACCTAAGCAAGCAGAGAAGATAATGACGCGGCCGTTTCGTGCATCTGCCATAGCGGGTGCTATTCCATTTACAAGTTGAAAGACAGAGTCAAGATTAATTGCCATCACTCTGCGCCACTCAGCATCATTTGTCTTAAGAGTCTTCGACATTTTCTCACTCATCACTCCGTGAGCAAGAATAAGAAGTTGCGGAGTAGGCAGAGATTGATTGATTGAATCAATGACTTCGCGAACAAGGTGTGGTTGCTCGAGATCGCAGGCAATGGATGAGATGTTGGTGTTTTTGATATCGCAAACCGCGCTGATTGCTGTTGCTGCCCCTGCCAGGCGATCTGGGTCTTTAGCAATCAGCACCAGATCAAAACCTTGAAGCGCCAGAGCTTTGGCGCTCTCAAATCCCAAACCTCGGCTGCCACCGGTGATGATGGCTAAGGGGCGAGTTTCTGCTGCGTTCATGGGGCAACTGTCTCAAAAAATGGATACTGCCGCCTCTCGGGAGCGGGGGGCAAACTGTGCTCAATCTCGCGCTGGTTGTGTGGGATATGCCATTTATTTGCGGTGCATGGAGCCGATAGTCTTAGCCACGTTCAGTTACAGGATTTATATCTAGTTTGTATGCAATAGATATGTACGCAAGGACGCAAGGGAGCGCTCAGTGTCGCAATCAGGACAAGACTTTGGAGCAAATGATTGGCTCGTTGAAGAAATGTTCGAGCGATACCAAGCCGATCCATCGTCTGTGCCAAGTGAGTGGATTGCACACTTCCAAAATAATCCGCAGGTAGCTGACAAACCAAAGGCCGGAACACCGCCAACACCAAAGCCAGTTACTCCCCCAAATATTTCTGTTCAAGGTTCAGTGCAACCAACTCCAGCTGCACCTGTAGCACCGGTTGCGGCTCCAGTTGTCACACAGCCAACTCCCGTGGCTTCGGCGCCTGCAACGCAACCAATCGTTCGCACTCTTACAACGACTCCCGCGACACCTGCAGATCCGATTGCTAAACCAATTCCAACTTTAGTAACACCGAGTGCTTCAACACTTGAACCAATTCGCGGTGTATCTGCTCGCGTTGTTCAGAGTATGGAAGCATCACTGAGCGTTCCAACAGCAACATCTGTACGCGCAATTCCTGCCAAGCTCATGATTGATAACCGAATCGTGATTAACAATCACTTAAAGCGTGGCCGTGGTGGAAAAGTTTCATTTACTCACATCATTGCCTACGCGATGATTAAAGCGCTGCGTGCGATGCCAGAGATGAATGCTTTCTACGGTGAACTCGAAGGAAAGCCAGCACTTGGAAAACCAGAACATATCAACTTGGGAATCGCGATTGATTTAGCAAAGCCCGATGGAACGCGTCAATTACTAGTTCCATCAATTAAAGGTTGCGAGGAACTTGAATTTGGGCAGTTCTGGTCGGCCTATGAAGCGATTGTGAATAAGGCTCGCGCCGGAACTCTCACCGTTGAAGATTATGCCGGAACAACTGTTTCCCTGACTAACCCAGGAACCATTGGAACAGTTCACTCTGTTCCACGTTTAGTGCAGGGGCAAGGACTGATTCTGGGTGTGGGAGCGATGGATTACCCAGCCGAGTTCCAAGGAGCAAGTGCGGAAACCCTTGCCCGTCTTGCAATAAGCAAGGTGATTACCCTGACAAGTACTTATGATCACCGCGTTATTCAAGGTGCACAATCTGGTGATTTCTTGCGCCGTATCAACGAATATCTACTTGGTGCAGATGATTTCTATGACGAAATCTTTACCGCACTTCGTATTCCCTATGAACCAATCCGCTGGGCATCAGATTTTGCCGTAACCAAAGATGAAGAGATTGATAAGACAGCGCGCGTTCAGCAGTTGATTCACGCTTATCGCACCTGGGGTCACCTCATGGCCGATATTGATCCACTTGTTTATATTCAGCGAAATCATACGGACCTCGATGTGCGCACACATGGACTCACACTCTGGGATCTCGATCGTGAATTTGCAACAGGTGGATTTGGCGGAAAGAAGTTCCTGCCTCTACGTAAGATTCTTGGAATTCTTCGCGATGCATACTGCCGCTCAGTCGGGCTTGAGTACATGCACATTTCAAACCCTGCAGAGCGTCAGTGGTTCCAGCAACATGTCGAAGGAGTTTCTGAAGTTCCAGATCGCGTAGAGCAACTTCGGATATTACGTACCCTCAATAGCGCTGAAGCATTTGAATCTTTCTTGCAAACAAAGTTCGTAGGGCAAAAGCGCTTCTCACTTGAAGGTGGAGAATCTGTTATTCCACTTACAGATGCGATTGTTTCTGCAGCAGCAGAGTGTGGACTAGATGAAGTTTGTATTGGAATGCCACACCGTGGACGCCTAAATATGCTGGCAAATATTGCGGGTAAGCCAGTGGGCCAGATTTTCCAAGAGTTCCAAGGGCACTACGCCGAGAACCAAGTACATGGTTCAGGAGATGTGAAATACCACTTAGGTACGGAAGGAATCTTCACAACAGAATCTGGTGCAAAGACCAAGATTTATTTGGCTGCAAACCCATCACACCTGGAAGCTGTAAACCCGGTACTCGAGGGAATTGTTCGCGCTAAGCAAGATCGCTTAAATACAAAGGGCGCTTATACAGTCTTGCCAATCCTGCTCCACGGTGATGCATCATTTGCCGGTCAAGGTATCAACGCTGAAACACTTCAGCTGTCGCAACTTCCGGGCTATCGCACGGGTGGAACTATTCATATCGTTGTTAATAACCAAGTTGGATTTACTACCTCACCTCATGCTTCACGTACATCTCGTTATTCAACAGATGTTGCTAAGTTAATCGAAGCACCTGTTCTTCACGTTAATGGTGATGATCCTGAGGCTTGCGTTCGTGTTGCCCGTATGGCATTTGAATATCGCCAAGCTTTTAATAAAGATATTGTTATTGACATGGTCTGTTACCGCAGACGTGGTCACAACGAAGGTGATGAACCAAGCTTCACACAGCCTTTGATGTACAAACTCATCGATGCTAAGCGCACCACACGTACTTTGTATACCGAAGCTCTCGTTGGCCGCGGAGACATTACTCCAGAAGAAGCAGATGAAATTGCTCGTGATTACCAGGTCCAGCTCGAAGAGGTCTTTGCATCTGTTGCAAACTATGAAGAACATAGCGATCCAAACTTCGTAGTCCCAATCGTTCCAAATGCAGAAGATGTGCCAACTTTTATCTCCGAGCAGCTAGTTCGCGAAATTGCGGCAACTCAAACTGCAATTCCAGAAGGATTCCATATCCATCCGAAACTGCTGCCACAGCTACAAAAGCGGGCAGAGTCCATCAACGACGGAACTATCGACTGGTCCACAGGTGAAATGCTCGCCTTCGGCTCACTTCTTAAAGAAGGTCGCCCAGTTCGATTAGCGGGACAAGATTCACGTCGTGGAACATTCTCAAATCGCCACGCTGTCATTATTGATAAAGAAAATGGTAGTGAGTGGACACCACTACGTTCACTGATTTCAGATACGAATCAGTTCTTCGTCGTTGATTCCTTGCTCAGTGAATATGCGGCGATGGGATTTGAATACGGATACTCCGTTGTTCGCGAAGATGCACTTGTCTTATGGGAAGGTCAGTTCGGAGACTTCGCAAATGGTGCACAGACGATCATCGATGAATTCATCTCATCAGCACTTCAAAAGTGGGGAGAGCGTTCATCTGTAGTGCTCTTACTTCCGCACGGCTATGAAGGCCAAGGACCAGATCACTCATCTGCTCGTATCGAGCGATTCCTTGCACTTTGTGCCGAGAAGAATATGACTGTGGCCCAACCATCAACTCCTGCCTCTTACTTCCACCTACTGCGTTTCCACGCAGCGAATCCAAAGCGTCGGCCAATGGTTGTCTTCACACCAAAGTCGATGTTGCGTCTGAAGGCAGCTGCCTCATCTATCAGTGACTTCACATCGGGAACTTTCTTGCCAGTCATCGGTGATTCAACTGTCAACAATGCATCACGCGTAATTTTCTGTTCCGGAAAGATTTATCACGACCTCGTTGCAGAACGCAATCGATTAAATGACAGCAGCACCGCAATAGTCCGAGTCGAGCGTCTATACCCATTCCCCGTCGCTCAAATGGAAGTGGAAGCAAAGAAGCATCCAAATGCGAACTTGCTCTGGGTGCAAGATGAGCCTGCCAACCAAGGTGCCTGGCCACATGTTGCCTTAAGCACTACTGAATCTATTGGCGGAACTGGTGTTGATTCACGAGTATTGCGTCGAATCTCTCGTCGTGCAGCGGCATCTCCTGCAACTGGAAGTCATCATCTGCACGAAGATGAAGCAAGGGCTTTACTAGATGAGGCATTTACACGATGACTTACTCGGTTGATTTAATGGGCCAAGAATTTGTAATGTTCAGTACTGATTGGTGCGGGTATTGCAAGAGACTTAAGCGCCAACTTGGTGAAGTAGGAATTACTTTTCGAGAAATTAATGTCGAGCAAGAACCAGAATCAGCTGATTTTGTGGAGCAGGTTAACGGTGGCAATCGTGTCGTTCCTACCTTGCTCTTCTCTGATGGAACTTCGCTAACAAATCCATCAGTGATTACAGTCAGAGAGAAGTTGGCTTCGCTCGCTTAACTCTGAATTCAATGCGCGCTTTTACATAATGTATCGGTAGCCATCCCCATGTACGCGAATCTGTTCCGGCAGGATTATCACTCAGCAGATAGATCATCGGGCGCTCAGCATTTTGCTCTCGCGCATCTGCAATACGTTTCACAAAGTAAATGCCTGGTTGTTCTGCTCGCTCAATAACAACGGTATCTCCCACGGCAAGAAAGTTCAGTAGTCGAAGGCGATGTAATAACTTCGTAAGCGGGTTGCGAGCCATCGAGTAATCTGCCCACCGCGCCATCAGCCACTCACCATCGTAATAAGTGGGGGCCATCGAGTTTCCCTCAACCCGAACGCTCGCATGCTTGGCCATAGCGGTCATCCTAGGATGCACCCACTTAAGCAATGGAGTACCCTGCCGCATATGAGAAACTTTCTTACACCTAAAGTCACTGTTCACGCACACTGCGATCTTCCATGCGGCGTTTACGATCCAGCACAAGCAAAGATTGAGGCACTCTCAGTAAAAGCTTGCATGGAGAAGTACGCAGCAAATACAGATGCAGATTTCCGTTCACGTTCTGTTGCAATTAAAGAAGAGCGTTCACATCAAGTTAAAGAGCACCTCTGGGTTCTCTGGACTGACTACTTTAAGGCTCCACATTTCGAGGCTTACCCACAGTTGCACTCACTCTTTAATGAGGCGACAAAGCTTGCAGGTGCTGCAGGAACTAAGGGAACTCAGGATGTAAAGGTTGCAGATAACTTGATCTCAAAGATTGATGAGATTGCTGAAATCTTCTGGGCAACCAAGAAGGCCTAAACCCTGACTAAAATTTCACTCATTAATGAGTGATTGAGCGGCAGTTCGGGCGAGGAAAGATAATCGCTCAACTGTCGCTCTTTTAATTTGTGCTTGAGCTAAATGTCGCTCGCCCTCATAAACATCGCAGGTAAAGGTTAGCTGGCGTCCATCGATTTCAATGAGCCGTGAATTTGCCCGAATCTCAGCGCCAGCGGTTGCAGATCCAACAATTTCAAGAGCTGAATGTGTAAGAAATGTTGTTTCACCGGAATCAAGATATTCAGAAAGTGATGCCACGCACGCATTCTCCATCAGAGTTAAGTAATGCGATGGGGCAACAACTGGAAGATCAGAGACGCCCATGGTTACGCAGGTATCTCCGGGGCGAACTGTCATCACAGAGAAGCCAACCGCTCCTAGGACTTCATCTGCCGATTTCATACTTCGAAGGCTAGTCCTCGTCGTCGATGAAGTGTTGGATGTGCGTCTGTTCAATTTGAATCTCGCGGTGTTCGATGTTTCCAAACTCATCGACCTCAATAGAAATTTCAGTCATGCGCAACTGAGTGACTACCTCTGTAGCACCTGCGTAATTACCCATCTGCTCCCGAATTTGGCGATGGATATTCTGGCGAAGTTCCTCCGGGGCTTGCTCATTACACGAACGCTTTAAAACATCGGCAAGCATCTGGTGCATGAGACGTTCATGTTCAATTTCAGCTGTGCAGGGCGCGCAGTGAGTTAGGTGGGAGTTAATTTGCGCCGCCTGCGGCACGGTCTCTAATTCACCTTCAATGATGAAAATTACGGAAGAGAGAACTTCACCGCATTGGATTTCGATGAAACTCATTTGTTGCCTCCTTTCTTAGCGGAGGGCTCAGTTGAATAGCCAAGTTCCTTGGCATAGTCGGTGAGTTTTTCACGCAGCTGTTTGCGACCTCGGTGCAAACGTGACATGACCGTTCCTGCTGGTGCTCCTACTATCTCTGCAATCTCTTTATAGGCAAAACCTTCCACATCGGCTAAATACACAACCATGCGAAACTCTTCCGGAATCTCCTGTAGCGCACGTTTGATATCACTATCAGGTAAAGATTCAAGGGCAACAGTTTCAGCCGATTTTCCTTGATCACTTGTATGGCTTTGGGCTTTGGCCACTTGCCAATCCTCAAGTTCATTATCTGCAATAAGTGGTTGGCGTTGTCCTTTGCGATAGGAGTTGATAAATGTAGTTGTCAGTACTCGGTAGAGCCAGGCACGTAGATTGGTACCTTCTTCAAATTGATGAAAAGAGGTGAAAGCTTTGAGGTATGTGTCTTGCACTAAATCGCGCGCATCTTCTGGATTTTTTGTATAACGAAGTGCTGCTGCATAGAGTTGATTTGTAAACACCAAAGCATCGCGCTCGAACCGAGTAGTGCGATCGGTGGCGCTTTCTAGAACTAAATCCTTCGATGTCATTGATGCAAGGTTATATTAGAAAAGGGTTTCGGGCTCGCCAAGTTCTATGGGAATAATTAATTCCGCTCCGTTGTTAGCAACCAGGTTTACGCGAGGCGAAACGGGTTGTGCAATTAGCCCCGCATCCGGCTCGTCTACCTCCATCAACTTAAGTAGCCGGTTGATATCTCGCGCCTCAGTATCAAGCCAACCTGGCCAGCGATCTCGCGGCATAAATACTGGCATCCGGCTATGAATCGTTGCCAACTCTCCCACTGCTTCCCGGGTAATAATTGCAGCGCTCTGAATCACTACACCTTTCTCACTCTGCCAAGAACTCCAAATTCCAGCAATAGAAAGTTGTTCACCGCTTGTATGTGAAATATAGAAAGGTTGTTTCGGTGAGTATATGCCGAGCGAGGTTGCCCATTCGTAGTAACCACTTGCAGGAATAAGACACCGTGAAGTTCTAAATGCATGTCTAAATGTTGGCTTCTCGTGGATTGATTCACTACGTGCATTAATTGCATGCGACTGTAAAGCACGTGCATCAGCTAAATTATTCTGCCACGGGGCGATGATTCCCCAGGATGCAGAATCCAGGATTCG
>SHUV01000008.1 GCA_009694515.1 Candidatus Planktophila sp. | reverse complement strand
CCAGTGAATGCTTGCTGAGCCCCCATGACATCTGAATTAATTCTGGAAATGAGCGCGCCGGTCTGGGTGCGCGTAAAGAACGCAATCGACTGTCTCTGAACGTGTGCAAAAACCTGGGAGCGTAAGTCATATATCAAGCCTTCACCGATACGCGCAGAAAACCATCGCCCGAAGATATTAAACAGCGCATCCACAACCGCTAGTAGTCCCACCAAAAGAGCGAGTTTGGTGACCAAGGCAGGATCTTTAGGGATTACACCTTTATCAATTAGTTCACGCAATAGCAGCGGAGTGCTAATTACTAGCAGCGCTTCAATAACCACTGTTGCGAGAAAGATGAGGATATGTGATTTATACGGCGCTCCATAAGTAAAAATCCGCTTGATTGTTCCAGGCTTTAACTTCTGCGACTTCACCGATGGATCAGCTGTCATGGAGCGAAAGGTCGCCCAGACTGCATATTGGGACATAAAAAACTAAACAGTAAAGCCGAGAGCGCGCAGTTGTTCTCTGCCGTCGTCAGTAATTTTATCTGGGCCCCATGGCGGCATCCACACCCAGTTGATTTTCACATCATCGGTAAAAGGTTTAAGCGCCTCTCGAGTCTGATCTTCGATGACATCCTGCAGCGGGCAAGCAGCTGAAGTGAGAGTCATGTTCAGCACTGCGATGTTGTTCTCATCAACCATGATGTCGTAGATGAGGCCAAGATCTACTACGTTGATTCCTAGTTCTGGGTCGACAACATCTTTCATTGCCTCATTCACATCTTCAATCTTTGCAACCATATCCCTATCCTACTTTCTTTTTATGAATTCTTCGCAATTGCTTGCACGGAAGCGTCTTTAAATGCCATCCAGCCTAAGAGCGCACATTTGATGCGAGCCGGATATTGGGATACTCCAGCCAGAGCTACCGCATCCTCAAGGAGTTCGGCATCTCCAATCTCAGTTCCCTTACTCTGCATCAAGTTCATGAATGCTTCAGAGATCACTTGAGTTTGATCAAGACTCTTTCCAATGAGTAAATCAGTGAGAATCGATGTGCTTGCTTGCGAGATGGAACAGCCAACTCCATCCCAAGAAACTTCTTTCACCAGACCCGCATCGAGAGTTACATTGAGCGTGATTTCATCGCCACAACTCGGATTAATGTGATGGACTTGAGCATCAAAAATTGGGTTTAACTTTTTGTGCTGTGGATTCTTATAGTGATCAAGAATCACTTCCTGGTAGAGATTATCTAATTGCATGGCTATCCAAAATATTTCTGTGCGCCACGCACTCCTGCCACTAAGGAATCGAGGTCATCTTTGGTGTTATATAAGTGAAAGGACGCTCGAGTGGTAGCAGGAACACCCAACTTACGAGTCAATGGCCATGCGCAATGATGACCAGTTCGTACTGCTATCCCCTGGCTATCAAGAAATTGTCCTAAATCATGAGGATGAATGTCTCCCAGTGAGAATGAGACGATGCCGCCACGCATATGCAAATCTCGTGGGCCAATCACCTTTAAATCATCAATAGTTGAGAACTCATTGAGCAGATACTCAGTCAGTGATAGTTCGTGATCGTGAATTTGATTCATGCCGATATGAGCGAGATAGGTAAGTGCCGCTCCTAAACCCACGGCTTGCGCCATGCTAGGAACACCAGGCTCAAATTTTTTGGGAGCAGGTGCCCAAGTAGCGGAAGTCATGGTGACGTTTTCAATCATGGAACCACCAGTGAGAAACGGTGGAAGTTCTGCCAGAAGCTCTCTGCGTCCCCAAAAGATTCCGATACCTGTAGGACCGACAGTTTTATGTCCTGAAAAAGCTAGAAAATCGATATCAAGTGCTTTCACATCCACAGCCATGTGCGGAACAGATTGGCATGCATCTAGCACAACGACGGCGCCAACTTCATGTGCTCGCTTGACAATTTCATCCAGCGGAATAATCGTGCCCAACACATTAGATTGATGTGTGAGCGCAACGACTTTGGTTTTCTCGGTGATGACAGATTTGATGCTCGATAGGTCAAGGCGTCCATCAGGGGTTACTTCAAACCACGACAGTGAGGCACCAGTGCGCGCCGCTAATTGTTGCCACGGGATGAGGTTGGCGTGATGCTCCATCTCAGTGACGACAATTCCATCACCTTTTGTTAGATGAAATCTATTACCTTTTTGCGCATTGCCCATCGCATAAGCAACTAGGTTGAGAGATTCTGTCGCACTTTTAGTGAAAACTACCTCGTCCACATGGGCGCTGATAAAGCTAGCCACGATCTGACGGGCGCCTTCAAGGGCATCGGTAGCTTCCTCAGCAAGTTGATGTGCACCTCGATGGGCTGCCGCATTATGGAGCCGATAAAAATCATTTTGCGCATCAATAACCACATTTGGCTTCTGACTTGTCGCACCTGAATCGAGGTAGACCAGACGCTTTCCATCGCGAATTTTCCGGGAGAGAATTGGAAAATCCTGTGCGATGACGGATGCGTCAAAGGACATATTAAGCGCTGACGTACTCGGCATATCCATTTGCCTCGAGTTTATCTGCAAGCTCTGGGCCACCTTCTTCAACTATGCGGCCATTTGCAAAGACATGCACGAAATCTGGCTTGATGTATTTCAAGATTCTTGTGTAGTGCGTAATGAGCAAGATGCCATGGTTATTTGCTTCTTTGGCACGGACAACACCCTCGGAGACAACACGAAGAGCATCAACATCGAGCCCAGAATCTGTCTCGTCGAGAATTGCAAACTTTGGCTTGAGTAGTTCAAGCTGCATGATTTCATGGCGCTTCTTCTCTCCACCTGAGAAGCCCTCGTTAACGTTGCGCTGCGCAAATGAAGGATCCATCTTTAGAGTCTCCATCGCTGCCTTAACTTCTCCGACCCATTCGCGAAGCTTTGGGGCTTCACCACGTAGGGCTGTTGCTGCAGTACGCAGGAAGTTAGAGACTGAAACTCCAGGAACTTCAACCGGATATTGCATCGCTAAGAAGAGTCCAGCCTTCGCACGCTCGTCAACAGTCATCTCTAGTACGTCTGCGCCATCGAGTGTCACAGTTCCGCCAGTGATTGTGTATTTAGGGTGTCCGGCAATGGAATAAGCAAGTGTTGATTTGCCTGAACCGTTGGGGCCCATGATTGCGTGAGTTTCACCTGACTTAATGGTCAGATCTACACCTTTAAGAATTTCAATTGCGCCTTGTTCAGTCTCGACAGATACTTTCAGGCCACGAATTTCTAGAGTACTCATATCTATCTCCGTTACATCTTTACCGTGACGGAGTCTCCGTCGATGGTTACTGGGTATGACTTCACTGGTGCTACGGCTGGTGGCGTCAGGGCTTCACCCGTACGAACATCAAACTCTGCGCCATGGAGCCAGCATTCAATTTTGAATCCCTCGATATCGCCTTCAGACAGCGAGGCTTCGGAATGACTGCATGTGTCAGATATTGCAAAAACTTCCGAGCCCACCCGCGCAATGCAGATGGACTCGCCATTTTTCTCAATCCGTAGTGGTTTTCCCTCCGTGAGGGTAGCTAGTGAAAGATCAGACATTTCACTTGCCTGCCTTTGCTAATTCGTTATCGATTCGAGTCATGATGCGATTTTGAATCTCATCGATTCCGATCTCCGAAACGATTTCATTGAAAAATCCACGAACAACAAGACGGCGAGCATCTTCCATATTGATTCCGCGAGACATGAGATAGAAGAGCTGCTCATCATCAAAACGTCCAGTTGTAGAAGCGTGTCCTGCTCCAACAATTTCTCCGGTTTCAATCTCAAGATTGGGAACAGAGTCAGCGCGTGCGCCATCTGATAACAGGAGATTGCGATTAAGTTCGTAGGTGTCTGTGCCTTCAGCCGCTGCACGAATGAAGACATCACCAATCCACACAGTATGAGCCTTATCGCCTGCAAGTGCTCCCTTGTAATTAACACGGGATTTCGCATTCGGTACCTTGTGATCTACAAACATGCGATGCTCAAAGAATTGACCTGCAGTTGCAAAATAGACGCCTGAGAGATCACATGACGCACCTGGTGCGATGAAATCAACTGTCGGAAGCAGACGAACAAGGTTGCCGCCGACGGTGACAACGATTGATTTAAAGGTTGCATCGCGATCAACGATTGCGTGATGTCGACCTGCATGGACTGTCTGCGCGCCCCACTCTTGCAGCGAGATGAGAGTCAGGTTAGAGCCTGGTCCCACCGCAATTTCTAAATCTTCTGCCAGATGAGTATCGCCAGTATTTTCAATGATGACCGTTGCCTTGGTATGTGTACCAACCTTGATCAGTACTCGAGCAAACTCTGCGGTATCTAAAGCACCTGTTGCGCGGCCAAGAAAAATTGGGCTCGCCACTTCAGTGTTGGAGGCAATTTCAAGAATTGTTCCCTGATCTGTGAATTCACGAATTCGATTGACGATTGCATCATCAGTCTCGGTCACTGCCGTGATTGTTGTGCGGGTTAAAGAGACTCCCGCAGGTAATTCACCTTTAGCCATGAGTGAATTACGCAGAACAGGTGTAGCTGTTCCGTCGTGCATTCCGCCCAATCGTTTCAGGGGGGTAAAGCGCCACGCCTCTTCCCGACCGGAAGGGGTGTGCTTTTCCAGGATATTTGATTGCAGTGTTGTCATTACCCGACAGCACCTTCCATCTGCAATTCAATCAGGCGGTTAAGTTCAAGTGCATACTCCATCGGAAGTTCGCGGGCAATTGGTTCGATAAATCCACGAACAATCATTGCCATCGCTTCATCTTCATTGAGTCCACGTGACATGAGATAGAAGAGCTGATCATCTGAAATCTTTGAGACAGTAGCCTCGTGTCCCATTGACACATCATCTTCGCGAATATCTACATACGGATATGTGTCAGAACGTGAAATGGTATCTACGAGCAGCGCATCACATTTAACTGTGCTTGCTGAGTGATGAGCACCTTCTTGTACCTGAACGAGTCCGCGATAAGAGGTACGGCCTCCTCCACGTGCAACTGATTTAGAGATTACAGAAGAAGATGTATATGGCGCAGCGTGCACCATCTTCGCACCAGAATCTTGATGTTGACCAGGACCGGCAAATGCAAGTGAGAGAGTCTCACCCTTTGCGTGAGGACCCATTAACAACACAGCTGGATACTTCATGGTGACTTTTGAGCCAATATTTCCATCAACCCATTCCATCGTCGCACCTTCGGCGCAAGTGGCGCGCTTTGTTACCAAGTTGTACACGTTATTCGACCAGTTCTGAATCGTTGTGTAACGAACGCGCGCACCCTTTTTAACGATGATTTCAACAACAGCTGAGTGGAGAGAATCTGATTTATAGATAGGAGCGGTGCAGCCTTCAACATAGTGAATGTATGAATCTTCATCAGCGATGATGAGGGTACGTTCAAATTGACCCATGTTCTCAGTGTTGATGCGGAAATATGCCTGCAATGGAATATCAACATGGACACCCTTTGGAACATAGATAAATGATCCACCAGACCAGACAGAGGTATTAAGAGCTGCGAACTTGTTATCTCCAACCGGAATGACACTTCCGAAGTACTCTTTAAAGAGCTCTGGGTGTTGCTTTAAGCCGCTATCGGTATCAAGAAAAATGACGCCCTGCTTCTCAAGATCTTCGCGGATAGAGTGATAGACAACTTCAGACTCATACTGCGCTGCAACACCAGAAACCAAGCGTTGCTTCTCCGCTTCCGGGATACCAAGTCGTTCATAGGTGTTCTTAATATCATCTGGAAGGTCATCCCAAGTAGCAGCTTGCTTCTCAGTGGAGCGCACGAAGTACTTAATGGTGTCGAAGAAAATTCCGGAAAGATCTGAACCCCATGATGGCATTGGCTTCTTATAGAAGAGATCAAGGCCCTTCAGGCGCAGGTCTAGCATCCACTGTGGCTCAGATTTCTTAGAGCTGATATCACGAACTACCTCTTCGCTTAGACCACGCTTTGCATTAGATCCGGCATCGTTGCTATCTGACCAGCCGTACTCGTAATTTCCGAGGCCTTCGAGTTCTGGATGTGCTGTTGTCATTTGTGTGCCTTTCCAGCGGTAGTTGTAACTTTTTTATTATTGACAGTCTTTGGAATATAAGTAGTACACACGCCATCACCATGAGCAATCGTTGCCAGTCGTTGCACGTGTGTTCCTAGAATCTTGGAGAAGATCTCGGTCTCGGTCTCGCAAAGTTGCGGGAATTCAGCAGCTACGTGTGCGATTGGGCAATGATGCTGACAAAGTTGTTCGCCATTGGCATGGACTTCAATGCTCGCCGCATAACCTTGCTCGGTCAAGAAAGTTGCCAGTGCTTCTGATTTATTCGGCGACTTAGCAAGGGCCACCGTTGCTTTGCGTTCAATATCATCTGCGCGAGATTGGGCAAAGGCATAGACCTGATGTTCTCCGGATAGCGATGACATGAATTTCAACGCGGCAACAGCTAAGTCATCGTAGGAATGCTCAAACTGTTCACGACCCGCATCTGTCATCACGAATACTTTGGATGGGCGACCGCGTCCTCGCGTAAGAGCCACATGCGGATCGCGCGCTTCCAGAATTCCATCGGCGACGAGAATTTCAAGATGACGTCGAATGCCTGGAGGGGTCAGTCTGAGTCGGGCGCCAAGGATTACCGCTGTGGAGGGGCCATTTTCTAGAACCGAGCGCGCTACAGCATCACGTGTACTGAGGTCATCGATTTTCACAACACTATTGTGTCGTAATTCCCTCGCCCTTGCCACTCGAGCCAGCGTGTCCTGCTGATGTGTAGGTCATAGGCTACGCAGCGTGAGGAAATCCGGGAGTATCGCAAATCGCCTTCTTCCAACCCTCACCGGCCTCCTGCTCTTTCTTCAGTCAGCGTTAGTGGTTACCGGTGGAGCGGTCCGGGTGACAGGCTCAGGACTGGGGTGTCCAACCTGGCCAGAGTGCGTGCCCGGTTCTTATCTGCCGGTCGAAGGACAAGCCGAGGGCGCACTACACGCATGGATTGAGTTCGGAAATCGCTTACTCACATTCGCACTTCTCTTTGCAGCTCTTGCAACCTTTATTGCAGTATTTCGTAGCAGACGTCGCGACCTAAGATTTTTAGCTGCAACTCAAATATTGGGAATCTTAGGACAAGGTCTCCTTGGCGGAGTCACAGTTTTAACCGATCTAAACCCACTAGCTGTGGCATCGCACTTTATTCTCTCAATAGTACTCATCGCCGCAGCTACATCATTGCATTCCAGGCGACATCATCCGCAAGTGCGAACATCTGCATCTCAGGTGAGAATTTCACGCTTTTCTTTACTTCACGTGACTCTGGCATTTATAGTAATTGCGGTTGGCACGCTAGTCACGGCTTCTGGACCGCATGCCGGTGATGTCGATGCCCCTCGTCTAGATTTTGGTATCACTACCATCACTCGTTTTCATAGTGCCGCGGTCTGGCTCTTAATTGTCACCACCGTTCTCTTTTTCCTCTCTCCCAATCTACGTTTTGAGACCAAACGTTGGATTAAGATATTTTTTATTCTGACACTACTTCAAGGCCTCCTTGGGTATATTCAGTACTTCCTAGGAGTGCCAGAAGGCTTAGTGGTGCTGCACTTACTTGGTTCCGTTCTCGTCTGGATTGCGGCATGGCGAATCCGTCTTTCAGTTGTTCGTAAACACGCATAAGGAGAAGAAAGATGACACAGATAGCTGGTTGGACCGAACTCGATGATCGCGCGGTTGCATATGCTCGCGCCCTCGCGATGGATGCGGTACAAAAAGTCGGAAATGGCCATCCCGGAACCGCGATGGCACTCGCGCCAGTCGCATATAACTTATATCAAAGACATCTCGTACATGATCCAGCCAACCCAGATTGGCTCGGTCGCGATCGCTTCATTCTCTCTTGCGGTCATTCATCACTAACTCTTTACACCCAACTCTTCTTCAGCGGCTATGGGCTTGAGATGCAAGACATGCAATCATTTCGAACCTTTGATTCACTGACTCCAGGACATCCGGAATACGGCCACACAGTTGGAGTTGAGATGACGACCGGTCCACTTGGCGCTGGTGTCGCTACCGCCGTCGGTTTTGCTATGGCTGCGCGCTATGAGCGCGGACTGCTGGACCCTCAAGCACCCCTTGGTCAATCTCTCTTTGATCACTCCATCTGGGTTATCTGTTCTGATGGTGATTTACAAGAAGGTGTGTCAGGTGAGGCATCATCACTTGCTGGAACGCAAGCTCTGGGTAATCTCAATATTATTTATGACGATAATCGCATCTCAATTGAAGGCGATACCCACGTAGCCTTTACCGAAGATGTTGCTGCTCGCTATCGCGCATATGGCTGGGATGTCCACGAGGTAGCAGCACTTGCTGATGGCAACATTAATCTCGATGAACTAGATAAAGCTATGATTGCTGCGAAAAGCAACACTGCTAAGCCATCTCTGATTCGCATGCACTCTGTTATCGCTTGGCCCGCTCCTAAGTTGCGTGGAACTGCCAAGTCTCACGGTTCTGCCCTGGGAGATGAAGAAATAGCGGCAACTAAGGTTGAGTTAGGGCTTAATCCAGAGGAAAAGTTTGCCATGCCGGCAGAAGTATTGACCCATGTTCGCGCTGTGAAAGATCGTGGCGCAGCGGCGCATGCCACTTGGAGTAAGAAATTCACTGAGTGGAAGTCAGCCCATCCAGCGCGCGCAGAGCTTCTGGCGCGCCTTGTCACAAAAGAACTGCCAAAAGGTTGGGATAAAGATCTTCCTATCTTTGAAAGCGGCAAAGAAGTTGCCACGCGCGCCGCTTCCGGACAAGTCATCAACGCCATTGCAAAGGTGCTTCCTGAATTCTGGGGCGGATCTGCAGACTTAGCAGATAGTAATAACACCACTATCGAAGGTGGGAATTCATTCTTGCCTACAACAAGTGCGATGAAGAGCGCCGACCCTTATGGTCGCATTATTCACTTCGGTATTCGCGAGCATGCAATGGGCTCCATCCTTAACGGAATAACCCTGCATGGTCTTACTCGATCCTTCGGTGGAACATTTGCAGTATTTAGCGACTACATGAGACCCGCCGTGCGCCTGGCAGCGGTGATGAATATTCCCAGCACATTTATCTGGACTCATGATTCGATTGGCTTAGGCGAAGATGGTCCTACGCATCAGCCAATAGAACATTTTGCAGCGCTGCGTGCTATTCCCAACTTTGCCGTCATCCGTCCGGCAGATGCTAATGAAGTTACCCAAGCTTGGCGCTCAATCCTCACACGTCAAAAACCAGCGGGCATTCTCCTATCTCGTCAAAATTTACGCACAGTTGATCGCATAACCCACGGCGCAGCCGCAGGGGTCGATAAGGGTGCATACATCTTGAAAGAAGCCTCTTCCGAACCAAAAATTGTCATCATCGCAACTGGCTCAGAGGTGGGCATCGCACTCGATGTTCAGATTGCGCTAGAAAAAGAAGGTCACTCCACTCGCGTTGTGAGTGCGCCCTGCCTGGAATGGTTCACCGAGCAGACATCTGCATATCGAGAATCAGTACTGCCGAAGAAATCGTTGCGCGTGAGTATCGAAGCTGGAATTGCACAAGGTTGGCGTGAATACGTTGGCGATAACGGCGTGATTATCTCCCTCGATCACTTCGGGGCATCAGCCTCGGGTAATAAACTCTTTACCGAATTTGGTTTCACACCCGATGCAATTCTCAGCACGGTCAAGAAGGCACTGGGCTAAATGAAGTTATCTGGGCGAGCACTTTCTAAAATCGATCGCCAGTCTGAACTCTATAAATCTTTAGCGACAGCGCATGTGAAGATTGCCGCGAAGGATGCGAACACATGGGGCGCCTCTGCCGCCGCGGAAGCTGCCATCCGTTTGAACTGGGTTGATTTACCAACAACTTCTGCCGCCTTGCTCCCCCAGCTAGATGCTCTATCCAAGAAATTTTCCTCTCTCTCGCGCGTCATTCTCTGCGGAATGGGTGGCTCCTCACTTGGTCCTGAGGTCATCGCTCAGACTTACAAAAAAGAAATTTTTATTTTCGACTCCACCGATCCCAATTACGCCGCGCACGCACTCAACGGTGATTTGAGTAAGACGCTAGTGATTGTGAGTTCTAAATCGGGGTCCACAATTGAAACAGCTTCACAGCGTGCTCTCTTGGAGCAAAAGCTTGAAGATGCTGGACTCAAACCCAGAGATCATTTTCTCTTTGTGACTGACCCTGGCTCTCCGCTAGATATAGATGTTCGCACACAAGGCTTCACGGTAATCAATGCCGACCCTCATGTTGGTGGAAGATTTAGCGTGCTTGGCGCCTTCGGGCTCACACCCTCTGCGCTATCTGGTTCACCTGTAAAAGTCTTGCTAGAAGATTCCGGCAATGAAAAGCAATCACTACTTGCCGACCCCCAGTCAGCACTCGATGCGGCATATCTCTTGGCAACCCAAAGTGAGCAATACCTCGGCTTCACTGATGCGCAATCTGATATGCCTGGCTTATCAGATTGGATTGAGCAACTGATTGCAGAATCAACTGGAAAGAACTCAATGGGTCGTCTGCCGATAGCCACAGAGAACGCTACTAACGCCGCAATCGGCGGTACTTTCACGGTGAGCTATTGCGGTAACGAAACTGATTTAGTTGTCGAAGGCGCACTCGGTGCTCATTTCATTTTTTGGGAATGGGTCACAGCCCTCCTAGGAGTGGCGCTGACAATCGATCCCTTTAATCAGCCCAATGTCACCGAGGCTAAAGAACAGACATCTGCCTGTTTAGCAGAATGGAAGAGCGAAATTCCCGAGTTAAAGCCAATGCAGGCGGATGCCGGTGTTGAGATCTTTGGTGAAGGCCAATCGCTCACAGATGCGCTGGCAACATTTATCGAAGATGTAAAAGAAGGGGGTTACATCGCCATCATGGCCTACCTAGATCGCCGAGATGATAAGACGATTGCAGAGCTGCGATCAATTCTGGCGGCGAAATCAGGTCGACCAACATCTTTTGGTTGGGGTCCACGATTCCTGCACTCCACGGGACAGTTTCATAAAGGTGGACAGCAAAATGGTTCCTTCTTACAGATTACTGGTGAGACTAATACTGACTACCAAATTCCAGGTAAGGAGTTTTCACTGCGTACGCTATTGATGGCGCAAGCGATAGGTGATAACCGCGCTCTTGCGGCAAGAAAATACCCACTCTTGCGCCTGCATCTGCAGAACCGCAATGTGGGTATTGACCAGATTCTTGCAGCTGCGAAGAATCTCTAATCTTTATTCTAAATCTTTATTCTAAATCTTTATTCGATATCGTCGCCTCGAAGTTTGCGCAAAGCATCTTCAAGAATCTTTTCGCCTTCCTTATCTGTGCGTCTTTCCTTCACATAAGCAAGGTGAGTCTTGTAAGGAACATTGACAACAGCTGATGGCGGATTAGCTTTATCGCGACCTGCTGGAAGGCCGCACTTAGGGCAATCCCACTGGTCCGGAATAACGACGGTCTCTTCAACGGCGAATGATGGTCTTACTTCATGGGCATTTGCACACCAATACGAAACAGTGGCGCGCTCAATCTGATCTCCACGCTCGGCCTCGCCCATTGGGCCAGCACCGACACGACTGCCGCGAATTGCACTTGCCATGAATTAACCTTTCAAAACAAGAGAGAGAGCTACGACAACGGCGAACCAGAGGCCACCAACAACAATGGTGATGCGATCAAGATTTTTTTCAACCACAGAAGAGCCTCCGTAGTTAGAAGATATTCCGCCGCCGAAGAGATCAGAGAGTCCTGATCCTTTGCCCTTATGGAGTAAAACCAAGAGAATCATCAAGAAACTAGTGATCACGAGAAAGATTGAAAGCGCTAAAGCCACGGTAAAACTCCTCTAGAGGTAGGGGAACAGGATACCCGAACGAATGGAAAACTCTTGAATCACGCCTGGGCGTGGAATTTGGCAATCTTTGCCAGCTCTTCTGGGTCAAGGCTTGCTCCTCCAATGAGGGCGCCATCGACATCAGCCTGCTTCATGATCTCTGCAGCGTTGGAAGATTTCACTGAACCCCCGTAGAGAATTCTCATATTTGCAGCAATTTCTGCAGAACCAATCTGCTCAATCTCTTCCCGGATTGCCGCACATACTTCTTGTGCATCTTCTGGTGTGGCACTCTTGCCAGTTCCAATTGCCCATACTGGTTCGTAAGCAATCACAATTTTCTTCAGCTCTGGTTTATGAAATCCCTCTAGACCTGCCCGCACTTGGCGGATGACATGTGAAACGTGAGCACCTGATTCGCGCACTGGTAAATCTTCGCCGACACAAAAGATTGGCGTGAGCTCATGGGCAAGTGCCGCTCTGATTTTGCGATTAATCAGTGCATCATCTTCATGATGAATCGCGCGTCGTTCCGAGTGACCAATAACAACAAAAGTGCAGCCTAACTTAGCAAGCATCGAACCAGAGATATCACCCGTGAAAGCACCGGATGCTTCCGGAGAGAGATCTTGCGCGCCGTATTGCAGACGAAGACGATCACCATCGACCATGGTCTGAATGGAACGGATATCGGTAAAGGGAGGAATAATTGCAACATCGACTTCGTCATAGTCTTTATCGGCAAGTGAGTAGACGAGTTTCTGAGCAACTGCAATCGCCTCAAGGTGATTGAGGTTCATCTTCCAGTTGCCCGCCATTAACGGTTTACGCATGTCGTTCTCCTTTAGTGTCGAATGCTACAGATCAAGTGCGGTCAGACCAGGGAGCTCTTTACCTTCAAGGTATTCAAGAGATGCTCCGCCGCCTGTTGAGATATAACCAAATTGGGAATCTTTGAATCCAAGTACTCTAACTGCCGCTGCTGAGTCGCCACCGCCCACTACTGACATTCCAGAGACTTCAGTGAGTGCTTGCGCGATGACTTTGGTTCCAGCTGCAAAGTTGGGAAATTCAAAGACGCCCATGGGACCGTTCCAAAAAACTGTTTTGCAACCTTTAATCACAGCAGCGAAAGCTGCAGCTGACTCCGGACCGATATCAAGTCCCATCTGATTCTTTGGAATTGCGTCCGAGCTGACAAGAGTAGGAGTGGCATCGGCTGAAAATGTGGGGGCAATAACGATATCCGTGGGGATCAACAACTTAACTCCAGAGTCTTCCGCCTGCTTGATCAGACCCTTGACGGTATCAATCAAATCAAGTTCTACCAATGAAGTACCAATCTCTTTTCCTTGGGCGGCTAGGAATGTAAAGAGCATTCCTCCTCCAATGGCCATTACATCTACTTTTCCAAGCAGGTTAGCAATGACACCAATCTTGTCGGAAACCTTTGACCCACCAAGGACAACTCCATATGGACGAACAGGATCAACGGTGAGTTTTTTTAATACTTCAACTTCGGCAGATACCAAGGTTCCTGCTGCATGAGGCATCAACTTAGGAAGATCAAATACCGAAGCATGTTTACGGTGCACAGCGCCAAAGCCATCGCCCACATAGATATCAGCTAACTTCGCTAGCTCTGTGGCCAAAGCTAAACGTTCACTCTCATCTTTAGATGTTTCAGCTGATGCAAAGCGAATATTTTCTAGCAGAAGAATCTCACCAGGTGCCAGAGCTTGCGCCTTTGCTGTGACATCGGCTCCCGTAATAGTGGGGATGAATTGAACTGGTTTTCCTAGCAATTCAGCTAAGCGCACGGCTACTGGAGCTAGTGAAAGTTCCGGTTTTACTTCACCTTTGGGGCGACCTAGATGGGCTGCGATAACAATGCCCGCTCCTTTTTCAAGGAGTGCGTTAATTGTTGGCAGCGATGCGCGGATACGACCGTCATCTGTGATCTTTGCTTCCTTTAAGGGAACGTTGAGATCACACCGGAGAAATACCCGCTTACCAGCCACATCTAGATCGACCAATGAAGTCATTAGAGAGATTTACCAACATATCCCACTAGGTCAACTAGTCGGTTTGAGTAACCCCATTCGTTGTCATACCAACCGACAACCTTCACTTGATTTCCAATTACCTTAGTCAGGCCGGAATCGAAGATACAAGAAGATGGATCGGTGACGATATCTGAAGAGACGATGGGATCTTCGGTGTATGAAAGAAATCCCTTGAGTGCTCCGTTTGAAGCTGCCTTCATCGCCGCATTAATCTCGGCAACTGTTGCCTCTTTTGCTAGCTCTACTGTGAGGTCTGTAGCTGAACCAGTTGGAACTGGAACGCGCATCGCATAACCATCGAGCTTGCCCTTGAGCTCTGGCAGAACGAGAGAGATGGCCTTTGCAGCGCCAGTAGATGTAGGAATCATATTTGTGGCAGCCGCGCGGGAACGACGGAGATCCTTATGAGGGAAATCAAGGATGACCTGGTCGTTGGTATAGGCGTGAATGGTGGTCATCAAGCCCTTAACAATTCCCCAGTTATCGTGAAGAACTTTGGCCATCGGAGCCAGACAGTTTGTTGTGCACGATGCATTGGAAATCACATGATGGTTGGCTGGGTCATACTTATCGTGGTTCACACCCATCACGATGGTGATGTCTTCATCTGATGCTGGAGCTGAGATAATTACCTTCTTAGCACCGGCTGTGATGTGCTTCTTGGCATCTGCCGCTTTGGTGAAGTGGCCAGTTGATTCAATAACGATATCTGCCTTAACCGAAGCCCATGGAAGATTTGCGGGGTCACGATCTGCAAATACGGCGAATGTCTTGCCGCCAACGCTCATGCTGTCATCGGTATATGTGACATCTAGTCCGAGTCGACCCAAGATGGAGTCGTACTTGAGCAGATGTGCCAGTGTTGCATTATCAGTCAGGTCGTTGATACCGACGATATTGATATTCGGATTGGTGAGCGCGGCACGGAAAAAGTTACGTCCGATGCGTCCAAAACCATTAATTCCAACATTAATCATGTGAAACCTCTTTTATATTCTTTATTGCCCCAGATAAAGGTGGCTATTTTTAACGCCACAACGCTGGGGGCTTAGTGCGCACTCTACCAGTGCTCTAGGTGCTACTCCCCGGTTGCTTGCATGCAAGCCCGCGGCTTTAACCTGTTATTCACCCAATAAGTCAGGTGATAAACCGGCTTCGGTGTCAGGGATACCTAATTCACCAGCACGTTTATCGGCCATGGCCAATAGTCGCCGTATCCGCCCAGCAATTGCATCCTTTGTCATAGGCGGTGTTGCAAGTGAACCAAGTTCTTCCAAGCTCGCCTGTCCATGTGAAATGCGCAGTTCGCCAGCTTCTTTGAGGTGATCTGGTATCTCACTACCGAGAATTTCCATCGCACGTTGCACACGAGCTGCGGCCGCAACGGCTGCGCGCGCAGAACGCCGCAGATTTGCATCATCAAAGTTTGCAAGTCTGTTTGCCGTAGCACGCACTTCCCGGCGCATACGCCTTTCTTCCCAAGCGAGCACACTTTCGTGCGCACCTAAGCGAGTAAGAAGAACACCGATGGCATCGCCATCTCGAATAACAACACGATCGACTCCGCGCACTTCCCGAGCCTTTGCAACTATATTCAGGCGGCGAGCTGCGCCAACTAGGGCAAGTGCTGCCTCTGGTCCGGGACAGGTAATTTCAAGTGATGAGGAACGACCAGGTTCAGTCAGTGAACCATGTGCGATAAAGGCGCCACGCCAGGCTGCTTCGGCATCACAGACATTTGCCGCAACTACTTGTGGTGGGAGTCCGCGCACCGGGCGACCATTTGCATCAATCAGACCTGTTTGGCGAGCAAGGGCATCACCTGACTCAATCACACGCACCACATAACGTGAACCTTTTCGCAGGCCACTGGAAGAAAGAACTGCCAAATCACTATCGTGACCGTAGATGTCGGCGATATCTTTCTTCAGCCGTCTAGCGCTCTGGGATGTGTCGAGCTCGACTTCAATAACTACCTTGCCGCCAGCGATATGAAGCCCACCTGCAAAACGCAGTAGCGATGAGACTTCAGCCTTGCGGCAACAAGGCTTGGTTACCGAAAGACGACTGAGCTCATCTTTGACTGCAGCGGTCATTGCCATGGGGTTATCCAACCAGTATTTCTGCATCTATGTGTGCGAAAAGCTGACCCAATTTATTGACATCATGATGCAAAGGCGAGCTTTTGCTGCGCAAATCGGCCGCAATAAACTCTGAACCTGTAGTTGAAAGATGGCGCTGTAATTCATCGGCCCCCGAGGATGAGGCATCTACTACAACGACATCAAATACTAACTCCGGTGCATACTCATTGAGAATCATCAAGTGCTCCAGTGGTGAATACCCGGCGTACTCCCCCGCAGATTTGTCGGTGGAATCTAGATTGAGTAGGAGAATCTTCTTTGCAGATGAAGCCACCAGTGCAGCACGTTGTGCGGGCACAAGTAAATGCGGAATGACGCTAGAAAACCAGGAACCCGGTCCCATCGTGATCCACTGCGCATCGGCAATTGCCGCAATGGATTCTTCACACGCATCAGGGTTTTCCGGAATGATGCGAAGTGATTTCAATCTTCCGTTAGTTGTTGCCACTTCTGCCTGTCCCTGGACAATATGTGTGCCGGTTGCGTCTTCAAAGGTTGCTTCAATATCTAGTGCTTGCGCTGCCATGGGGAGAACGCGACCAACAACTTTCAACAGCGCACCCACGCGATCAAGGCCAGCAACGGTATCTTCATCGCGATCCCAGAGGGCTGCCAGGAGAAGATTTCCCACAGCATGGCCATTGAGTTCACCGGTGCTCGTGAAGCGATATTGCATGATTTGCGCCCAACTGCGACCCCACTCATCATCACTACATAGCGCAGCCAGTGCCATTCTCAGATCACCTGGTGGCATGATGGAAAATTCTTCCCGCAATCTTCCACTGGATCCGCCGTTATCGGCAACGGTGACTATCGCAGTGATCTTGGTTGTGAATTGTCGTAGCGCTGTCAGGGTTGCTGCTAATCCATGACCACCACCGAGTGCGACGACTTTTTTCTGTGAAATCATTCCCGCCCTACATCGCGATGAGTTGCGTGCGCAGAAATCTCGAGATCAGCGGAGACGGTAATCAACTGCTTGGCAATTTCCTCTGCAATGGCAACCGAGCGATGTTTCCCGCCAGTGCAGCCGATTGCAATCGTCACATACTTCTTTCCCTCTCGGAAATATCCCGGAATCATCTGTCGCACGACCGAAACATAACTTGCCACAAATTCTGCAACACCCTCGCTCGAAAGAACCTTTTTTGAGACCGGTGCATCAAGGCCATTCAGTGGTCTGAGTTCTGGAATCCAATGCGGGTTGGGAATGAATCTGCAATCCAATACCAAATCGGCATCTACCGGTATTCCATACTTATATCCAAAAGAGAGCACGTTGATGCGAATACTAGGAAGCATTCCGGCGGCAAATATCTCACTCGTGCGCTTTTCTAGTTGGTGCACATTGAGGTTGGAGGTGTCAATAACAACATCTGCCGAAGCTCGTATCTCTTCCAGTTTTGCTCGCTCACGCGCAATGCCATCGACGATTCGATCTTGCCCTTGCAGCGGATGTGGTCTGCGCGTTGATTCAAATCTCTGAACAAGTGCTTGGTCTGTGGCATCTAGAAAGAGTAATCGGTAAGGAACGCTCGACTTTTTTAAGATATCAAGTGCGCTACTTAGTTCATCGAAGAACTTTCCGCCACGAACATCGACTACAACGGCCAACGATGCGTGCGTATCGTGGGCTTGTTCTGCCAACTGAGGAACGAGCGCTGGCGGTAAGTTATCAACGACATACCAGCCGAGATCTTCTAGCGCGTGGGCAACTGTGGATCGCCCGGCGCCGGACATTCCGGTGAGAACCAGAAGCTCTTTTGTGCTCATGCTTCGTATTCTCCCCTAGCTGTCAAGTATCTCGCCAGTATTCATATCCACCGCTGGAATTGATAGCGATTGCAGATGGCTATAGATGATGGCGGCAATTGTGGCTCCAATTCCAGGTGTTGCAGCTAAATCATCCGCACTGGCTTTGCGCATCGCTGTGACCGACCCAAAACGGTCAAGGAGCGCGGCCCTGCGAGTTTCTCCCAGTTGTGGAATCTCATCAAGGAGAGATTCCAGCATCACTTTCGAGCGACGACTGCGGTGGAAGGTGATTGCAAATCGATGAGCTTCATCACGGATGCGTTGCAATAAATACATGCCTTCACTTGTTCGCGGCAAGATCAAAGGATCCTTATCCCCTGGCATCCAGACTTCTTCCAGTCTCTTTGCTAACCCACATAAGGCAACATCTGTGATTCCTAATTCATCAAGTGCTCGCGCGGCTGCAGCAACTTGTGGGGCGCCACCATCAACAACAATCAGTTGCGGCGGATAGGCAAACTTGCTCAGCTTGCCACCAGTTTCAGCAACCTCGCTCTTATTGACGTCTCTATCTGCCAATAATCTCTTCATCCGACGGGTAATTACTTGGTGCATAGCTCGAGTGTCATCCTGCGCAGTATCGGTATCAATAATGAAGCGGCGATACTCACTCTTCTTTGCCAGGCCATCTTCAAAGACGACCATAGATGCAACGACTGTAGTTCCTGAGATATTGGAGATGTCATAACACTCAATGCGCAGAGGGGTACGGGAAAGTTGTAGTTCTTCTTCAAGTTCGAGCAGTGCTTTTCCTGATACTGCGGCATCTGTTGCCCGCTTACTTAAGTATTGAACAAGTGCGTAATGTGCATTGCGCTCTACCGTTTGGAGTAGCTCAACCTTCTCACCGCGTTGCGGAACTTTGATTGCAACTCGAGCACCGCGGATGGAAGAGAGCCAGTCTTCCAGTGCAGTGCGATCTACTGGCTCTTGGTTAAGAAATATCTCATGTGGAATATCTGTTGGCGTGCTCTGGCTATAAATTGAGAAAAACAGTGATGCAATCTGATCATCTCCCTCCAGTGCTTTCTCCTGATCCACTATCCAGGAACGCGAACCTTTAATTGAACCGCGCCTGACCATGAAGATTGAGCCCGCTGCGTGAAGGCCTTCTTCATGGATTGAGATGAAATCCCCGTCGAGATCATCAGATAGATTACCTTGGGTTGAGCGCTGTGCTTTTTCAAAAGACTCAATCTGATCGCGCAGACGTGCAGCTCGCTCAAACTCTTCTGACGCAGAAGCTGATTCCATCTCCGTACGTAAGGTTGGCAGCAAGTTCTCCATACCTTTTTCCATAAATGAATTGAGCTTCTCCGCTATCTCTCGATGCTCTTGCGGTGTTACCCAGCCAACACAAGGGGCGGCACATTTACCAATATCTCCAAGTAAGCATTGCCGCTTTGTTCGTTGCGCGCGCTGGAAGTTTCCAGCGCTACAGGAGCGGACTGGAAAGACTTTAAGGAGCACTTCGTAGGTATTACGCAGCGCCCAGGCATTTGTATAAGGACCAAAGTATTTAAGTCCAGGACGCTTCTCTTTGCGAGTAATGAAAATCCGGGGAAATTCATCGGCCATCGAAATAGCCAGATATGGATAGGACTTATCGTCCTTAAATTGCACGTTATACGTCGGGTGATACTGCTTGATCCACGAAAATTCCAGCGCCAGCGCTTCGAGTTCAGTTGCAACAATGGTCCAGTCCACTCGCACCGCTTCATGCACCATGCGATAGGTCTTCTGCGCCAGATTGGAACCAAAATAAGTCGTCAGTCGATTCTTTAGGTTCTTCGCCTTGCCCACATAAATGACTTTGTCATCAGCGTTATAGAAGCGATATACCCCTGGCTCTTCAGGAATCTCGCGCGGACGATAACTGGATGGTTCCGCCATTATTTCTTCTTCGCTGGGCTTTTCTGCGCACTCACGCGATTGGTCGCCAAGATTTCAGCTAAGTATTGCCCGGTATAACTAGCCTTCACCTTTGCCACATCTTCTGGAGTGCCTTCGGCAACGACGGTTCCGCCCCGGAAGCCGCCCTCTGGTCCCATATCAATGACCCAATCCGAAGACTTAATGACATCGAGATTGTGCTCGATCACAATTACAGTGTTTCCGCTTTCTACCAGGCGCTTGAGAACACCGAGAAGTTTATTAACATCCTCAAAGTGCAGTCCTGTCGTTGGTTCATCTAAGACATAGATGGTGCGTCCTGTTGATCTACGTTGTAGCTCAGTTGCAAGTTTCACGCGCTGGGCTTCTCCGCCTGAAAGAGTAGGAGCTGATTGACCTAGACGCACATATCCAAGACCCACATCACATAAGGTCTTGAGGTAGCGCGCGATAGTGGGAACGGATTCAAAGAAAGCATGCGCAATCTCGATTGGCATATCCAAAACTTCGGCAATGGTCTTGCCCTTGTAATGAACTTCCAAAGTTTCCCGGTTATATCGAGCACCATGACAGACCTCACACGGAACATAGACATCCGGTAAGAAGTTCATCTCAATGGTGATGGTGCCATCCCCAGAGCAATTCTCGCAGCGTCCACCTTTGACGTTAAAGGAGAAGCGACCCTGCTGATATCCGCGCACCTTAGCTTCGGTGGTTTCGGCAAAGAGGGCGCGAACTTTATCAAAGACACCGGTATATGTTGCTGGATTAGAACGCGGTGTACGCCCAATAGGTGATTGATCAACGTGTACAACTTTATCTAATTGATCGATTCCAGTAATTGTGCGGTGACGACCCGGAACCAGACGCGCACCATTGAGTTTATTTGCCAGGGTTATGTAAAGAATGTCATTAATCAGCGTTGATTTACCAGAACCCGACACTCCGGTGACGGACACGAAGAGTCCCAACGGAATACTGACTTCGACATCTTTGAGGTTATTCTCTTTCGCGCCCTTAATGACCAATTGTCGTTTTGGATCGACTGCCCGACGAGTCTTTGGAATCTCAATTGATTTGCGCCCCGATAGATAAGCACCAGTAATAGATTCCTTCGATGCAATCAGTTCCTCATAGGAACCTGAGACAACGACTCGACCACCGTGTTCACCGGCACCGGGTCCAATATCAACGATCCAATCTGCAGTGCGAATGGTCTCTTCATCATGTTCGACGACAATCAGAGTATTTCCAAGATCGCGTAGTCGAGTTAGGGTCTCAATCAGCCTGCGGTTATCACGTTGATGAAGTCCGATGGATGGTTCATCTAAGACATAGAGAACTCCGACAAGCCCCGAACCGATCTGTGTTGCAAGACGGATACGTTGGGCTTCACCACCGGACAGTGTTGCCGCCGGGCGATCGAGTGATAAGTAATCAAGGCCCACATCAAGTAAGAAACCTAAACGGGCATGGACTTCCTTCATGACGCGTTCGGCAATTTGTGCTTCGCGCTTATTGAGAGTGACTTGCTTGAGAAACGTTGCGCAATCATCGATAGAAAGTGCACACACTTCGGCAATTGATTTCCCGCCCAGTGTGACCGCAAGAACCTCTGGCTTCAAGCGGGCACCCTTACAGGCAGGACATGGTGTCTCGCGCATGTATGCCTCGTATTTATCGCGGCTGTAATCACTATCGGTTTCACCATGTCTGCGATGAATAAAGGGAATGACGCCTTCAAAGCCAGTGGAATAGTTACGGACACGGCCATAACGATTCTTATACTTCACATGAACTTCGTAATCAAAGCCATTCATAATCGCTTCTTTAGCTTTAACTGAAAGCTTCTTCCAGGGATTATCGAGTGAGAATTTGAGTTCCAGCGCTAGCGCTTCAAGTAGACGCAGGAAGTACTCCGATGACTGTCCCCCAGCCCAAGGAGCAATAGCTCCTTCGTTAATCGAAATTGAGTCATCAGGGATGATCAGTTCTTCATCGACTTCTAGCTTAGTTCCGATGCCAGAACACTCAGCACAGGCGCCGAATGGTGAATTAAATGAGAAGGAGCGCGGTTCAAGTTCTTCGAAGGAGAGATTGCAATCGTGGCAGGCCAAGTGCTCGCTATAGGTATGTTCCTTCTCGCCACTCTTGGCATCGACAAAATCAAGAAGTACTAACCCATTGCCGAGTTTGAGCGCGGTCTCAATCGAATCCGTCAGACGCGATTTGCTCTCAGCTTTTGCCGTGAGGCGATCGATGACAACTTCAATGGTGTGCTTCTCCTGCTTTTTGAGCTTCGGCGCTTCGGTGAGTTGGATGATTTCGCCATCCACTCGAGCACGGGAATAGCCCTGCGTGACTAACTCTGCAAAGAGATCGACAAACTCGCCTTTACGTTCACGAATTACTGGTGCCAGTACTTGGAACTTGGTTGTTGCTGGCATCGTAAGGATTTGATCCACAATTTGTTGTGGGCTCTGTCGCGAAACTGCCTTGCCACACTCTGGGCAGTGCGGGCGGCCAGCACGTGCAAACAGGAGTCGGAAGTAGTCATAGACCTCGGTAATTGTTCCCACCGTTGAGCGTGGGTTTCGATTCGTTGATTTCTGATCGATGGAAACAGCCGGAGATAAGCCTTCAATGAAATCGACATCAGGCTTATCCATCTGACCTAAGAATTGTCTGGCATAGGCTGAAAGTGATTCAACATAGCGACGTTGACCTTCAGCAAAGATGGTGTCGAAGGCGAGGCTTGATTTACCTGAGCCTGATAACCCGGTAAAGACAATGAGCGCGTCCCGTGGTAGCTCAATGGAAACATCTTTAAGGTTGTGCTCGCGCGCACCACGTACAACTAACTTATCGATGCTCACGTACCAGCCTCATCCATTCCACGAAGTTCACGCTTTAGCTCTTTTAATTCATCGCGAAGGCGGGCAGCAAGTTCGAATTGAAGTTGATCGGCTGCGCCACGCATCTGCTCGGTGAGGGAGCCTATCAATGCAATGAGTTCTTGGCGCGGCATAGAGTCGGTTGATTTCGATAAGAATGGAAGAGCCGCTGAAGATTTCTTGCCCTTAATTCCAGCCATGATGTCATCTGTGTCATCACTTTCTTGGGCGATGAGGTCAGTAATATCGCTAATCTTCTTTCGAAGCGGCTGCGGATCCACTCCTCGCTCGAGGTTATAGGCAACCTGCTTCGCTCTTCGTCTATTGGTCTCATCAATAGCTTTGGTCATGGCCGCGGTCATGTTGTCGGCATACATATGTACTTCACCTGAAACATTTCGAGCGGCGCGACCAATCGTTTGAATCAGTGAAGTCGCAGAGCGCAAGAAGCCTTCTTTGTCAGCATCGAGAATGGCAACAAGTGAAACTTCCGGTAAATCGAGTCCTTCTCGCAAAAGATTGATACCAATAAGGACGTCATATTCACCCATACGAAGTTCACGTAGTAACTCAACACGTCGCAAGGTATCTACCTCAGAGTGAAGATAACGAACTCGTACCCCGCGCTCTTGCAAGTAATCTGTAAGGTCTTCTGACATTTTCTTTGTCAGAGTAGTGACTAGAACACGCTCATTCTTCTCTGCCCGAATATTGATTTCGTGTAGCAAGTCATCAATCTGGCCCTTGATTGGCTTAATGATAATTTGTGGATCAACCAACCCGGTCGGTCTAATCACCTGTTCGACGACATCTCCCCCGACCTTCTCCATCTCATACTTGCCGGGAGTCGCAGAGAGATAAACCTTTTGACCTGTTCGTTCCAGGAACTCTGGCCACTTAAGAGGACGGTTATCTAGTGCACTGGGAAGTCTAAATCCGTGTTCAACTAAGGTGCGCTTACGTGATGCATCGCCTTCAAACATCGCACCAATTTGTGGAACAGTCACGTGACTTTCATCAATGACAACGAGGAAATCTTCTGGGAAGTAATCAAGGAGACAGTTGGGCGCAGATCCGGCTTCGCGACCATCTAGATGACGTGAGTAATTTTCAATGCCAGAACAGAAACCAAGTTGTTCCATCATCTCTAGATCAAAAGTAGTCCGCATGCGAAGACGCTGTTCTTCGAGCAACTTACCTTGCTTGGTAAAGAGATTGAGCTGCACCTGAAGCTCATCTTGAATCTCCCCCATAGCGCGTTTCATCGTCTCCGGACCAGCGGCATAGTGGGTTGCCGGGAAGATATAGATTTCGGTTTCATCATGGACAATCTCACCAGTGAGTGGATTGAGCGTCATAATCTTCTCAATCTCATCCCCAAACATTTCAATGCGCACGGCCAACTCTTCATACATCGGGATAATCTCTATCGTGTCACCTCGAACCCGGAAGGTGCCACGTTCAAAGGCCATATCGTTGCGCTTGTACTGAACATCGACAAACTTACGTAAAAGTGCGTTACGTTCGATTTCATCGCCCACTTTCAGGCGAATCATCCGGTCGATATATTCCTGTGGTGTTCCAAGCCCATAGATACAAGAGACTGTCGCAACCACAATGACGTCGCGACGCGTTAGAAGTGAGTTAGTCGCTGAGTGCCGAAGTCGTTCCACCTCATCATTCACACTTGAATCCTTCTCAATAAAGGTATCAGTCTGCGGAACATAGGCTTCTGGCTGGTAATAGTCGTAATATGAAACGAAGTACTCGACCGCGTTATTTGGAAGCAGTTCTCTAAACTCATTGGCGAGCTGGGCGGCCAAGGTTTTATTGGGCGCAAGAACAAGTGTGGGGCGTTGCAAACGTTCAATCAGCCAGGCTGTCGTTGCCGACTTTCCTGTTCCGGTGGCACCTAAGAGAACGACATCTTGGATGCCGCTATTGATCCGCTTTGCAATCTCTTCAATCGCCGCAGGTTGATCTCCCGCTGGGACGTAATCACTGATGACTTGAAAAGGTGCAACTTTTCGCTGGAGATCAGTTACTGGGCGCACTTACTTAGCCTAGCGACTGCGGAAGAAGAACGCTCTCCCAGAGATTTTCGACCTGGCGCAGGAGCGAATCTTCATCGGAGTTGTTGTAAATAACAGTATCAGCGAGTGCTTCACGAGATTCTGGCGATGTCTGAGCTGCAATTCGCTTCTCGATTTGCGAAATATAAAGTCCTCGTTTAAGCAACCGCTCCTTGCGTAGTTCTAAATCTGATTCAACGGTGATGACATAGTCAAACTTATCCGCACCATTTGTCTCAGCCAATAGCGGAATTTCATAAATCAAGATGTCATCGTGATCGAGGTCCGCCACAGCTTCGGCAAAGATTGCCTGAACCCGCGGATGAATAATCGCCTCTAGATCTGCTCGTGCTGAATCATCGCTGAAAACAATCTCGGCAAGTTTTTTGCGGTCAATATCACCATTAAGGATTACCTCATCTCCGAAACGAAGTAAGACTTCGGCAAAACCATCGGTTCCTCGTTCAATGACCATACGAGCGAGTTGATCCGCATCGATCACTAGCGCCCCAAGTTCGGCAAAGCATTGCGCCACAGTGGACTTTCCTGCACCAATGCCACCAGTGAGAGCAACAACTAACATAGAGCTAGCCTATCTCTGAGCATGAAAAAAGAGACCCATGCGGGGTAAGCGAGGTTAAGTTCCAGCTCGCGACCCACATGAGTCTCTTTTCTTTAATTATTATTCAGCAACAACAACAGCAGCTTCTTCAGCTACCTTCGCTTCTGCCTTCTGCTTCTTATGTGCAAGGAAGCGCTCTTGAGCAACAGCGTATTGACGCTCCCACTCTTCGCGCTGTGAGTCAAAGCCTGGCTTCCACTCTTGGGTATCAGCATCGAATCCTTCTGGGTAGATGAAGTTACCTTCTGCATCATAACGAGCAGACATTCCATATTGAGTTGGATCAAATGCTTCAATCGCTACTTCTTGGCCTTCATTTGCTTGCTTGAGTGAGAGTGAGATGCGACGACGCTCAAGATCGATATCAATGATCTTCACGAATAGTTCGTCATCTACGGCAACAACCTGCTCTGGAATTTCAACGTGGCGTTCTGCCAACTCTGAAATGTGAACTAGGCCTTCAATGCCTTCGTGGACACGGATGAATGCACCAAATGGAACAAGCTTTGTTACGACGCCCGGCACAACAGTGTTGATTGTGTGGGTGCGAGCAAAGGCCTGCCATGGATCTTCTTGTGTCGCCTTGAGTGAGAGTGAGACACGCTCACGTTCGAAATCAACTTCGAGAACTTCTACAGTTACCTCATCGCCAACTTCAACAACTTCACCTGGGTGATCAATGTGCTTCCATGAAAGTTCAGAGACGTGAACAAGACCGTCTACGCCACCAAGGTCAACGAATGCACCGAAGTTAACGATCGATGAAACAACACCTGTGCGAACCTGGCCCTTTTGGAGCTGGTTAAGGAATTCGGTACGTGATTGTGATTGTGTCTGCTCAAGGAAGGCACGACGTGAAAGAACTACGTTATTGCGATTCTTATCGAGTTCGATGATGCGACACTCAACCTGCTTACCGATGTAAGGAGTGAGGTCACGAACGCGACGCATTTCAACAAGTGATGCTGGCAAGAAGCCACGCAATCCTATGTCGACGATGAGTCCGCCCTTAACAACTTCAATAACAGTTCCCACGACAACTTCGTCGCGCTCTTTCTTGCCTTCGATATCTCCCCAAGCACGCTCGTACTGAGCACGCTTCTTGGAAAGGATCAGGCGTCCTTCTTTATCTTCCTTCTGCAATACGAGAGCTTCTACTCGATCTCCGACCTTAACGATGTCATTTGGATCTGCATCGTGGCGGATGGAAAGTTCGCGTGCTGGAATTACGCCTTCTGTCTTGTAGCCGACATCAAGGAGTACTTCTTCGCGATCAATTTGTACAACTGTGCCTGTGACGAGATCTCCGTCACTGAAATTTCTGATTGTGCCTTCAATGGCGGCTAAGAAATCTTCCGCTGAACCAATGTCATTTATTGCAATTTGTGTAGTCAAGGTGCTCCGTAGGGATAGAAAGTAGTAGGGAAGGGACTGCGCAAGAATACGTGCGAAGGTGATTTAGTAGCAAATCCCAGCCTCAAAATATGGGCAACCAGGGCCTGCTATTCAGATAAATCGCTAGTGAGCCGCTTCATTCCAACTAGAACCGATTCCCACTGAGACATCCAGTGGCGCCTTAAGTGGAAATGCGCTGCCCATCTGGGTACGGACAAGATCAGAGACTTTATCAACTTCACTCTTTACTACTTCCAGGATCAATTCATCGTGAACCTGCAACAAGAGCCGAGATTTGTAATCACCGGCGACCAATGCCTGCTGCACGTTAAGCATCGCCTGCTTAATGATGTCAGCTGCTGATCCTTGAATCGGAGCATTCAGCGCCATGCGCTCTGCTACCTCTCGCCGTTGACGATTATCATGAAGCAAATCGGGCAAGTATCTGCGACGTCCCATTACTGTTTCTGTGTAACCAACCTTGCGTGCATCATCGACAACAGTCTTTAAGTAATCGCGAATTCCACCAAAACGTTCGAAGTATCGATCCATCAAATCTTGGGCGGCAGGTGGAGTGAGATCTAATTGAACAGCTAATCCGTATGAACTCAAACCATAGGCAAGGCCATATGACATCGCCTTGATTTGCCGGCGCATTTCAGGATCGACATCACTTGCCTTTACGACAAATACCTCGGCGGCAACAGTTGCATGTAGATCTTCGCCAGATTCAAATGCTGCCAATAAATGCTCATCATTTGATAAGTGAGCCATGATGCGCATTTCAATCTGGCTGTAGTCAGCCGTCAGAAGTGCATCATAACCACTTCCTGCGATAAAGCAGTTTCTAATCTTGCGACCTTCTTCGGTGCGCACTGGGATATTCTGCAGATTTGGTCCCACTGAGGATAAGCGCCCTGTTGCTGCCACTGTCTGGGCAAAGTGAGTGTGAATTCTCTCATCTTTCTTTATTTCAACAACAAGTCCTTCAATAGTCGTTGCTAATTTCTTTGTCTCTCGAATACGTAAGAGCGCTGCCAAGACTGGGTGCGATGTCTTTTCAAATAACCATGAGAGCGCATCGGCATCGGTTGTAAATCCGGTCTTTATCTTCTTAGTCTTAGGCAAACCGAGCTCATCGAAGAGAACAACCTGCAACTGTTTAGGGGAAGCAACATTAAATTCATGTCCGGCTGCCTCATGAGCATTCTTGGTCTCGCGCGCGACCTCGGCATCAAAGAAGGCTGCCAGAGTTTGAAGCTCCTTCTTATCTACTGCTATCCCCCGGTTCTCCATGATGGCCAGCAAATCTGCAATCGGGAGTTCGAGTTCGTTATATAACTTAGTTAAACCACGGTTTTCTAGCTCTGCGGTCAGTGAATCACGAAGGCCAAAGAGTGCACATGCCGTAGTCAATAAGAGTTGTTCAGCAGAAGACTCATCAAGTTGGCTGCCATCTCCCCAACGTTCAAGTAGATCTGAAACTTCTTGTGCGCGCACTCCAGGGTTAACCAGATATGCAGCCAGTGCGGTATCAAAAACAACACCGGTGAGAACTCCTTGGCGAGCAATGGCTTTGCCATCATGGGCAATTTTTTCTACCTTCGCATCACTTGCCCATGAACCCATCTCAAGTGAATCAACGAGAAAAGCTGAACTCTTAGAAAGAGCCACGGCATACCTTTGAAGTTGGTCGTCCACTAATTCACATGCAATCGCGATTGGACCTGTATGCGAGGCAATCTTTGCATCAGCCTCTTTAACCGAAAGAATTTCAGAAGCTATCTCAGAACCGAAGAGTGACGGCACCAAGTCAGTGTTCTTACTCTTCTGCACATCTTTCACAGTTACTGGCGTTGTTGAGATAGCTTTCAAGCGATCTTTCAGCGTTCTAAACTCCAACTGCTCAAAGAGGGCGGTGAGGTTGGAGTCATCAACTCCCTTCCATGCCAAAGCATCGATTTCAAAGCTGATGGGAGCATCGTGAATGAGTTGGGTGAGTTCACGGTTACGCACCACGTTATCGATATTTGCTCGCAGTGATTCACCCACCTTGCCACCCACTGTTGCAGCCTTTGAAAGTAATTCGGTAAGGGAGCCGAATTCCACAACCCACTTTGCTGCTGTCTTTTCACCGACGCCTGGTATTGATGGGAGGTTATCGCTGGGATCTCCACGAAGTGCTGCAAAATCCGGATACTGATCTGGCGTCATTCCATACTTCTCTTGCACAGATTGCGGTGTCATGCGCGCCATCTCACTCACACCACGCTTGGGATAGAGAACGGTTGTTTGAGCCGTGACCAACTGGAAACTGTCGCGATCTCCGGTACAGATCAATACCTCCGCGCCCTCCTTCTCTGCACGTTTGGTAATTGTGGCAATCAGGTCATCTGCCTCAAATCCTTCAAGTGAGAATTGAGAGATTCCAAAACCCTTCACCAGCTGATTTAAATATGACATCTGAGATCTAAATTCATCAGGTGTCTTTGCTCGATTTGCCTTGTACTCAGGAAAAATCTCGGTGCGAAACGTCTTGCGAGAGACATCAAAGGCCACCGCCACATGGGTGGGCTTCTCATCTTTTAGAAGCGAGATGAGCATCGTTGCAAAACCATAGATGGCATTGGTGTGCTGGCCCTGGGCAGTAGTGAAATTCTCGGCTGGGAGAGCAAAAAAAGCGCGGTATGCCATGGAATGACCATCGATAAGAAGTAATCTCTTCGTGGTCATAGGCTCATCTTAGATATAAACTCAGCAACTATGACGCAACCAGATTACCTAGCAATCATCAAAGAACGCGGACAAGGCGCCCTCGATATCAAGATGGGCATCGAGATGCTTGAAGTCTCCCCCGAAAGACTTGTTGCTCGGATGCCGGTTGCGGGAAACACTCAACCAATCGGATTGCTCCATGGCGGAGCCAATGTTGTGCTCGCTGAATCACTTGGCTCTATTGGAACGCAACTACATGCTGGTCCTGATCGCAAAATTGTTGGTGTTGATATCAACGCGACTCACCATAAATCTGCAACAAGTGGTTGGGTGACTGCAGTTGCCACCCCTATTTCATTGGGACGCACGTTATGTGTCTATGAGATCGTAATAACAAACGAGGCAGGTCAGCGAACTTGTACAGCTCGCATCACCTGCCTCATTTTAGATAAATAACTTCAAGCTAGTGCGCACCTGTTCCTAGGTATGCCTCGCGTACAGCTGGATCATTAAGTAGATCTGATGCTTTCGCTTCCTTCGTTACGTTTCCAGTTTCCAGGATGTAGGCACGATGAGCACGCTGTAGCGCCTGCTGGGCATTTTGCTCAACCAAGAGAATAGTCACGCCCTGCTTATTAATCTCGGTAATGATGCGGAAAATATTTGCAATCATCTGTGGTGCTAGCCCCATAGATGGCTCATCAAGGAGCAATACTTTTGGACGAGCCATCAGGGCACGACCAATCGCTAGCATCTGCTGTTCGCCACCTGAAAGAGTGCCGCCTGCTTGCGCTGTGCGCTCCTTCAAACGAGGGAACAAGAAATAAATGCGGTCCAAATCTTCCTGCATCTCTGATTTACGATCCTTGCGATTGAACTTTCCCATCTCAAGATTCTCAAGAACTGTCATACCAGGAAATATTCCACGACCTTCAGGGACCTGCGAAATACCAAGATCTACCCGTTTATGGGCTGGAATCTTGTTGATATCTTCACCATCGAGTGTGATGCTTCCACTGGAAACCGGACGCAAGCCAGAGATGGTTTTAAGAATCGTTGTCTTACCCGCGCCATTAGCACCAATCAGAGTGACAATTTCACCTTGATTGACAACAACTGATACGCCTTTAATCGCTTCAATCTTGCCGTAGTGAACTCGAAGGTCTTTGATTTCAAGATTCATCTGCAGGTACTCCCAGGTAGGCCTCAATTACTCGAGGGTCATTTTGCACAACCGATGGAAGATCATCTGCAATCTTCTGACCAAAATCCAGCACTGCAACACGATCAGAAATTCCCATAATCAGTGACATGTCGTGTTCAATGAGAAGCACTGTATATCCCTTGTCACGAATCTTATTGATGCTTTCAGCCAGAGCAACCTTCTCCGCCGGGTTAAATCCCGCAGCTGGCTCATCAAGGAGAAGTAATTTTGGTTCAGTACCCAACGCACGCGCGATTTCAAGACGTCGCTGATCACCATATGGAAGATTCTTCGCTAGCTGATCGGCGCGGTGATCGATTCCCATAAACTCAAGAAGTTCTAGTGCTCGTTCTTTGCTCTCGCGCTCTTCGCGACGATTCAACGGAGTGCCAATGAGTGCACGCACGAGCCCAGTCTTCTTATGTACATCTGTCGCAGTAATGACATTTTCCAGCGCTGTCATATCTCCAAAAAGGCGCACATTCTGGAATGTACGCGCAAGGCCGCTTTTAACAACCTGATGACGTTGCTTACCCTTGAGGTTCTCACCATTAAATATAATGTCACCAGAAGTAACTGGATAAACACCGGTTACTACGTTGAAGACCGTTGTTTTCCCAGCTCCGTTAGGTCCAATGAGTGCACAAATCTCGCCCTCATCAACCTGGAAGTTCAGCTGATCTAACGCTGTAACACCACCAAATTTTATCGTGACATTCTTAAGTTCGAGAAGTTTTTTCGACATTACATCGTCCTCTTCTCTTGAATCTTTTCACGTTTCTTACGTGGTAAAAGTCCATCAGGTCTGAGGTTCATCATAATAATGAGAACCAATCCAAAAATTACCTGGCGAGCATCTGAAATGAATCGAATTCTCTCGGGGAGGTAGGCAAGAATTCCAGCTCCCAGCACAACCCCCCAAATATTTCCAATTCCTCCGAAGACCACGCAAGCCAAAATAAGAATGGAGACATCAAACTTAAACATATCCGGTGAAATAACCATTACCTTTGATGCATAAATGACACCAGCCGCGCCGGCAACAGCGGCACCAATAACAAATGACCAAAGCTTGTATACAAGAGTATTTACGCCCATCAGAGCCGCGACGTCCTCGTCCTGACGTATAGCTTCCCAAGCTCGTCCTGGCCTGCGCACGGTAAAGCGACGAATCATCCAAATTACTAGCAGAATCATGGCAAAGACAAGCCAGAAGAAATGTTCTGGGTAGGTCAAATTGAACTCGAACCCAAAAATAGTTGGCGGGTTAGGAATGCCGGCTATTCCATTCGGGCCTCCAGTAACTGACAAATTAAGGAAAACGATTCGCACAATCTCACCAAAACCAAGAGTGATGATTGCTAAGTAGTCTCCTCTCAAACGCAGCGCAGGCAGTCCGAGAAGAAGTCCGGAAAACATGGCGAAGAGAATTCCGAATGGCAAGATCTGCCATGTGTTCCACCCATGAAGTGTGGAGAGAATTGCCTGGGAATATGCACCGATAGCAAAGAAAGCAATGTAACCAAGGTCAAGCAGCCCTGACTTTCCGACAACGATATTAAGTCCGAGTGCCATCAGAACAAACATCCCTACGGGATAGACCAAAACATTTTCAAAGGAAGTAATTGGGGTGTTAAGAAAACTTGTTGGACCCCATGCTGCAGCGAACGGGAGAAGTCCCACCAAAGTTACGACACTGAGAACAAAAACAGTGCGGACAGGACGGCTCCATCCAGTCCATATGGCGGCACCTTTATCTCTTAGGTTGAAGTTACTTAATTTTGCCATCAGGTCCTCGTCTGCTGAACTGCTTCGCCAAATAGACCGCTTGGCTTAAAAAGAAGTATTAATACGAGTACAACGAAGACAGTAACTGCTTTCCACTGTGACCCTAAGATTGCGGACGAGAATTGCTCAAGCATTCCTAGCGCAAGACCTCCGTAGAAAGCACCGCGGATATTTCCGATACCGCCGAGCACTGCCGCAGTGAAGGCAGCTATTCCCATATTGAAACCCACATTAAAGACGGTGTTCTCATATACGGTTGTGTAAAGGAAAGCCGCCGCACCTGTAGTGAGCCCACCGATGAGGAATGTCAGTGAAATGACCCGATTGATATCAATGCCCATCAACTTCGCATTCTCTTCAGACATCGAAACGGCCCGGATAGCTTTTCCTAGTCGAGAGCGGTTAACAAATTGATCCAGGATCACGAAGATAATGATGGGAGCAACAATCGCCAACATCGTGTCGATCCTAAAGTTGGCACCTGCAATTTCACCAAATGTCCACTTATCAAGTAGGCGTGGGGCAGTTTGTGGCCTGGACTCAGTGAACATCCGCATGGATTCCAAAAGGAAAATTGAAACTCCAATTGCAGAGATTAGAGATGCTAATCGACCGGCGCCACGAGAGCGAAGACGTCGATAGGCGACAAACTCAACCAATACCGCGATTACTGCGCATGCAATCATGGAACCAACAAGGGCTATCACAAGTGTGTAAACAAGTTTGAAGCCAGTCAGGGGTTCTGCATTAATTGGGTGACCGAGAAAATTGATCTCGATCCAAAGAACAGCAAAAGTTCCGAGCATAAATACTTCAGAATTTGCAAAGTTAATGAGTCTCAAAACTCCGTACACCATGGTGTACCCGAGTGAGACGAGTGAATATATGAGCCCGAGTGCTAGCCCCTGAAGTATCAGGGACCAAAACTGCGTCGTTATTACTGAAAAATTCATGTCGACCATTCTGTTGAACTACAGATGAACTATGAAACGTGACCACACCCGAATAGAGATCCGGGTGCAGCCACGCATTACTTCATATTTACAGCGAAGAATTAATTACCAACGGATTAAGCAACCCCGTCGTACTTAATCTTCCCATCTTTTACTAGGTAACCACCAACGTCAGCTCCACCGATGATGTCTCCATAACGGTTGAACTTG
>SHUV01000007.1 GCA_009694515.1 Candidatus Planktophila sp. | reverse complement strand
ATTCATGGAATTGATATAGATCTCCATGACGTTGGTGAGCTCACTCCATCTATTGCCGCCCTTGCCGCCCTTGCAGATTCACCTTCTCATCTGCGCGGTATCGGTCACCTTCGTTTGCACGAAACTGATCGTTTGGCAGCCCTTACCCGAGAAATTAACGCATTCGGTGGAAGCGTTGTTGAAGAAGAGACCGCACTACACATCACACCGGCCCCGCTTCATGGTGGAACATTTCATACCTATGATGATCATCGATTAGCAACGGCTGGCGCTGTCATTGGCCTTGTTACGCTGGATGTCATGATTGAAAATGTCGCCACAACACGTAAGACGCTGCCCGATTTCCCAGGGCTCTGGAAGAGTTTGGTTCTATGAGTCCTCGCGAATACGACGAATCCGATGCTCGCATTCGGCCATCTCGAACTACTCGCAGGCGCACAAAAGATCGACCTTCTCATTCAGATTCAATCACAGCATTTGTCACCACAGTTGATCGTGGTCGCACCACCTGCGTGACTGATGAAGGAGTAATCATCACCGCCATGAAAGCTCGCGAACTTGGCCCTAAATCAGTGGTTGTCGGTGATCTCGTTGAAATCGTTGGAGATGTCACCGGTAGCGAAGGCTCACTTGCTCGCATAGTTGTTGTTAACGAGCGCACAAATTCGCTCAGCAGAACTGTCGATGATGTCGCACGTGTTGAGCGCACGATTGTTGCAAATATCGATCAGTTATTAATTGTTGTGGCATCGGCTAATCCGGAGCCTCGTCGTGGGCTCATTGATCGCTTCCTTGTCAGCGCTTTCCACGAATCGATTAAGCCCATCATAATCGTAACAAAAGTTGATGTGTCTCCTGTTCCTGAATTCATTCAAGAGTACAAGGCACTGGGCGTTGATATTATTACAACGTCATCAAAGACCGATGCTCGCACACGAGACATCACAACTATTTTGGAAATTCTCGATGATAAGATTTCGGTTCTTGTTGGACATTCTGGTGTTGGAAAATCCACACTCATCAATGATCTAGTACCCGATGCAGATCGAATGACTGGTGATGTTAACGATGTCACTGGGCGCGGGCGCCACACCTCATCAAGTGCGATTGCACTTCCTCTTGAAAATGGCGGATGGATTATTGATACTCCAGGTATTCGCGCCTTTGGACTATCTCACCTGAATAAAGATCGCATCATTGAATCATTCCCAGATGTTTACCAAGTCACGCAAACCTGCATGCCTAACTGCTCACACCATGAAATTTCCTGTTCGCTTAATCCTTGGATTGAATCTGATCCTTCGTTACAGGTCGAGCGTTTAAGGAGAGTCACCAGTCTTCGCTCGTTGCTTGAAGTCAAGCTCGCCGAGGACGAGGGTTAGACTGGGAATATGAGTACTCATTACGGTGAAGATTTAGCACTTGCACACCGTTTAGCAGATGCCGCAGATGCCATCACACTGGCTAGATATCAAGCACTTGATTTAACAATTACAACTAAGCCGGATAACACTCCGGTTACTGATGCCGATAAATCTGCCGAATCTGCAATTCGCGCGATGCTTGATAGAGATCAGCCGGATGATGGAATTGTCGGTGAAGAGTTCGGAACCCAAGGGCTAGAAAGAGATCGTTACTGGGTTATTGATCCCATCGATGGCACAAAGAATTTCATGCGTGGTGTGCCCACATGGGCAACACTCATCGCATTAGTTGCGAAACAGGACGATGGAAGTGAAGTCGTCGTAGCAGGAGTAGTCAGTGCACCCGCACTCTTTCGCCGTTGGTATGCAACTGTCGGCGGCGGAGCCTTCGTCATTGTTAATGGCCAAAGACCAAAAAAAATCTCGGTTTCACAAGTTGCAAAGATTGAAGATGCCTCAATTTCCTACTCTGACTTGATTGGCTGGGGAAATCGATTAGAGAATTTCCAACACTTACTACAAAGTGCTTGGCGCACCAGAGCGCATGGTGATTTCTGGTCACATATGTTGGTGGCAGAAGGTGCAGTAGATATTGCTGCTGAGCCATCACTAGCGCTATGGGATATGGCAGCACTCGACATTATTGTTCGTGAAGCTGGTGGGCGATTTAGCAATCTGGATGGAAAAAATGGATCTCACGGTGGTAACGGGCTTTCCACAAATTCAGCCCTACACGACTATGCAGTTCAATCTCTTCGTCCGAAGAACGCATAAGGTAGTAGCAAGATGAGCCAGAAAATGCCAAACGAAGCTAGCGGGCTTCAGAAGAGCGCTCTGGTAGCGCAAACTTTCGCTATCAGTGGGATGACATGTTCTTCATGTGTCAACACCATTGAGAGCAAACTCAATGAGCTGCCTGGAGTATCTGCCTCCGTTAATTTCGCTTCAGAGACAGTGCACGTTCTTGGACCATCTGATTTATCACCGGATGAAATCATAAGACAAGTGAAATCTGCTGGTTATTCGGCAACCCTGCTCGCAGATAACTCTGACCCTGCTTTACATCGCAAAGGCGCCGCCCGAGCTCTCTTCTTTGCAACAGTATTTGCGATTCCTGCAGTGGTAATTTCGATGGTGATGAGCTGGCACCAACCCATCAATGATTGGCTCATTTCACTCTTTGAAGATTACGGGATTGCGCAACCACCACACGCCGATCATCTATTTGCATCTTGGTTAGTTCTTGCTATTACTACCCCACTCATACTCTTCGTTGCATGGCCTATTCATAGAGCAGCTATTCGCAACATCATTCATCCCACTATGGATACTTTGATTTCACTGGGATCAATTAGTGCATATGCGTGGTCAATCTATGCAACGTATACGAATGAGGGCGATGTCTATACCGAAGTTGCTGCAGGCGTTCTCTTCTTTGTCATTCTCGGGCGCTATCTTGAATCACGCGCTAAGCGCAACGCCAGCAGCGCTCTCTCTTCCCTCTTGGCACTCAGTGCGAAAGAAGTTTCTGTTGTACGAGCTGGAGTTGAAGTTCTCATCCCAATATCTCATCTGGTCATAGGCGATGAATTTGTGGTGAAGCCAGGTGGGCGTATTGCAACCGATGGAATAATCATTTCAGGGCAAAGTTCGGTAGATAATTCACTTATTACCGGCGAATCTGCCCCAGTTGAAGTTTCACCAGGATCTCGCGTAATTGGTTCTGCGATGAATAACAACGGACGAATCATCGTTCGCGCTACCCGCATTGGTAGCGATACCGAATTAGCACGCATCACTGCAATGGTTGTCACTGCGCAGGGAAGTAAAGCACCCATTCAAAAACTCGCAGATAAGATTGCATCAATCTTCGTTCCGGTCGTTACCGCCCTTTCATTGGCAACATTTGGATATTGGTATTTCATCGCAGATAAATCCCTCTCGTTCTCAATATCTACGGCAATCACGGTCCTGGTGATCGCTTGCCCATGCGCACTCGGATTAGCCACTCCCGTTGCGCTCTTGGTGGCATCGGGCCGCGGAGCGCTACGAGGCATCGTTATTCGTAACCCACAAGCACTTGAGATTTCTCAAAGCATTGATGTGGCAGTGCTTGATAAGACCGGAACTCTCACCGATGGATCCATGCATATTCGCGAGGTAGTTATTCCGGTATCAGCACAGAAAGTTCTGGGAAGTGAGTTTGCAGGCTTATTGACCGAAAGCAACATTCTCTCAACTGCCTTAACCCTGGAAAGCCAGAGCGAACATCCGACTGCGCAAGCAATCACCGCTTACGCACTTACACATCAAGCAACACAGTTACCTGTTACCGAATTTACCCAAACACCTGGGGCCGGCGTTGCTGCTCGCGTCAATGTGGGCCTGAAGTCACCAGTTGTACTGATTGGTTCGCCAGCTTCAATTTCACATAGCTGTGTTGAATTTGATCGACAGATATCTGAGGCAATATCTCGCGCTGAGAGTAATTCACAGGCAGTCTCAGTACTTGCATGGGACGGCGTTGCACTTGCCGTCTTTGCATCAGGAGATCAGATTAAGCTCGATTCGGCCGCAACTATTGCAGCACTTGAATCGCGCGGAATCACTACCTGGTTACTCACAGGCGACAATGCTGAAAGTGCGGCATCGGTTGCCCAGCAAGTTGGAATTAGTCCTGATCGAGTTCTTGCCCAGGTGCTGCCGGAAGATAAATTGGCAAAGGTTTCTTCACTACAAAGAGATGGTCACCGAGTGTTGATGATTGGTGATGGCGTTAACGATGCCGCAGCTTTGGCTGCTGCAGATCTCAGTATTGCCATGGGTACCGGAACTGACGTTGCAATTTCCACCGCTGACATTACGGTGATGCGACCAGCGCTGATGAGTGTCGTTGATGCCCTTGATTTATCAAAGCGCACACTTTCAACCATCAAAGGAAACCTCACCTGGGCATTTGCCTATAACGTGATTGGAATTCCAATTGCCGCAGTTGGTTTTGCTTCACCTATGTATGCCGCAGCTGCCATGGCTATCAGCAGCCTATTTGTTGTTACGCACTCACTGAGAATTAGATAACAAGCACAAAACCCAGATATTTCATCTCTTCGATACTTCATTGGTAGCGGGGGCAGGATTTGAACCTACGACCTCTGGGTTATGAGCCCAGCGAGCTACCGAGCTGCTCCACCCCGCGTCGGAAGCGCAATCATAAGCGCAACTACAACACATCACCAAATCGGTGATGTGTGCAGGTGTAAATGACTACTTGCGCGATTGTGCAGCGAGTGCAGCAGCGATAGCTGATTTAAGTCGATCTTGTGCGCGACCATAAGCTGAGAAGTCGCCCTTAGCAAGTGCGGCTTGTCCATCTGCAATTGCTTGCTTAGCACTTTGTAGCGCACTTGCAAGATCAGCAGAACTGTTGCTCGTTGTTGGATTTGCCGTTGATGAAGACGTTCCAGAGTTGCCACCGAATACTTGATCCAGTGCACCCTTGAGCGAACTATCAAAACCAATCACATCTCCAAATGAGACCAACACTTTCTGAAGTAGTGGATATGCAGCCGAGTTAGCAGTCGCTAACACATAGACAGGTTGCACGTAGAGCAAACCATTTCCGACTGGAAGTGTAAGTAAGTTACCGAGTACAACATCAGATCCACCTTGTCGCAGTAGTGAGAGTGCATTTGCGACTTCTGGCTTGGCTTCGAAGTTTGATGCAACCTGAGATGGTCCTGCGATAGCTGTACTGCGCGGTAATTGCAGGACAGTAATTTTTCCATAATCCGGACCCGCTGTTGAATTCACGGCAGCAAATGCAGAAAGGTTTTCACGTCCACCTCGTGGCACAAATGGAGTCGTTAGCGAGTACGCCGGTGTCTTTGAACCTGGCATCTGCACAGTCATGTAGTACGGCGGCTGCGCACCAGCATTTGCTCCGAAAGTAGAAGGATCGCGCGGTACCCGCCAGAAATCTTGTCCACCGTAGAAGGCAGCTGCGTTGTTCACGTGATACGAACTTAGGATTTCGCGTTGAACACGGAACATATCTTCTGGGTAGCGAACATGCTCCAGTAGTCCCTTAGACATGGTGCTCTTCGCCTTTACCGTATTTGGAAATGCCTTCATCCAGGTCTTAAGGACAGGGTCTTTCTCATCCCACTGGTAGAGCGTGACGGTTCCGTTGTAGGCATCGACAGTTGCTTTGACAGAGTTTCGAATGTAGTTCACCTTCGTATTTGTCTGAGCAGTAATTGATGTTGAATTCGCTGTCAGCGCATCAGCAGTTGCTGTGGAAAGTGATGTGGTTTGAGAGTACGGATAGCCAGCACTTGTTGTGTAACCATCGATAATCCATGTGACTTTGCCATCGACAATTGATGGGTATGGATCACCATCGAGTGTTAGCCATGGAGCAACCTTTGCTACACGTTCCCGAGGTGAACGGTTGTAAAGAATCTTAGAATCCGCATTAATGAGGTTAGATAGCAAGATTCGCTGCTCTTGATACCTAATTGCAAAGAGCAACTTATTAATGGTGCTACCAACGGCAACTCCACCAGTTCCTGTGTATGTGTAATTCTTCTGACCATTTGCAGAACTATCATCTGGATAGTCGAATTCAACTGGAGATTCAGTCTTCTTTCCACCAATAATTGAGTAGTCAGGAACATTCTCACCAAAGTAGATACGGGGCTGGAACTCACCTAAGCCTTTAGTCGGTGGCAGATCGCCGACTGCAAAACTTGGCTTTCCATCTGCATCCACGGTATTTGCAAACGCAGCGACATAACCAAAGCCATGTGTGTATACCAAGTGATCATTAATCCAATTTCGACTTGGGTTACCTTCGATATTAAGTTCGCGAACAGCTACAACAGCATCACGAGAAACTCCATCGATTGTGTAGCGATCAATATCAAGTGACTGCGGGAATGAGTAATACGGCTTAATCTGCTGAAGCTGGCGGAAGGTTGAAGAAATTACATTCGGATCCATCAATCGGATGTTGGCTATAGTGGACGCATCCTTTGCAAGTTGCCCAGCACTGGTAGATAGCGTGGCGTCGTAATCTTGAATCTCAACGCCGTTGAGGTCATAGGCAGCGCGGGTAGCTGCAATATTGCGCTCAATATAGGGAGCTTCCTTAGATGACTCAGATGGTTTCACCTGAAATTGCTGAATCGCAGTTGGATAAATACCAGCGATGAGAACTGAAGAGATAACAAGCAGCGCCGTACCTGCTGCTGGCAATAGCCATGAGCGACGGACGATGTTGGCAAAGAAAAGAAGCGAACACACAACGGCAATGGCGGCAAGAATCGCCTTTGCCGGCAAAAGCGCGTTAACATCAGAAAATTTCAGTCCAGTGATGAGAGCACTCTCTTTAAGTGCGAGGGCAAAGCGATCAAACCAGTAAGCAACAGCTTTGAGTAGAACAATGAGTCCGAGCAGGATCGAAATCTGAACTCTGGCTGCAACTGTTGTTCGGTCAGTTTGCACAGCGGTGCGAATTCCGCCATACATGTAATGGACAAATGCACTCGCAAGTGCTGCCAAGATGAGAGTTGAAATCCCCCAACCAATCAGAGCCTGGAAAATTGGGAGTCTAAAGGCAAAGAAGGAGATATCAAGATTGAACTGGGGATCCTTGACGCCAAATTCAGTTGAGTTTCTAAAGAGTAACCACTGGCGCCAGAACGCCATTCCGGAAGATCCGGCAAAATAGGTAAGGACTAGACAAATTCCGGCAAAGACTAAGAGTCGAATCGGTTCAATCTGTGCGCGCAAACGCTCAAGGCCGTTAACTTCAATGCTTGTTGGAACATAGAGCGGACGAGTTCTATATGCAATACAGATATTGAGTGAGATTACGAAGGAGGTAATTAACCCGATCAGAAAAAAGAGCTGAATCTTTGTGACAAGAACTGTTGTCCATACGGATGTGAAATCTACAGATTTAAACCAGAGCCAGTCGATATAAAAGCTGCTGAAGTAAAGCGTTGCAGCTGCTAGTGCAACCAATATTCCGACAGTGATGACAAGCGAGCTACGATTTCTATTCATGCCGATAGATTAGTGCACCCCTGGACGCCTCGAAAATCGGAATTTCCCCCATCTTTAAGAGCCGTATAAGCCTGCTCTAGGGTTGAAACGGCAATTACTTTCAATCCCTCTACCTCACCCGAGATCTCATCGCAGTTTTGTCGGGAGATGAAAAGTAGCTCGACGCCAGCTGCGCGGGCCGCCACAATCTTCTCCTGGACGCCACCGATTGCCCCCACCGCACCTGACTTTGAGATTGTTCCGGTGGCTGCAATCTTTCTTCCTTGCAAAAGATTTTCAGGTGATAAGAGTTCTACTAGACCGAGTGAGAAAATAAGCCCTCCACTTGGACCGCCAGTATTTTTCAAGGAAACTTTTAGGGAGGCATCGGTAAGCCCAGCAAGGTTTAGCTCAGGATATTTCTTGGCAAAGAGTTTCTTCGTTGCCACAATCGCCGAATTTTGCGATTGCTTCATCTCTTTAGCACCTTCGGCTAATTGAGCCTTGTCATCAGTTGCTTTGGGATAGATAACCGAACGTGGGGTGACAACACATGTCGGCTTAACCCAACAGTGAAGAACTTGAAATCCCAGCACCAGCGTTTGGGGGTTAGTGACCCAGATAGATAGAAGAAACATCTGACCATCGACGGGATAAGTTTTTACTGAATTAACTTTGAGCATCTTTGGAAAAAGTGGATTTCCTTCGCCAGGATTAATCAAAACGAAATTTACCGGGAGAACGAGGGGGGCGATAAGAAATAACGAGATTAAGACTCTGGTGATTCTAGAAGTCTGTCTATAACCTGTTCTGGCAAGCGCGTGCGGCGCTCGAAGAAGTGGAATTCGAGGACTGTGCATAAATTACGAACTAGTTATCTCGATGTTCTGGCACTTGTTCCTCTGGCACTTGTTCCTCTGGCACTTGTTCCTCTGGCACTTGGGCCTCTGGCACCTGGGTTACCGGTGCTTGAGTTTCGGTGCGAAAAGAGTCTTGAAAACGCTGGAAGTTTCCTACCGATCTCGTTGTTTCGGATTCGAATTTTCCTTTAAATTTTGAGATCCACAGGACGTAGCCAATTCCTCCGATGAGTGCACTTATCGGTACTACCCACCAAATTAAGGCGGCAAAAGTGCTACTGCCCGCGACTATTGCAGAGCTAGAGTCAAGAAGGATCATAGAAAAGAGCCTACCCGTTCTGGGAAGAAAGTGCTGACCCTTATGGTTGCAATAGATCTAGATGTATCGAATTTTGGCACTGCCTATTTCGATGCATCTGAATAGACTCGAACCAGAAGACAGCGCGGTGCGGAAAGAGAAAAGAGGGTTACACATGTCACCTTTTGGATTTACTCCAGATGATGGAGATGAAGAAGGTAAGAAGCCGGAAGATTTTTCAGCGATGATGCGCCAAATGCAGGAACAAATTCAGAAACAATTTGAACAGATGGGAATAAATCCAGCAGGTTTTATCAATCCATTTGCCGCCTTTGCTAGTGGTAGCACAGACGCACTTCCCAAGAACGTCGTGCGAGATACGGCAAAGAAATTTGTGCAAGCGCAAGGGTCAGAACCAATCGGCACTAAAGATGTCAGTGTGGTTGCTAGCGCCTTTGAAATTTCTGATCTCTGGCTCAATGAGGCAACACATTTTCCAGCAACGCAATCCTCCTCTTCCCCACGCGCCGTGAGTCGACTCGATTGGGTGGATCTCACACTCGATGGCTGGCACCAGACAATGGAGCCACTTGCTACTGGACTCTCCACTGCAATCTCAGGGCTACTAGATGATGCATCGGGAAGTTCAGAAGAGATGGCCAACTCCATGGGCGCCATCACCGGTCTATTGCGCACATTTATTGGCTCCATGATCGCCACCCAATTGGGCCAAGCCATTGGCTCAATCTCGGCCTCGGCCACAGGTGTGCACGATGTGGGGCTGCCCTTACTTACCCCGGCGCACCCAGTATTGATTCCGGAAAATATTGAAAAGTGGAGCACTGATCTTGAGATCCCAAAGAGTGAGGTCTATATCTTTCACGCACTTCGGGAAGCCGCGGTAGCAAGATTATTCGAACATAATCCTTGGATCGTTGCCTATATTCGCAGCGCCATTGTTGATTATGGTCGCGGAATTCATATCGATATGGATGCAATTCAACGCCAAGCCGAAGATGCAATGCAGAACTTTGATCCTTCCCAGATGAATCCGGAATCTGGCGAGAATTCATTCTCGATTGCGCTTAATAAAGGGATCTTTACACCGGAGGAAACACCAGCACAACGCGCTGCACTTTCTAAACTTGAAACAGTTCTTGCACTTGTCGATGGTTGGGCAGATGAAGTGACCACACAAGCTGCGGGTAATCGCTTGCCAGCACTTGCCCAACTTCGCGAGATCTACCGGCGCCAACGTGCAACGAGCGCACCATCACAACAACTCTTCTCTTCACTTCTTGGATTGCAAGTAACTCCTCGACTGGCACGAGAAGCGAGCGCCTTCTGGCAGAAGATTCGCGAAGTCAAAGATATTGCAGCTCGTGATCAGATCTGGAGTGGGATTTTGCCAAGTGCACAAGAGCTACTCGATCCTGAAAAATTCATGAAATCTGCCCAGATTCCAGATGACCTCAGCGGCCTGCTCTAAATTGCCCTAAAAGAAAAGCGAAGTCCCCGGGCGCACATTTTAATATCTGCCTTCCCCTTGCAGATATCAAACGGTTATCCGAGGACTTCGTATGAGCAAAGTACGAGAGTTTTTTGCTGGAATCAAATGTAAATCGCGAAGACACAAGAAAAATTTCTTGTCAAATATTCTGAATTCTTCTTGATTGAAATCTTTTTCTATTACATTTCCTCAATGAGTACTTCAGACTTTCCGGGCGAATTCGAGGAAGAGACTCTGCCCGGGCTCGGCGAAGGCGAAATCATCGTCATTCGCTCTGCTCGGCGAAAGAAAAGTATCTCTGCCTATCGACAGGGTGGAAGAATTGTCATCTCCATTCCAGCGCGCTTGAGTAAAGCTGACGAACGAGTGATCGTGCCCGAGATGATTGCCAAGATTCGCAGCCAAGAGCAGTCCCAGACCCCTGGTGAGGCAGATTTGGCCCGGCGTATCGATGAATTACTCACCGAGTTGGCTCCCGAAATCACTATTCGCCCCGTTTCTGTCACGTTCAGGCCGATGCGCGAGCGCTGGGGCTCATGTACCAGCGTTGATCGCACCATCAGAATCTCAGACCGTTTGAAGCTAGCTCCTGAATACGCCCGGGACTATGTGCTCTTCCATGAAGCCATCCACCTTCAATACTTCGACCACGGACAAGGATTCACCGAAGTTTTATCCCGTTTTGAGGACTCTGAGTTGGCAACTGCTTATCTGGATGGCTATGAGGCGGCCGAACGCGCCCTTCTGGCCCCCACCGAACTCTCAAAACTGCCCTGACTTCCTTCGATAAGCCTTCGATAAACCTTGGAATAAAGATGTAAGGGAATCTACGCGTGATTTCCCCGATTTTGAGCGTGGCGCAGAGTACTGTTTTAACCAGTACGCATGGCGCCTAGCTCATGAGTCGAACGGAGGCAAAAATGGCAGAGGTAGAGACATACAAGGGTGACGCTTACTGCGTTAAGTGCAAAGCGAAGCGTGATTTTGAAGGAACAGTAAAGATCTCTGAGTCTGGTCGTCGCATGGCACAGGGTATTTGCCCAGTGTGTGGCACCAAGGTAAATCGCATTCTCGGCAAGAAGGCAGAATAAGTCACCGCTTATACGTAGAAATAACCCTCGCTCACTGAGCGGGGGTTATTTTTTTACGCGCAGTACTCCCCTGCACTCATAGGGTGAGAAAACACTCGCCTTGCACACAGCGGCGGCGGCGCTGGCAAGTTCAGGCCGAGGCAAGTGCGCATCCTTTGCCACATGAGAGAACTCAAGGGCGGTGTTGCGCTAAGTCAGAGCACTACACCCGGCCAATACTTCCTAGGAACTCTTAAGCGAGTCATTCGGATCTACACCCCGGAAGAGAAGGTGATCGCTCTGGCACTCGTTGCCGGAAAGTCTGAGAAAGAGATCCTGCAAACACCCAACGTACTTAGTGCAACAGTGAGCGCGCTCTTAGCTCAACTCGAAGTAGAAGAATTAATCAACCACAAGCAAGGTGTGCTCAGAGTTTCCCAACGTTTTGTCTCGAAGTTAGATAACCGAGTGAAGAAAAATAGTAGACCCGCAGTTGATGCTGGAGTCCAACAACTACAACGCCGGTGCGCACCTGAGTTAAACCAAACTAATTGGATTGCTGGTGTTATCGATGGCGGCGTTGAAACATTAAGTTCCCGGCAAAATTACCTCTGCGAAATTTCTGGAAACAATCGAGTTGCCACACTTCTCTATTCACTTCTACTCGCAAGTGGGTTTTCCCAGGTGCGCTTTACCCCGACTTCTCGTGGGCGATATCCGCTGATTGGTGATATCGATATGGCACTTTCGACATTCCGGCAATCAGATACTGGGACGGCCTTTAAGAGCCATTGCGAGATGATGAGAAGAGAACTTGCGTTATTTCCACTTGATCGCGAAGAGAATTATCTAGACGAGGCATCAACTCCTGATTTACGTATTCATTGCGGTGATATCAATCCCGAAACTCTTTCACTCTGGATGAGCTCTGGCGAGAAATTTCTCATCATTCCTTCTCCACGCGCAGACAGCGCACTGATTGGTCCACTCGTAATTCCGGGAGTGAGTCCCTGCCTGCGTTGCTATGAGCTTTCATCCAGGGAACAACGTGGTGTGGTAGATCTACTTGATTTCACGCCAGATGTTGCAAAGGAATACCCACAAATTGCCGCTCATTTTATTGCGGCGATGGCGGCTTCATTGATTGTGCAATTTTGTGATGCCACCACTGTCGCTAATCAGACAGATACGGCGGCAGACTTCTCAGCGCTGCTCGGAATAGCCATTTCAATTGACTATCAATTACTTGCCTACCCACAGGTGGTGGCGATCCCTCGCCACCCACTCTGTGGGTGTGCCTTTTAAGTTAAGCCAATTACCCGACTTAAGCCAGTGCTTGCTCGTTCTGAACAATGCGCGCAGCTGCAATCACCTGACGTGGTGGTCTACCTGCCCGACGCTTACGTTCAATGATCACGCCATCTTCGATGAGCTGACCACCCCACACCCCGCACGGTTCTTGGCGTGAGAGCGCGCCATCCAGACACTTGTTGCGCACCGGACATGTGCCACAGAGCGCCTTCGCCTCTGCAATTCCCTGATCTGTCTCTGAGTAGAAGAGTTCAGGGTCAGCTTGATGGCATGGCAGGGTGAAAGCCTTGGCGTTGTCGTATGTGAATGTCACATCGTTTAGGCCAATCTTTTCGCCGGTCTCTGCCCAGCCTGGTACCTGTAGTTCGCTGAAGAGAACGCTCATCGTTCTCACCCCCTGTTATCTCTCTAGTTGGTCTTGCTCCTATATTTTTTGTTTAGGTAATAAAAAAGGACCTCCAAATCCATCGAGTGGATTTGAGGCCCTTGTGGGACTGTTCGGTTTTATCCGATTAGTACTCCAGTAGCCTCATCCACTGCATAAAAGTTGGCGTAAAACGCTGACTTTGTAGCTGTGGGCCAAACTGTTCGCTTATGTGAACGCTTGGTTGCAGAAGCTGTTGAATGTGTGAAAGCAGCAGAAGGTGCAGCAGCGCATGCGCCTGCTGTGATGATTGAAGTCATGACATTTGCCATTTTCAATCCCTTTCTACTTCGTGCTCTAGTAGTTCTAGAACCCGAAGATAAAGGGTACAAGATGGTCATTGCTTCGTGCAAGGCAATTAAATAAGGCCTGATTCACGCAGGAATTGGCTTGGATTACCCCGATAGGAGATATGCAGATCAGCCTTGGCGCGGGTGATCCCCACATAAAAGAGCCTCCGCTCCTCCTCAATCACAGCCTGCCCAGAACTATTGGTCAACGGCAATTGGCCATCTGATGCACCGATCAGAAATACCCGTTCCCATTCCAGGCCTTTAGCTGCATGCAGCGTTGCCAGTGTGACAACCGGCATGGTCGGTGGATTGTTCTGTTGCACTCGATCTTCTACTTCACGCAGATATGTGCGCAGAGTTTTCGGAGAAAAATTATCATCGTCATCAAGTTCGCGCGCTAAATGCAGCAGCGCAGCAATTCCATCAATTGCTTCACCCGTTAAGTAGGGCTGGGCAAGGGAGCGTAGTTCATCGATCCATCCTTGGCCTTCAGCCGGAATAACCGATGCTTGCCGCACTTGCTTGAGGAAATCACGCACTTCCCGGCGTTCAAAGAATCTTTCCGTATTGCGCACTTGATATGGAATCTTCTGCGCCAGCATCGCTTTCTCTGCACCCTTAAGTTGTGCATTAGTTCTAGCCAAGATTGCAACCTCTTGTGGCTGGGTGCCATTTACCAACAGGGCGTTGATTTGCGCCATGACTCCGCCAATCTCGGCCGGCTCATCGCCATAGCCGGTGACAATTGGTTTTGAGCCATGGCTATTAAAGGCAACAAGTTCTTGACCCATAGTTCCGTGACGCAAGAGCGCATTGGCGGCAAATGTGATTTCCGGAGTGGAGCGGTATCCAGTTGTTAAACGGATAACTTCGGCCTCCGGAAAACGTTGGGTAAATGTATTGAGAAATACCGGGGTGGCGCCAGCAAATGAGTAAATAGTTTGGGCGGGGTCACCAACGACACAGATATCTGTGCGCGTTCCAAGCCAGGCATTAATCAGTCGCTGTTGAATGGGAGAAATATCTTGGTACTCATCGATAGTGAAATACCGATATTGGTCTTGCACCCGCTCGCGCACATCGCGCTCTTCTTCTAACATCGCAGAACATAAGAGAAGTACATCTTCGAAATCAATAGCAAGCTCTTGCTTTTTAATTGATTCATAGGCGGTATAGACCTGAACCATCTGCTCTGGCGTAAGGCGAGGTTTCTGCATTCGCTTACTTACTTCATCGATGTAATCAGTGGGGCCCACTTGAGAAACCTTTGCCCATTCAATCTCAGCGGCAATATCGCGCATCAGTTCGCGGTTGGTAGCGCGCAGCGAGCCACTTAGACCCGCACGATTAATTGCTTCGGTGAGAAATCCGGTCTTAGTTGTCATTAGATCTGGTGTGCGCCCACCAAATACTGAGGGCCAAAAGTAGAGCAGTTGCTTAAGGGCGGCAGAGTGAATAGTGCGAGCGGCAACGGTCGGCACACCAAGGGTGCGAAGCCGGGCACGCATTTCACCAGCAGCTTTTGCAGTAAATGTCAGCGCCAATACTTTCTGCGGATCCATCGTGCCAATCGCTGCTGCATATGCAATGCGATGTGTGATTGCGCGAGTTTTTCCGGTGCCGGCACCTGCAATGACACAAACCGGACCACGTGTAGCAAGTGCTACCGCCCTTTGATCAGCATCAAGTGCTGCCAGTATTGAATCTTCTATCGCCATGTCTGGCCGCCGGGTGCGCTCTCACCCAACCAGCGTTCAATCATCTTGCGGGCAACTGAAATTGATGGTGGGAGCAAGAGTGAACCATCTTCGGCCGCAGCCTTTAACTCGGCGCGGCTAAACCATTTCACTTCCGTGATTTCTTGCCCATCACCTTGTGCGCGCTCTGGATTATCTGTCGTCGCTTCAAATGCAATCATGATGCTGGCCGGAAATGGCCACGGTTGTGATCCCAAATACTTGAGCTCTGTTACCGCAACTGCTGACTCTTCTAGCACCTCGCGCGCAACGCACTGTTCAAATGTTTCACCGGGTTCAAGAAAACCAGCAAAGGTAGAGAAGCGACCTTCTGGCCAGATTGGTTGATGTCCAAGCAAAATGCGATCACTTCGATCTTTGACAAGAACAATCACCGCAGAATCGGTACGCGGATGATGTTGGCTTCCATCAGCATCACACACCCGCGCCGCTCCACCTAGATCCACTCGAGTTGCGCCACCGCAGCGCGGACATCGTGGATGTGCCCGATGCCAATTACTTAACCCCATGGCATGTAATGAAATCTCTAACTCTTGTTCACTCAGCAGCGAGCCAATCTCACGAACAGTGGAGAATCCGACTTCTTTGACCTCATCCGGGATTGTGCCAACCCACTCGGTATCCCATGCAAAAAAAGGTACTTTGGTTTGCAGATCTAAACCTAAAAAGTAGCGACTTCCTTCAGTAAATGTGTGTGCTGAAATGTGTGCGGCCACTTGTTCGGCTCTGATCAGGCTCAATTTTGAATCAGCTGCTGCAATGCGACCTTCTGCAATCTGCAAGATTTGTGCGCGTTGCCACAATTGATCAAGTGATTCCTGCTTCACCCGAAGTTCACCGGCACGATCAATGCGGGAGGTGTGTTGATTTATCGCGCTCACGGGTGCAGGTTACTAGTGTGTGGGGGTGAGAATCACCTCGTGGAATATCCTGCATGGAATCTCAATCCCACCTAGGAATTCACCCGATACGGCCGCCGAACTTGCCGCTGCCGTGCGGTCATTGAACTCAGATGTGATGGGCTTTCAGGAAGTCGATCACTTCCTGCCACGTTCACAGTCTCGCCCGCAGATTCGAGATATCGCAGAGAGCGTTGGTGCTCGCAACTGGGCAATGGGTCCCAGCGTGATTGGAACACCCGGTGAATCGTGGCGAAAATTAAACGAGCATGAACCTGAGTTAATTACAGATAAGAGTTCTCATCCAGAACTCATGCACGAGTGTTATGGAATTGGAATAGTCTCAAAGATTGCAGTGAAGTCATGGCACAGATTAAATCTCGGTCGCTCCCTACTTGGACTTCCGCTGATTGTTCCTGGTGATGAAACTGGAAAAGGAAGACCACGTTTTATTTACGTCAAAGATGAACCACGTCTTGCAATTGCAGCTGTCCTGGAAAATGGTTGGACAATTGTGAATACCCATCTCTCTTTTGTGCCAGGATTGAATTTGCGACAACTGCGTAGAATCAAAAAATGGGCGCTACACATTGCAGAAGAATCTAATACCCGCGCACTTGTCATGGGCGATCTCAATCTGCCGATGAACATACCCACCGTGGCATCACCCTGGAAATCCCTGGTGCCAGGCAACACCTACCCCAGCTGGGGAGCTTCGATTAAGTTCGATTATCTACTCGCCAAAGATTTACATCCAGGTGAATTTTCGGTGATGGACATCTCACGCACCGGGATAAGTGACCATCTGCCTATCGGTATCCAGCTTTCGAATTAACAATTTTTCTCACTTCGGCTAGCCTGTGCTCGTACCTAGACAGTCTATTTTTAGCTTTTCTTAACTGGAGGAACGACCATGACCACAACTGCAACTCCTACCTCATCTGTTACCGCGCAGTGCCCATACTCCGGTAGCCAACTCAATACCGCTGGCACATATAACACTGACTGGTGGCCAAATAGATTAGATCTCTCGGTCTTGCGCGCAAACTCTCCGGTCTCTGATCCTATGGGTGAAGATTTTGATTACGCCAAAGAATTTTCTAAGCTCAATCTCAAAGCGGTAAAGAAAGATATTGAAGCGCTGATGACAACATCACAAGAGTGGTGGCCAGCAGATTATGGACATTACGGCCCATTCTTTATTCGTTTAGCCTGGCATAGCGCAGGCACCTATCGCACACACGATGGTCGCGGTGGCGCTGGTGCTGGCATGCAACGCTTTGCTCCAATTAACAGCTGGCCCGACAACGGAAATCTTGATAAAGCTCGTCGCTTACTATGGCCAATTAAGCAAAAGTACGGAAAGAAATTGTCATGGGCAGATCTCATGATTCTTGTTGGAAACTGCGCAATTGAATCAATGGGACTAAAGACTTTTGGTTTTGGTGGCGGACGCGAAGATGTCTGGGAACCAGATGAGACTTACTGGGGTAAAGAAAAAGTCTGGCTTACCAATGAACGTTATTCAGGTAATCGCGTATTAGAGAAGCCACTTGCTGCAGTGCAGATGGGACTTATCTATGTCAATCCACAAGGCCCGGATGGAAATCCAGATCCACTTGCATCAGCTGTAGATATTCGCGAAACATTTGCGCGCATGGCGATGAATGATGAAGAGACAGTTGCCCTCATTGCTGGCGGTCACACATTTGGTAAAGCACACGGTGCGGCAGATCCCGATAAGTATGTTGGGGCAGAGCCAGAAGGCGCGCCTATCGATGAGATGGGCCTTGGCTGGAAGAACTCATTTGGAACTGGAAAAGGTTCAGACACAATCACCAGCGGCTTAGAAGGTGCTTGGACATCAACTCCAACTAAGTGGGATAACAACTACTTTAAAACTCTCTTTAAGTATGAGTGGAAGCAGACCAAGTCACCTGGTGGCGCAGTTCAATGGATTCCAACCGATGAATCTGCAGCAAAGGCCGTGCCTGATGCGCATATTTCTGGCAAGACACATGCACCTGTCATGCAAACGACAGATCTAGCTCTTCGCATGGATCCTGCTTATGAAAAGATTTCACGTCACTTTGCGCAAGATCTCGATGCACTGGCAGATGCATTTACTCGCGCCTGGTTCAAACTCACACACCGCGATATGGGACCAGCCGTTCGCTATCTCGGTTCCCTTGTTCCATCCGAAGAACTCATCTGGCAAGATCCACTTCCAGCTCGCTCAAAGCGAGTAATTGGCAAGGCTGAGATTGAAATCCTAAAGAAGCGAATTCTTAGCAGCGGTCTCACATCTGCGCAGTTGGTAACAACAGCGTGGGCATCAGCATCATCTTTCCGTGGAACAGATAAGCGCGGCGGTGCTAACGGTGCTCGCATTCGCTTAGAGCCACAGATCAGCTGGGAAGCCAATAATCCTAAGGAACTTAAGAAGGTACTTGCTGTTCTGGAAAAGATTCAAGCTAACTTCAATAAGAAATCAGCGAAGAAGGTCTCGCTTGCAGATCTGATTGTCTTGGGCGGCAGCGTTGCCGTGGAAATGGCGGCAAAGAAGGCTGGCGTGAAGACCAAGGTGCGTTTTACACCAGGTCGCACAGATGCCACTCAGGCGCAGACAGATGTATTCTCATTTGGATACCTTGAGCCAACAGCTGATGGTTTCCGTAACTACAAGAGTGCAACTGACTCACACCCTACTGAAATCGCACTTGTTGATAAGGCTGCGTTTCTTGAATTAACTCCACCAGAAATGACTGTGCTTGTCGGTGGTCTTCGCGTACTCGGTGCAAATTACGACGGCTCAAAGACTGGTGTACTCACATCAAAGAAGGAGACGCTCACAAACGACTTCTTCGTCAACATCCTTGATACCAAGTATGGGTGGGCTGCGCAATCAAGTGCGAACGAGCTCTTTGAAGCGCGTGATCGCAAAACCGGCAAAGTTAAGTGGACCGCTTCTCGCGCAGATTTAGTCTTCGGTTCGCACTCAGAACTTCGGGCCCTTTCCGAAGTCTATGCAAGTGCTGATTCAGCAACGAAGTTTGTCGAAGACTTCGTAGCTGCCTGGAGCAAGGTCATGGAGCTTGACCGCTTCGATATCTAAATTACTTAAGTAATAACAGGTCGGTGAGCGCATCTTCACTCAAAAGATTTGCGCGCCGATCTGTTTTATTTATAGGAACATAATAAAAAGCGGCCGAGACGTGCTCAACTGCAATCGCCTGCAACTTAGCCCAGGCCAGGCGATAGACCGCTAGCTGCACCGCTGATGATTCACCTAAAGTCTTCGAGCCAGTCTTCCAGTCAACTACTTCAAAACCGTTACTGGTCTTATACACAGCGTCGATGCGACCGCGCACAAGCACGCCAGCAATAACAGTCTCAAAAGGAACTTCTACTGCATGCGGTTGCAACTTCGCCCACTCAGATGCCAGCCACTTCGTTTTGAGATCTTCAAGTTTCTGGTCTTGCTCAAAAGGTGTGATCAGATCAAAATCTTCATCATCAAAGAGCGTTTTGGCATTGAAATGGTTCTCAATCCATAAGTGAAATGCTGTTCCGCGATGTGAATATTCATCCATGGCTCGCGGCATTGGGCGGCGAATGTTTCGAGCAAGCTCTACTGGATCTTCATGCAGTGCAATGAGGGTGGAGGTAGAAAGGCGCGGTGGCAACACAACATCGCGCGCACCTAACTTAAACTCTTCAAATTCAGCAATGATTGCTCGAGCATCTTCAACCAACTCCGCCAATTCTCCAGTTGCAGGTGCGTCCAGGTTTAACGGCGCAGCTGATTCAACAAGTGCCACCGTGCGATCAAAAGCTGCGCGCCGATTTCCGAGTGGATCTTGTGGCCACTGCGCTGTGATCTCAATATCTTTGGCCGGGTTTCGATCTGTGCTCTCTGGTGCGGTTGGGGCGCTGAGCACTGTGCCGCACTGACTTGCTACCTGTTGCACCTTCTCATAGAGCACAGATGGTGGAACGGGTTTTGCACCATCGCGCCAGAACGAAGTCGAACAGAATAAGTGTGTGCGGGCACGTGTGATGGCAACATAGCCAAGACGAATCTCTTCCCGCAACTTAAAATCAACGCACTCTTGGGCAAAAGCATCTATCGCTTTTTTAGCTTGCGCATTAGTTGTTGATGCATTCCATGAAAACGTTGGCAGGATGTCGGCATCTCCGCGCAGTAAAAAAGGAATATGGCGTTCATTGGTAATCCAATTATCAGGATCACTTGCATTGGCTCCAGGAAATGTGCCCTGTGCTAACCCTGGAACTGCAACAACATCCCATTCGGCGCCTTTTGCCATGTGCACGGTGAGAATCTGAACAACACTGGCATCGGCCTCCGGCGCCCCGGCTTTGAGTCCGCCTTCTTCTTCACTTGCAACATCGAGCCATTGCAAGAAGGCAGAAAGTGAGCCACCGCTGCGAGCAAACTTAGCTGCTTCATCCATAAAGCGATCAAGGTGACGACGGCCATGTGTGCCACCATCTCGTAACATGACTTCGGTTTCTAAGTTCAGATAGCGTTCGATTTCAACGATGAGATCGGTAATGGGTGCTGAGGCTCGAGAACGCAAGCGACGTAGGTCGGAGGCAAAAGTTGCAAGTCGTTGGTAGCCAGCGCTACTGAACTTAGATTTATCACACTTCTCAATTTCATCAAGTGCGTCAATGACACTTCCAATAAATTGATCATCGGCTTCCGCCGATGCTGGGTTGCCGGCAACAATATTCTTCACAATACTGCGACTATCAGATGAGAGAGATTCCGAGCGCGAGCGTGCAAACCTACCCAGAGCTGCAATATCGCGCGGACCTAAGTTAATGCGTGGCCCGGTTAAATGACGCATCAGTGATGCACCAGCGCTGGGGTTGTTAATAACCTTAAGCATTGCAACTAGATCTGCAATTTCAGGAACATGCACAAGTCCGCCTAAACCAAGGACTTCAGCCGGTATTCCAGCCTTTGCTAGCGCCTCTTGAATCAGCGCTATCTGTGCTCGCTTTCGCACCAGAACAGCGAAGGTTCGTGGAACTTTTAGGTGCGGTTGTAAGCGACTTGGGTTATTCCAAAGCGGTGCGAAATATTCAGCGATTGCTGTTGCCTCTGCCTCAAGATTTTCAAAGATTCCGCAGGTGAGATCGCCGGCACCGGCATCGGTGCGAGGCTTAAGAGGCGCAACGTCAATTCCCTCAAGTTCTCGCACGCCAGCCGAGATTTCATTTGCCAGAGCAAGAATTGATCTATCGTTTCGATAAGTAGTCGGTAATTCATAGACCTGCTTACCGGTAGTACCGTCGCCCTTTGGAAAGTTTGCATTAAACGCGCTAATTGTTCCAGATGAAGCACCGCGCCAGGTATAGATAGATTGGCAAGGGTCACCGACGGCGGTAACTGGATGGCCGCCACCGAAGAGCGCTGAAAGTAAACGCACCTGTGATTGCGATGTATCTTGATATTCATCCAGAAGCACAACCGGATACTTAGCACGTTCAAGTACACCGACATCGGCAAAGTTGACTGCAATATCTGCAGCCAGTGCTATCTGATCATCAAATGAGAGTTCACCTGATTTTCTGCGTTCCTCCAAAAATGCTTGCATCATAGGCAACATCGCAATGCGCTGGTTAAGTACTTTTGCCACTTTACGTGTCTCTTCGTTAGTTGCACCCGTCATCTGTGCAAGTTCTTCAAGGACTTTCTCATCGGCGCTTCGTATTTGATCCACACTGACTCGATGTTCTAAGACCATAGATGTAAGTCCGAGCAAATCCTTTACAACGGTACTTGCTGCATCATTTGAATTAAAGCTGCCGTCATCCCACTCGCGTACTAATTTATTGGCAGACATCCAGAGCGCTGCCTCACCCAAAGGCTGCACATCGGCATCGATGCCATAACGAATTGCATGTTCACTCAGTAACCGCCCGGCATAGGAGTGATAGGTAGTAACTGCGCTCTCAAGGCTGCTAAAAGTGCGCTCTATTCCTTGCTTATCAGCGGCCTGCTGAAATTGGCGTAGGCGTTTACGAATTCGGGTATTGAGTTCGCCAGCGGCCTTGCGGGTGAAGGTAAGTCCAAGAATTTGATCAGGGCGGGCGAAACCATTGGCCACTAAATACACAACGCGCGCGGCCATGGTCTCAGTCTTGCCAGAGCCGGCGCCAGCAATGACAACAGCTGGCTCAAGTGGATTATCGAAGATAGAGATGATGGGGCGCTGCTCATCAGATGGAAGATGAAATGTCGGATCGATAGAGATAATCATCTGTGCGACCTGATCAGGTGTGTATTTTTCAATCATTGATGCACCGCCGCACCTTCAAGATAGAGCGGACATGAAGGTTTGACCTTGCAACCCTTACACATATCGTTCTTGCGTGCAGTAAATGTGGCACCGCCCATACCAACGGCAATCTCTTCCAGAATAGTTTGGGTGGCAGCAACATCAACTAGCGCATCCTGTTCGCGGGTGCTGTAGCTCTTATTTTTACTTGACAGATAGACAAGCTGCGCGCCAGAGACAGCAGTTGACGTTAACTTCATAGCAAAGCCATCTAGAACAACACCAAGTTGGTAACAAGCAAGCTGCAGGTTGGTCTTGGCATCATCTGCCGAAATCTCTTTCTTACCAGTCTTAAAATCAATGATGTAATGCTTGCCATCGCTATCGACTTCAATTCGATCTACGTTTCCTCGAATGACCGCTCGCCCTACCGTGATTTCAAAACTCTGCTCTACCCCTGCAACGCTTCGGTTGTTATCAGCCAATGACTTACTGTGAAAGATTGAAAATCGCTCCAGCATCTTTTGTGCGCGCGCCAGGGCGGCATGGCTTATCCAGCCCTGACTATCATCAATCAGCGGCCATGACTCAAGGAGTTTGTGCTGCAGTTGTTCATCAGTAATTGCCGGTTCATCGACCTTGAGGCGAGCAAACTCATGGATGACAGAGCCGAGTAACTGCGCTGTGGAATCGCCATCGGTGCCACCACTCTTTTCCAAAAACCATTTCAGTCCGCACTCAGTAAAGTTCTCTGCCCCTGATGGTGAAACTGGCACTGGTGCGTTTGCATCGATGACAGGTGCAGTGGTGGTGATGGGCACTGCTCCCAGCCATTGCGATGGCGCAGCTAGATGTATTCCATTAGCGCTCAAAGTCTTAAGAAGCGCAGCCGCACCGGTGTTCCCAGTAAGAGTTACCTCCCGGCGCAACGTGGCAACAAGTGCCGGCGCCGTCAGTGGTCGCGGAATTTCAATAGCAGCATCGGAGGCGCCACATAAGTGCGCAAAATCTTCAAAGAAAATTGATGGCGTGAGATCTTCGCGCGCAACTGCTGTGACAAGTAGTGAGCCTGAAGCACGAGTAATTGCCACGTGAAATAAACGTGCTTCATCTTGGGCTAGCGAATCTGCAGCAATCATATCCAGCGTAGTTTGGGCAAGCTCATCACCATGTCGCACGCGCTCGACCAATCGTTCAGCGCCCAGTAAAGAACTTCGTTGCTTCAAATTCGGCCAGGTGCCCTCTTGCACACCTGCAACTGCAACCTGGCTCCACTGTCGTCCCTTTGCCGAATGCACGGTTAGTATCTCAACAACATCAGGGCGCACTCCACGCGAAGTTATGAGGTCAGAAACAATTGTTTCATTCTCAATCTCTTGCAAGAAGAGTTCCGGCCTTGCACCTGGAAAACGTTCAATGTGGCGGGCTGCAGAATCAAAGAGTTGAATCATGGCATCGAGATCTCGATCAGCTGCGGCTCCACGGGAGCCACCTTTAAGTGCTGCAGTGCGCCATGATTCGGAAATCTTCACATTCTCGCTGGTAACCGCGTTATTCCAGATTGCCCATAAAAGATCGTGAATCGTGGCACTCTTCTTGGCAATTGATTTCTTTGCTGCCACTAAGAGCGTGTGAATGCGCAATAGCTCGGCTGAATCTTCGATCGCAACATCACCAGTAGTGATGGCATCCAGAATTAGTTGCGTGCCAGAGCGCTTATCTAGCAATTCATCGCGCGCAGCGAGTAGCGCCGCACGCGTGCGCCGCAGTGAAACCGAAGTTGCTCCACCAAATTCGCTGGTGAGTAACTTCTCTGCCGTTTCCAGGTTTAGTGGTTGCGTGCCAGTTGCTACTCGTGCAAGCAGTAGAAATGGTGCAATGGCAGCGTTATTGGCAATCGCTTCTACATCACCGGCGGTAGGAATAGCGACTTGGGCAAAGGCTCTACGAATAGCTGCTGCGCTCTGCCCATGTGAGCGCACAATGACTGCCATCTGCGAATAGGCAACCCCGCCCATGAGATGAGCCCGCTTAAATTGGTAAGCAATGTATTGCGCTTCCTCGGATTCAGAAAAGAGTCGCACTGCTTGCGCCGCAGGTATACCTCGGAAATTTGTGGTGAGTTCAATCTTCTGCGCACCCTTTGCCACATAAGCATCAAGCACGGCGCCAACACCTTCCGGATCAGCCCCACGAAATCTTCCCACCGCACTTGCCACATCGGTGACTATCACCAGGTCTTGTCCAGCAAGTAGGTGCAATAAGTTTCGCTGAGCTGGATCACTTTCTTGGAATTCATCAACAATGATGGTGCTAAATCGTGCGCGCAGCTCTGTCAGAAGTTCTGAGTTACTGCGAAGATAATTAATTGCAGTGTTAATAATTTCTGATGGATCAATGCGCACCTTGGCATCACCGGCCAGCACTTCTTGCAGCGTCATGGCACCTAAATAGCGCTTCCAGAATTGCGCGGCCCCTGGCCAATACTTCTCACCAAGTTGTTTGCCGCGGAGCTCTAACTCATCTGGAGTTATTCCACGTTCATTGGCCCGCATAATTAGATCGCGAAGTTCGCGCACAAAGCCTTGTGTCTGCAGTGGCTCACCTAGTGATTGCTCGGTGCGCTGTAAGTCGGCATGCCATTGTTGATAACCATCTTCGATATCACCTGCTAGTAACTGTGCGATAAATGTCTCTTGTTCGGCGCCCGATAACAGAATAATCTCGCGCGCGTGTTCTGCTGTGCGCATCTTAAGAATTGAATAAGCGAGAGAGTGAAATGTGCGTGCTAGTGGTTCATGTGCAGTCTTTGCTGAGCGAGTAACAATGGCATCGCGAATTTCAGATGCGCGTTCGCGCCCGTAAGCAATAATCAAAATTGAATCGGGGCTTTGACCTGCTGCAATACGCGCTAGCGCGCATTCAATAACTACTGTTGTTTTTCCAGTGCCGGTTGCGCCAGTGATAATTAGTGGGCTCCCGCGGTGGGCTATCGAATCAATCTGTTCGGCGCTGAGTTGATGAGGCTTGGAGAAAGGCAGAAACCCACCATCACTACTGCGCACCAGGCGAAGTGATGATGAAGGGTTCTGCTTACTCATAGTTGCTATTTAACCCTACGGCGGTGACAAGTCACGTGAGCCCAAGATGAATTAGCCCTGGTCAATTAGCTCTGATTATTCTTCTTTGCTCGAGATGTGGCTCGAGCGCGCTCTGGCCCGTCGAGCACCACTTTACGAATACGAACAACAGCTGGAGTTACCTCCACGCATTCATCTTCGCGGCAGTACTCAAGGGCGCCTTCCATATTGAGCTTCTTAGGTGGAATCAACTTCTCTGAATCATCAGTACCGGAAGCACGCATATTGGTAAGTTTCTTTTCGCGCACACAGTTGACATCCATATCATCAGAACGTGAGTTCTCACCGATGACCATGCCTTCATAGACTTCATCTCCGGGTTCAACGAAGATAGATCCTCGTTCTTGAATTCCAGCTAGTGCATATGAGGTCACGGCGCCGATGCGATCTGAGACAAGGGATCCTGTGCCACGGGTGCGAAGTTCACCAAACCATGGCTCATATGAATCAAAGACATGGTGAAGCAAACCTGTACCGCGAGTTTCAGTAAGGAACTCAGTACGGAAACCAATCAGACCACGTGATGGAACTTTGTAATCAAGTCGAATCCAACCGGTTCCGTGATTGACCATTTGTTCCATGCGACCCTTACGTAGCGCCATCAGCTGGGTGAGCACACCCAAGTAATCTTCTGGGGCATCAATAGATAAGCGCTCCATTGGTTCGTGAAGTTTTCCATCAATCATCTTGGTAACAACCTGTGGCTTACCCACTGTGAGTTCAAAACTTTCGCGCTTCATGATTTCAACAAGCACAGCCAGCTGAAGTTCACCGCGGCCTTGAACTTCCCACGTATCAGGACGTTCGGTAGTAAGAACACGCAGTGAGACGTTACCGACGAGCTCTTTATCAAGACGATCTTTAACCTGGCGCGCAGTAAGCATCTTGCCGCTCTTGCCCGCTAGTGGTGAGGTGTTGATACCGATGGTCATAGAAATTGATGGCTCGTCCACTGTAATAAGTGGTAATTGATGAGGGTTTTCTAGGTCTGCCAGTGTTTCACCCAAGGTAATTGTCTCAATACCGGCCACGGCAATGATGTCTCCGGGATTAGCTTCCAGTGCTGGAACCCGCTCGAGTGCTTCGGTCATAAGTAACTCGGAAATCTTTACCCGTTCAATGCTGCCATCTGTTTTAATCCAAGAAACAGTTTGGCCTTTTTTGATCACACCTTCGTGCACGCGGCAGAGCGCCAGGCGACCAAGAAATGGTGATGAGTCAAGGTTTGTCACGTGCGCCTGAAGGGGCGCGCCTTCGTGATAAACAGGAGCTGGAATTGTTGCGAAGATGGTGTCAAAGAGAACATCAAGGTTTTCTTCAACTGGCATTCCACCATCTGCGGGACGTGTCAGGGAAGCGCGACCTGCCTTAGCTGATGCATAGACAACCGGAAATTCAATTTGGTCTTCATTGGCATCTAGATCAAGAAAGAGTGCGTAAGCCTCATCAACAACTTCGGCAATTCGTGAATCGGGGCGGTCCACCTTATTAATAAGAAGGATGACCGGAAGATTCTTCTGCAGCGCTTTGCGCAATACGAAACGTGTTTGTGGCAGTGGACCTTCAGAGGCATCGACGAGCAAGATAACGCCATCGACCATCTCTAGACCACGTTCAACCTCGCCACCGAAATCTGCGTGGCCTGGTGTGTCAATGATGTTGATGATGGTGTCACCACGTCTTACCGAAGTGTTCTTGGCAAGAATTGTGATGCCCTTTTCACGTTCTAGATCCATTGAATCCATCATGCGGTCTTGGCCTTCTTCTTGCTTCTTATAAGCAGCGAAAGCTCCGGATTGCCACAACATCGCATCAACGAGTGTGGTCTTTCCATGGTCAACGTGAGCAATGATCGCAACGTTGCGAAGGTTGTCACGGGTCTTCTTTGGAAGATCCTTGAGGTGAGCCTGATTAAGGCGTGCTCTGGCGGTATTAAGTGCTGGGCTATTAGACATTGAATCTGAACTCCACTACGTCTCCGTCTTGCATGATGTATTCCTTACCTTCCATCCGCACTTTGCCTTTAGCTTTCGCTTCCGTCATTGTGCCCGCTTCTACCAAGTCGGCAAAAGAGACGATTTCAGCTTTAATGAAACCTTTTTGGAAATCTGTGTGAATGACGCCGGCCGCCATCGGTGCGGTGTCACCTTTATGTATGGTCCAAGCGCGCGTCTCTTTTGGACCGGCAGTTAAATAAGTCTGTAGTCCTAAGGTAGCAAAACCAACTCGGGCAAGAGTGGCTAGCCCTGGTTCAGTAAGACCGATTGCTTGTAAAAGTTCGAGTGCATCTTCATCGGAGAGTTCAGCAAGTTCGGCCTCAGTCTTGGCATCGAGAAAGATCGCCTCTGCTGGCGCAACCAGGGCTGATAACTTCGTGCGCAGTTCAAGGTCAGCAAGCTCTGCCGCATCAACGTTAAAGACATAAAGAAATGGTTTGGCAGTGAGCAGGTGAAGTTCATGCAAAAGTTCGCGATCAATCTTTGACTGGGAAAGTGGTTTGCCCGATTGCAGCCACTCATTGGCTTCCTTGACCGCCGCTAAAACCGGGGCTTTCTCCTTTGAAACTCGCGCTTCTTTCTCAAGCCGAGGAATCGCTTTCTCAATAGTTTGTAAATCTGCGAGCGCAAGTTCCATGTTGATTGTTTCCATGTCACTAGCAGGATCGATGCGGCCATCGACGTGAACAACATCGCCATCGGTAAAGACGCGGATAACTTGGCAGATGGCATCGGTCTCGCGAATATTGGCAAGAAACTTATTTCCAAGGCCGGCGCCAACGGAGGCACCCTTCACAATTCCGGCAATATCGACGAAGGAGAGTGCGGCCGGCAGTAGCTTTTCCGAAGTAAAGATGGTGGCCAGCTTTGCTAACCGCTCATCCGGAACGCCCACGACGCCAACATTGGGCTCGATCGTGGCAAAGGGATAGTTAGCGGCTAAGACATTGTTCTTGGTCAGAGCATTAAAGAGGGTCGACTTTCCGACATTCGGCAGGCCGACGATTCCAATTGAGAGGCTCATAAGTAGGACAGCCTACGGGGGATTGTCAGTGCCTCCTGCCACGATTGCCCCATGTCCAGCACAGTGGTGACCTTAATAACTCTCATTCTCGGCCTCGCACTTGGGCTCGCACTTGGGCTGTGGATTTCTAGAATTAAATCTGGCGCAAACGGTGGCAATACATCAACGATTAGCCAAGAACTCAACGATGTGAAGGTGCTGCTTAAGGCATCTGATGATCGCCTGAAGGCAGCAGAAGCCAAGAGTGAGAATGAAACAAAGATAGCAACGCAGATGGAAGAGATGAAAGCGACTGTGGAACGGATGCGTTTACAAGCCCAGGAAGCATCGGAGAAGAGAATTGCATCTGAGGTGCAATTGGTAGGAACTATCGATGAGATGCGCAAAGCATCGACCACCTTCTTTGATGAAACAAAGAAAATTGCCGGCGCACTTGCCAGTTCGCAAACACGTGGAAAATTTGGGGAAGCACAATTAGAACTTATTCTGGAACAAGCAGGGTTACGTGAAGGCCATGAGTATGTGGCACAGCGTTCAACAACAGATTCAGATTCATCTGGCATTCCCGATATCACGGTGGCAATGCCAGGGGGTTCCAAGCTCTTCATCGACTCTAAGTTTCCCTTTGATCGCTTCCTAGAAGCCTTCGGCACAGAAGAGCAAGAGCAGCGCGATGAACTGCTCTTGCTACATACTAAGGATTTACTCAAGCATGTCGATGCACTCGCAAAGCGCGGCTATCACAAATCGCAGAACTCCCCTGACTTTGTTGTGCTCTTCCTTCCCTTTGAGACGCTACTGGCAGAATCACTTCGCCTTGACCCACTTCTACTTGAGAAAGCATTTAAAGTCGGTGTCACACTGGCAACTCCCACATCGATGATGGCGCTGTTGCGCACCGTGGGACATATCTTCACGCGTAATAAGTTGGCCGAGAACGCTGATGACATCACCAAGGTGGCGGCAACATTTCTAAAAAATGTAACTCTCTTGCATACCAAGATTGTCGCGGTGGGCAAGGCAATTAATCAGACATCTAAAGCATATGAAGATCTCATTCCCACAGCGGAAAAGACTGTCCTTGCACCAGCACGCCGAATCAATAAACTAGGCGTAGCTGGCGATAAAGATAAGCTGGCAATCGAATATCCGGAATCTCCGGCAGATGTGCGAGCACTGAATAACCCAGATTTAGATTCACAAGATGATTTCATTGATGTTGAAGTAGTAGAGGAGTAAGAGATGAGCACACAGCCAATTCGAAAGCCAATCGTTAACGGCCCCGGACTGAAAAAACAAGGTGTGGTATTTCTGCAAGCACTTTTTATCTTTATCTTCACATCACTTGAAGTCTGGATTCGCTCTGGTCCTGGGATCGTCTCTGGTCTGATCATCGCCCTAGTTACCTATGGCGGTGTTGCCTCTGGCCGCACCGGAACTCGCTATGTTGCAGCGGTCACGCCACCACTTGCCTATGGGGCGACAGTTCTCTTGCTGACAATTCTCAGTGACGGCCTTTCGATATCTAGAGTCGGCATCGATTTCATTGGTTCACTCGCCAGCGTCGCACCGTATCTACTTATCAGCGCGCTCTATGCCTGGTTTATGTTCTTAAACGAGAAGGCGAAGAACCGCCCTTCTAAGCGCGCAGCTGCTGCCTAAGGTTTAGCACTGAACGGATAAAGGTCAAATACGGGCCAATACCCTCTTGTAATAACTTAATTCCCGCATAGGCTTTTCATATGACTAAGAAGCTCATTGCATTCTTATCGATACTTTCTTTTTTTCTATCAATTCCCCTTATGCCAGCAAACGCTGCGGCTAAAGCAGGCGCTAAATGCAATAAAGTAGGAATTACTGAGGTGGTTAAGGGTAAAACCTATACATGTGTAAAAACTGGAAAGAAATTGGCTTGGAATAAAGGTGTGAAAGTTCAAACAACAACAAAACAATCGGTTCAATCACTCTCTATCGCAAATATGAAGAAGGCGATGTTACCTAAGCCCGTTAAAAACCTCTTTAGATACCACTACTCCCCTAACGCAATTCAAGCTTATAAAGAAAAAATAGAGTCAGAATTGAATTTCTCTATGGAGTATTGGACAAGTGTTTATGATGGAACAGAATTATTCAATATTTTTTATGCCACAGAAAAAGAACTGGAGTGGTTGGTTAACGGGTGGAAAACTTATGACTTGGATATAAATGGGTATACAGCACGCGAATATCAAGGGCGGCTTGACAGAGAAGGTAGTCAATTAAATGCTGGATCTGTGCCATCCCAAGAAGGTCCTAGCCATCTCTCATTTTTTCGAAGCTCAACTCGTCCAATAGTGCCTGATTCAATGATTCCTCACGAAAATGTTCATATAGTTCAGCAACAGCTCACTAAGAATCGTACGGATCAAATGCCATGTTGGTTGCGTGAAGGTACTGCAAATCTATTTGGAATCTTTCAGACAACTGAAAAATATGGTCTACGCGTGTACGACGAAGCTAAGAGATCGGAAATGAATGCATACCAGGGAGGTAGTGTAGAGATAAGAAAATTTACTGATTCCCAATGGTTTACGCACTTAAAAAGCCTTGAAGGTAATTTCAGTGGAGGTTGTGACTTTAAATATCGATTTGCTTATGGGGCCGGATTACTTCTCTCAGAGGTATTAATGGCAGATGGTGGTTTCGAAAAAATGATGGAGTTCTGGCGTACGTTTGCGCTTGAAGTCGATTGGCGCCAATCCTTTAAAAACATTTATGGAGAAGAGGTTGACACTTGGTACAAAACCAAAGGTATTCCACATGTCATGAATGAATATGCAAGAATTCCACGTTATTAATAAGTAGTAACAGCTAAGAAATCGTGGGCGGTGAGGGTTTCTACTTTGCAGCCTTTAAATCAGCGCGTAACTCTTTCGGTAGCGCAAAGAGCAAAGTCTCCTCAGATGATCGCACTTCTTCCACATCGCCATAGCCATGTTCATCTAAGTACTTGAGTAAGTCATTGACCAGTATTTCCGGAACAGATGCACCACTTGTCACACCGATTACTTCCACACCTTCAAACCATTCATCTTTTACCTCAGTTGCATAATCAACGAGATAGGCAGCTTTTGCTCCATATTCCAAAGCCACTTCAACTAGGCGCACAGAGTTCGATGAATTTGTCGAGCCCACAACGATAACCAGATCCGCTTGCGGGGCAATTGCCTTAATTGCTTCTTGACGATTTTGGGTGGCATAACAGATGTCATCTGATGGTGGGTTGGCAATTTCAGGAAAACGTTCTTTAAGGATGGCAACAGATTGCATAGTTTCATCAACTGAGAGCGTGGTCTGAGTGAGCCAGACTAGTTTTTTACCTGGTGTGGGAATGATGGTGCGGGCTTCATCTAGCCCATCGACAACGCGCACTTTGCCCGGTGCTTCACCAGCAGTTCCTTCAACTTCTTCGTGGCCAATATGTCCGATCAGAAGAATCTCAGTTTCATCATCGGCAAAACGTTTTACTTCATTATGCACCTTGGTCACTAAGGGGCAGGTGGCATCGATGGTTTTAAGGTTTCGGGCAGCCGCTTGCTCGTGCACCGCAGGTGACACGCCATGGGCAGAAAAAACAACTGTCGCACCCTCTGGCACTTCATCAGTTTCATTAACAAAAATGACGCCGCGCTTTTCTAGAGTTGAGACCACATGCTTGTTGTGGACAATTTCTTTTCGGACATAGACCGGAGCGCCATAGAGTTCCAGCGATTTTTCAACGGCAATCACTGCGCGATCAACGCCGGCGCAATAGCCACGAGGCGCGGCTAAGAGAACTCTTCTACTCATAAGGGGCAGTCTAATAGGCTCACCCCATGTTCGAAACTTCACGAGAAGCCCCGGCGCCAGTGCGCGTGGTCTCAGAAGCTATAAAAGAGTATGTGGATCGGCTTGGCCCAATCTGGATTGAGGGCGAGATTTCAGAACTCAATGAACGTAGTGGTGGCATGGCATTTATGCGACTACGCGATACCAGTGCAGATATGAGCCTTTCTGTGATGTGTCACAAATCAGTATTAGCCAGCGTGCAACCACTGCCTGCTAATGCGCGTGTTGTGATCTATGCCAAGCCTTCCTGGTTTACTAAAAACGGCTCACTGACAATGTCTGCCAAAGAGATTAGCCAAGTGGGTGTGGGCGAACTGCTTGCTCGTTTAGAGGCGCTAAAAGAGAAGTTAGCGGCCGAAGGATTATTTAGTGAGAGTAGAAAGATTGCACTGCCACGGTTGCCACGAAAAGTTGGGTTGATCTGTGGTCGCAATACCGATGCAGAAAAAGATGTGGTGGAAAATGCCCGCCGGCGCTGGCCGGCAGTTGAATTTGAAATTCGAGAAGTGGCAGTTCAAGGCGCCGCCGCTGTGGTTGAAGTGTCAGCAGCACTGAAAGAACTTGAGGATGACCCGGATGTGGATGTCATCATCATTACTCGTGGTGGTGGCTCCTTTGAAGACCTACTTCCTTTTAGTGATGAGTCACTGGTTCGACTCGCATCGCAGTGCACCACACCAATTGTCAGCGCCATCGGCCATGAGAAAGATGCGCCACTTCTTGATTATGTCGCCGACTACCGCGCTTCTACTCCCACCGATGCCGCCAAGCGCGTGGTGCCAGATATTGCGCAAGAAATTAGCGATATCGAAAAGATACGAGATCGCATGTATCGGACCTTGGTCTCCACTGTTGGCTATGAGATCAATCTAATTGCTCAATTACGAAACCGCCCGGTGATGAAAGACCCGCATCTGATGGTGACTTCCCGCCGCGATGAGATAAAGGCGCTGCGAGATAGATCTATTCGCAGCTTTGCATCGATTATTGAAATTGAGAAGAAAGAGCTGGCCGGAGTGCGCGCCCACCTACGTTCGCTCTCGCCACAATCAACGATGGACCGTGGGTATTCGGTGGTGCAGTTAGCAGATGGCGCAATCCTGCGCGATGCCACAAAGGTGAAGGTGGGCACTCGTTTGCGCATTCGCGTGGCAAAAGGTGAGACCGCAGCCACCGTTAGTTCTCCCGAATAACTACAAGAGAGTAGATTGTGCTCATGGCCGCTAAAGATGCACCGCCCTCCTATGAAGCAGCTCGTGATGAGCTGGCCGAGATCGTTGAATCACTAGAAGATGGCAGTGCAACCCTGGAAGAGTCACTGAAGTTATGGGAGCGTGGGGAAGAGTTAGCAAAGATCTGTCAGCAATGGCTTGATGGCGCCAAGAAGAAGTTAGACGCGGCAAAGAGTTCTGCTAAGTCTGAGGAGAAGTAAGTGGTTCCAACTTTTTCATACACCGACATGCTTCCAATTGGGCCAGATACAACCAAGTACCGCCTTTTGACCAAAGAGGGCGTGAGCGTTGAGAAAATAGGGGATAAGCAATTTCTTCACATCACAGCCGAGGCACTCACCCTGCTCACCGAGACAGCGATGCACGATATTTCGCATTACTTACGCAGTGAGCATCTGCAACAACTCTCAAAGATTCTCACCGATCCCGAAGCCTCAGCTAATGATCGCTTCGTGGCACTGGACTTACTTAAAAACGCCAATATTGCAGCCGGTGGAATCTTGCCGATGTGCCAAGACACCGGCACTGCCCTGATTATGGGCAAGAAGGGGCAATACGTATTAACTAGTTCAAAAGATGAAGTCGCACTTGCCCAAGGGGTCTATGACGCATTTACCAAGTTAAACCTGCGATATTCACAAATGGCTCCCACCACAACCTGGGAAGAGAAGAACACCGGCAATAACTTGCCGGCTCAAATTGAGATTTATGCAGATAGTGAGCACCCTGATGAGTACAACTTCTTGTTTATTGCTAAAGGCGGCGGCAGTGCCAACAAATCCTTCCTCTATCAAGAGACAAAGGCAGTTTTAAACCCCACCTCATTTTTAAATTGGCTTGATGAAAA
>SHUV01000002.1 GCA_009694515.1 Candidatus Planktophila sp. | reverse complement strand
GTAAGAAATGGCTACACCACTTACAGGACAGGTCGATTTTGAAATTCATGGAAAAGTTGCCCATCTCATTCTTAATCGCCCGGAGAAAATAAATGCGATGACCGTGACTATGGATGAGCAGATGAATAGCTACATCTACGAGATTAATAACAACTTAGAAATTCGCTCTGTGCTTCTTTATGGCAAAGGCGAGAAAGGTTTTTGTGCTGGTAGCGACCTCACTGATTTGGGTGAATATGGTAGTAATTGGGAGTATCGCAATCGTTTTGATCGTAATCTTGATTATGCCCGCGCAATCTGGCTTATCAAGAAACCTGTCGTTGTATCTCTTCACGGTTGGGTAATTGGTGGCGGACTTGAAATGGCATGTGCCTCAGATATTTGCGTGGCTTCTCCTGATGCAAAGTTTTTAGCAGGTGAGATTAGATGGGGTTGGCATGGTGGTTCCGGCCAGACTCAATTGCTCTCACACAGAGTGGGCCCTGGAAATGCCTCGCTCTTTCTATTACACGGAGAACCTGTCTTGGCAGCTGATGCACTTCGTATGGGTTTGATTCAGGAGTTAGTATCCAGAGAAGAAGTGCTTAATCGCGCCATTGTTATTGCGGAATCTATCGCTGAGAAAGCTCCCATTGCGGCGCAAATGACCAAGCACATGGTGCGAATGTCCCAAAGCATTCCACTAGAAACTGGGCTGCTCTACGAAAATGATTCTTTTGCATACTGCATGACAACTGAAGATGCAGCTGAGGGCCAAAGAGCATTTGCAGAAAAACGCAAACCAGAATTTAAGGGACGGTAAATAGATGACTCAGGCACCCGCACTCCCATCGCGAGAAGAAAGACTCCTACTTCTAGAAAAGGTAGGCAAGTCCCTGCTTGCAATGCCGTATAAGAGTTGGAATTTTGGCGATTCCACAGGATTTGAGGGAATTCTGGAAGTAGGCCGATTGCTCAAAGATCCCATTTATTTTTCATTCGCAAATGGATGGATTCGCGCCTGGGCAAGCCGACCAGAACCATTTCGACGCCTTGATTGCACAGCTCCCGGTGTTGCAATGGTGGAAATCGCTCATGAGATGAAAGATAAAGCGATTATCGATTCACTCAATCTATTAGCTGCATATCTAATGAGCCGCACAAAAGACCGTGGAATTTATGACACCTGGGAATCACTCTGTTTAATTCCTCCATATGGTGGGGAAGAGCTTCCAATAGATGAAGCAAAGTGGCTGGCAAACCCACCAGGGGGAACATGCATCGACTGTCTTCACTTTGATCCACCATTTTTCACCGCACTTGGGAAAGAGACCGGTAGAGAAGATTTGATTACCGTTGGAGTCGAACAGGCGCACGCCTATATTGATGCGCTACAAAAAGAAAATGGAATCTTTGATCACTTCTTTATGAATGGAGTAGAAGGAACCTGGGCGCCAGGTTGGGGTCGTGGCCAAGGATGGGCCTTACTCGGAATGATGGATGTGCTAAATAACATTTCACTCGATCACCCGGGCCGCAAGAAAATTGAAGATGCTTCAACGAAACTGATTTATTCTATGATTAAGCTTCAGCGTGAAGATGGTCGCTGGTGGTGTGTTGTTGATAGCGAACGATCAGGTGAAGAAGGTTCCACTGCAGGCTTTATGGCAACTGGTTTTGCTCGCGCAATCAAGCTTGGAATAGTTGATGAGTCGATTGTGAAACCAGCCATGATTAAAGCACTTGCCGGAGTGATTGCAGATACAGATTCTGCTGGTGAACTTCAAAATGTGACTGCCGCAGTCATGGCATCAACCCGAAAGTCACATTATGAATTTACGCCACGTGGATTCTCAGTTCCTTGGGGACAAGGACCTGTTGCACTTGCTATCTGCGAAACTGATTCACTCCTATGAAAACTAAGATGGCTCGCAACCTGCCAACCCAGATTGTCATCTCACTTGGCAACCAGATTGTTTCTGGTCAGGTTGCGCCAGGCTCAGTGATTACATCTGATGTGCTGGAAGCTCAATTTGGAGTCAGTCGCACCGTAGTCCGGGAAGCTCTCAAAGTGCTTCACGACAAGGGTTTAACTCGTGCTCGCACTAAGACCGGAACGATTGTGCTGGAGCGACATGAGTGGAATTTATTGGATCCTGACGTTATCTATTGGCTTCAGGCATCTGGGCTTGGCCGAGAATTAGTTCGCGATTTAGAAGAAGTTCGAGCGAGCTATGAACCATGGGTAGCTCGAATAGCTGCCAAACGACGTGGAAGTAAAGATATCTCTGCCCTTACTAATTCACTCAAGAAGATGACGGATGCCTTTTATCAAGAGGGACCACAATCTGACACAATTGGTGAAGCAGATGCTGCATTTCATCAAGCTCTCTTGGATGCCACGCAGAATGAGTTGATGAAACGTATTGGAAAACTATTCATTCCACTTTTGAAAATTAGAGATGACATGGTTCGCCACGTTGTTGATGACGGAGACTATCTGATTCAACATCAAGCAGTTCTGGACGCAATTATTGAAGAAGATGCTGATCTAGCCGAATCTGCCATGAAAGTACTTCTCAGCCACGCGATACAAGCATCGACAGATGCTCGTAAGAAAACCCCACGAAAATGAGCACTTTGCCAGGGTTGCCAGATGAATTGCTCTTTGAACAAGATGGAGCAGTTGCCACTATTACTTTAAACCGCCCAGCGAAGCTCAATACAATGACGCCTGCCATGGGTAAGGCCATCATCCAATTAGTCACCTACATTAATAATGAGGATTCCATTCGCGTGGTTATCCTGACCGGAACTGGAAGTAGAGCGTTCTCGGCCGGAAGTGATGTAGAAGTTCTTGATGACTATGGGTCTAATTGGCAGTTACGAAACCGGATTGATTACGCTCGCGAACTCTGGAAGATTCGTAAACCAGTAATTGCGAAAATTAGAGGCTATTGCATCGGCGGTGGACTCGAAATGGCGCTGATGTCTGATATTCGTTATGCAACTCCCGATTCCAGATTTGCTGCTGGAGAGATAAAACTTGGGTGGCATGGAGGAGCAGGTAACACGCAGCTTCTTCCACGCGTGATGTCACCTGGCAGAGCACTTGAAATGTTACTCACAGGGGACATGGTGAGCGCAGAGGAGGCGCGTGATTGGGGCCTGGTCGACAGAATTTTCGATGATGCTGATATTGATGCAAAGGTAGCCGGTCTCGCAGCTCGAATTGCAGGAAATGCTCCTATCGCTTCAGAACTGGCAAAACATCTGGTGCGAGTCTCAATGTCAACTGCCGTAGATGTTGGGCTCCAGTACGAGAATGACACTTTCGCATATTGCTTCACAACCGAAGATAGCGATGAAGGCCGCGCGGCCTTTACCGAAAAAAGAAAACCGAAATTCAAAGGAAGATAGGAGAAGCGCAAAAATGGAGATACTCCCAGGTTTACATCGGATCGAATGTCCAATCGGGCCTCGTTATGTGGCTCTCTATGCCATCGTTGGCAAAATTGATATTTTGCTTGTCGATACCGGTTTTGATGGCTCGATACGTGAAACCTTAGTTCCATACTTTAAAGAACATAATCTTTCACTTAGCAAAGTTCGCTACGCCATTAATACACACTCAGATTACGACCATACAGGCGGCAATGGTGCAGTCAAAGAGCTAATGCCAAATGCATTGATATGTTGTGGTGAGCGAGATCGTCCGATGATTGAAGACCTTCAGGTGATGATTGATGATCGGTATAACGAATTTGCGCATGACCACGGGTTTGCAGAATCGCAAGAGGCGGTCGATTTCATCCGTACCGTTGCCTTTGAAAGTAAAATAGATATTGGTTTTGCCGGTAATGAGAGAATTGATTTAGGCGGACGCATGGTGGAGATACTCCATACACCTGGGCATTCATGGGGACATTTATCTGTGCTCGATGAACAGACCGGTGCAGTCATTATTGGAGATTCAGTTTTAGGAGAGTCAGTTCTCCTGGCAGATGGAGCTCCAGCATTCCCACCCACATATAGATTTGTTGAGGCATATCGTTCAACAATTCGACTTTTAAAGGCCTACAAACCAAGTGAAGTACTGACATCACACTATCCGCGATATCAGGGTCAGCTTGGTCTTGATTTTCTAGATCTATCTCTTGCGTACACGGATCGAATTGAAAAAATCTGCTTCGAGACTATTCAAGAAGTAGCCAAGCCAATAACCATGCTAGAGCTGATTGAGATTGCACACACTCGAATGGGACCATGGCCAGATCCTGCATATAAATATCTGGTTTACCCCGTACTTGGACATCTTGAAGTACTTGAATCCTATGGAAAGATTAAGAGAAGCAAAAATAGTGCGGGAATCGATACCTTCAGTATCTAATATTTAATTAGTATTGACGATTTTGAATGCTTCGGCGATTCGACCCTCTGGAAGTTCGCCTAAGCCAGCGTTACGTTGGCCCCATTCGCGCAGCATTTCTTCAAGGTTTTCCATATGCGATGTCTGGGAAGCATGTTCTTTCAGCGCCGCCAATTTAAAGTGGAATGTGTCGGTGATGTCAACGAAGTGATCTGGATGTGCGTGACCCTGCATCCAGACTTCTTTCACCTTCCACGGTTGTAGACCTTCTTCCAATAAATCTGTAAAGGCAAATGGATTACGGGCATCTGGATAAACCGCTTGAATAGTGGCTTCACCAGCAGCTAGATGATCTGGGTGGCTGGCACCGATGCGATCCCAATTGCGTTCAGGTGATTGGCAGATCATACGATCTGGTTTCACTCGGCGAATTTGCCTGACAATATCTTTGCGTAGTGCGATAGTCGGTTCAAGATGACCGTCTACATAATTCAGGAATGTGACATCACTGATTCCGAGTGCGGCACATGCTGCGCGTTGTTCTCGCTGACGCACTGCCGGCATCTCTTCTTTTGTAAATCCAGATTCCTCGCCACCTTGGTCGCCATTTGTGCACAGCACATAAGAGACTTCAATGCCTTGCGCCACCCACTGCGCGATAGTTCCTGAGGCTCCGAAATCCGAATCATCGGGGTGGGCGTTGATAACTAAAACGCGCTTGATCTCTGAATCTGCAATCGGCTCCATGATGCACAAGCCTAATAGACTCCGCGGCATGAGCGCGACCGACCCATTGCTAGCCGGACTCAATCCGCAGCAACAGAGAGCGGTTTTCCATGCCGGATCACCGCTGCTGGTTGTGGCAGGTGCTGGTTCTGGAAAAACGCGCGTGCTCACACGCCGAATTGCATACATTATGGCTAGACGCGATGTGCGCCCCTATGAAATCCTGGCGATTACATTTACCAATAAGGCTGCCGGTGAGATGAAAGAGCGGGTCACTGAACTTGTTGGCCCCGTCGCAAAGTCAATGTGGGTCTCTACTTTTCACTCATCGTGTGTGCGCATGTTGCGCCAAGAGGTGGAACGACTTGGCTACAGCAGCACCTTTAGTATTTATGACTCTGCCGATTCTCAGAAGCTCATTTCACGGGTCATGGAGACACTTAATCTTGATTCCAAGCGTTATCCAGTGCGCCAATTCCAGAATTTGATTTCTAATGCAAAAAATGAATTACAGACTCCTTATGACTACTTAAGTCTGGCCAGTAATCAATTCGAAACCATCGTTGCTGATGTCTATACCCTCTATGAAAAGCGGCTACAGCAAGCTAACGCCATGGATTTTGATGATTTGATCATGAAGACTGTTCAGGTATTGCAGAAATTCCCTGAAGCCAAGGCCCGCTTTCGCTCTCGCTTTCGCCACATTTTAATTGATGAGTATCAAGATACAAATCATGCTCAGTACCAATTGGTAAAAGAACTTACCGGCGTTGAAGGTGACGGCTTCCCACTGGCAGAGCTCTGTGTTGTTGGAGACGCCGACCAATCTATCTATGGCTTTCGCGGGGCAACAATTCGAAATATTTTGCAATTCGAAGTTGATTATCCGAGCGCAACCACAGTCTTGCTTGAACAGAACTATCGCTCCACCCAGAATATTCTAAGCGCCGCGAATGCGGTCATCACCAAGAATGAATCTCGCAAAGAGAAGAATCTATGGTCAGATGCTGGTGCAGGTGCACCACTGACTGGATACGTTGCAGAATCTGAGTATGACGAAGCCGAATTCATTAAGGGCGAGATTCGTTCACTGCAGGATATGGGCCACTCAAACCCGGGTGATACCGCCATCTTCTATCGCACAAATGCCCAATCTCGTATCTTTGAAGAAGTGTTTATGCGTGCGGCAATCCCATATAAAGTCGTTGGTGGGCTGCGCTTCTATGAGCGCAAAGAGGTAAAGGACCTACTGGCATACCTTCGGGTGCTGGCCAATCCTGATGATGAAGTTTCGCTGCGTCGAGTCATTAACTTTCCTAAGCGGGGTATTGGAGATCGCGCCCTGGAAGAAGTTGAGTTGTTCGCCGAATTACACGGTATTTCATTCTGGAACGCGCTTTTGCGAGTAACCGAGGCAACAGCCGTGCCAAATAAAGCTGCCCAGTCCATTAGTTACTTCACCTCAATGCTCACAGCTCTGCAAACTCTCGTGGAAGCTAAGACAAAGCCGTCCGTGATTATTGAAGCAGTACTTGAACAATCTGGGCTACTAACAGAACTTGAGGCAAGTACAGATCCACAAGATGAAGTGCGAGTGGAGAACCTGAAGGAACTTGTTTCAGCCTCGATGGATTATGAAGAGCGCCCATCTGAAGAACTCATTGAAGATGAAGAGATTTCCCTTTCAGGATTCCTTGAGAAAGTTTCACTTGTGGCCGATGCCGACGAGATTCCAGATGGAGCCGATCATGGGGGAGTTGTCACCCTCATGACTCTGCACACCGCTAAAGGTTTGGAATTTCCAACAGTCTTTCTTACCGGGATGGAAGATGGAATATTCCCTCATGCCCGCACCCTCGATGATCCGAAAGAGATTGAAGAAGAGCGCAGACTTGCCTATGTGGGTCTTACTCGGGCCGAGAAACGTCTCTACATTTCTCGCGCTGAATATCGCTTAACTTTTGGAACACCTAAATACAACCCGGCATCACGATTCCTCGATGAGATTCCTGCTGAACTTATTGAATGGAATAGCGAAGCTCGTTCAACTTTTACATCCTCATCCGGTGTGAAGAAATCTCGACTTCCATCAGGGCCACCGCCACGAGCCACGGGAAAGAAATCAACAGCGATGGCACTTGTCGTGGGACAGCGTGTGTCACATGACACATTCGGACTTGGCACCGTCGTCGCACTTGCCGGTGAGGGCGATAAATCAGAGGCAACCATTAACTTCGGCGCCTACGGTGATAAACGCCTGTTGCTTCGATATGCCCCTGTCATAGCGCTATAAATTAAGCCTTTAGGATTAGGGGCATACACGTCCTGCTCATTAGCCACACCTGAAGGAGCCCATTAGTGGATCTCTACGAATACCAAGCACGCGATCTCTTTGAAAAGCATAACGTTCCAGTATTACAAGGAGCAGTCGCTACAACAGCAGATCAAGCACACGATGCAGCCGCCAAGATGGGTGGCAAAGTAGTGGTTAAGGCGCAGGTAAAAGTTGGCGGGCGCGGAAAAGCTGGCGGTGTAAAGCTGGCAGTTGATGCAAATGATGCAAAAGAAAAAGCAGGAGCCATTCTTGGAATGGATATTAAAGGCCACACTGTTCATAAAGTGATGATTGCTCAGGCAGCACCTATTGTTGATGAATATTACGTTTCGATACTTCTTGATCGATCCAACCGCACATTTCTTGTGATGGCATCAGTTGCCGGCGGCATGGATATCGAAGAAGTTGCACATACGGCGCCAGAGAAACTAGCGAAGGTTCCGGTAAGCGCCGTAGATGGAATTTCACTAGCTAAGGCGACAGAGATTGTTACCCAAGCACAATTTCCCGCAGATGTGGCGGCGCAAGTTGCAGATGTGCTGGTCAAACTTTGGGAAACTTTTCAATCAGAAGATGCCACGCTTGTTGAAGTAAACCCGCTGGTGAAAACAGAAGACGGTCGTGTTGTCGCACTTGATGGAAAAGTAACGCTCGATGAGAGCGCAGATTTCCGGCAACCAGATCATGAAGCACTCGTTGATCACGACTCCACCAATGCGCTAGAAGCAGCTGCCAAAGAGAAGGGGCTGAACTACGTCAAACTTGATAATGGTCAAGTTGGAATCATTGGAAACGGCGCTGGACTTGTGATGTCCACCCTGGATGTCGTTGCCTATGCTGGAGAAAAATTTGGCGGAATGCGGCCAGCTAACTTTCTCGATATCGGCGGCGGAGCATCTGCCCAAGTTATGGCAGATGGTCTATCCATCATTCTTGGTGATTCAGATGTGAAGAGCGTATTGGTTAACGTCTTTGGCGGAATCACTGCATGTGATGCGGTAGCAAATGGCATCGTTCAAGCACTGGAACTACTTGGACCGAAGGCAACAAAGCCAATCGTTGTTCGACTCGATGGAAATAACGTTATCGAAGGACGTGCAATTCTGAGTGCCGCAAATCATCCATTGGTGGAGCAGGCGCAGACCATGGATGGAGCAGCATCACGTGCTGCAGAATTGGCGGCCAAGTAATGTCAATCTTTATTAATTCGGCAAGCAAGATAATCGTTCAAGGGATGACAGGTTCTGAAGGAACTAAGCACACCCGCCGCATGTTGGCATCAGGTTCCAAAGTTGTTGGCGGTGTGACACCTGGTAAGGGTGGACAGTCAGTCGATATCGATGGCACATCACTTCCAGTATTTAACACAGTAGCTGAAGCTATGACTGCTACCGGAGCCAATGTTTCAGTGGTCTTTGTGCCGCCGAAATTTGCTAAGGCAGCAGTTATTGATGCAATTGATGCCAAGATGCCGCTAGTTGTTGTCATCACTGAAGGTATTCCGGTGCACGATTCGGCATTCTTCTATGCCTACTCTCTTCAAAAAGGCACCACACAAATCATCGGCCCCAACTGTCCAGGACTCATTAGCCCCGAACAATCAAATGTTGGCATCATCCCTGCAGATATTACAAAGCGTGGACCGATTGGCTTGGTATCAAAGTCTGGAACTCTTACCTACCAGATGATGTACGAGCTCCGAGACATCGGATTCTCGACAGCTGTTGGTATTGGTGGAGACCCGGTTATAGGAACCACCCATATTGATTGCTTGCGTGCATTTCAAGATGATCCTGAAACAACTGCAATAGTGATGATTGGTGAGATTGGTGGCGATGCGGAAGAGCGGGCAGCTGCATTTATCTCTGAATATGTCACCAAACCAGTTGTGGGTTACGTTGCAGGATTCACTGCCCCGGAAGGAAAAACTATGGGACATGCTGGTGCCATCGTTTCTGGTTCATCAGGAACTGCTCAAGCTAAGAAAGATGCACTTGAAGCTGCTGGCGTGAAAGTGGGACAAACACCAAGTGAAACTGCGCAATTAATGCGCGACATACTAGGTCGTTAATTCCACGATGCAACGCGTCCTCCTGGTCTCGTTGTCTCATGTATTTCGTAGCGCTGCATTGCTTCTGCTGCCGTTCTCATTTATCGCACTTGTAGCTTGGTCTACAGCTGGTAGCGCAAGCGGATCAACTACAGATCCCATTCGTGGTGCGCTCTGGATCTGGCTCGGCGCTCATCACATTCCATTTCAGCTCTCCCTTCCGCCAACTGGAGTTGCTGGCTATCTCACCTACTTGCCTATAGGTGCAGTAGTTCTGCCAATTCTTGTTATTCGCTCCTCATTTACGCGCGCTCTCGAGCGACTTAAGGGTGATTACCACGACCTTAATGTCGTGAGACTTAACTTCTCAATTATTTATGCACTACTTGTCACCATCTTGGCATTCATGAGCAGATCAAACACGGTTGCAGTGCAGTGGTATTTAGCCCCAATTTTTGCATTTGCCATCGCTCTGATTTCAACTCTGACAGTGGGTAGTCGGGTAGCGCCATCACGCCCACTTCAAATGAGTGCTCGAGTTTTATCAGTACTCCTAGGAGTTTCATTCATCTTCGTAGCAGTACTTATCTTCACCAATTTTTCTCAGGTGAGAGCAATTACGACCTCACTACAACCCGGAATCTTTGGTGGGGTGCTACTTCTCTTTCTTAACATTCTCTATCTACCGAATGCTGCCATTGCCGCCGCGTCTTATTTTTCAGGTACTGGATTGGCAGTAGGCGCCGGAACTCTGATTTCACCGCATTCCTATAGCTTGGGCGAGATTCCAGCTCTGCCACTGCTTGGAATTATTCCGGTGGGCCCAGAACCCTTTGCGCTGCTTGGAATACTTTTCTTTATTGGACTTGGTGCATTTTTAGGATATCTGACAGCAAATTTCGATCTCCGTGCGATTGCCCAGAGCTATCTCTTTATGGTCATTGGTCTGGTTCTCCTTGGCTATCTTGCAAGTGGATCACTGATTACCGCAGAGATGGGCGCCATGGGCGTTTCAATCTGGAAATTCGCACTCTCCATCGCCCTCGAAATGGGAATTGGCCTAGCTATCACAATATTTATTTCCAATAAGGTATTAAATAGAGGCGCTCGGTGAAACGAGTTGTCATTCTTGCTTCGGGAAGTGGAACGCTGGCACAGGCAGTTTTCGATGCGCGCACAACCACTTTGGCTGATGTAGATATTGTGGCTGTCATCTCTGATCAGAAAGATGCTCAAGTTATTGCCAGAGCAGAGGCAGCGCACGTTGAGTCTTATGTAATTCCAATGATGGCCGATCGCACGCAATGGGATCGAGAGCTCGAGACACTCCTTGGCGCACTCAAGCCTGACCTCGTGGTTAGCGCTGGGTTCATGCGCTTGCTCTCAGCTAAGACAGTTGAAAGATTTAAGATCATCAATAGCCATCCTTCACTTCTGCCGCTCTTTCCAGGTGCTCATGCAGTTCGTGACGCCCTGCAAGCGGGAGCCACTCAAAGCGGCACGACAATTCATTGGGTTGATGCTGGGTTAGATACCGGGAAAATCATCGCTCAAGTGAAACTCGACATAGGCAGTGCGGAAACCGAGGAGTCTCTACACGAGCGCATTAAGATTCTGGAACGAGGTCTCATAGTTGCGACCATTGCATCGATACTGGCTACGCAGGAGAAGAAGAATGGCTAATCGCAAACCGATTCGTAGGGCGCTGGTAAGCGTCTATGACAAAGTGCGATTGCTCGAACTTGGCAAAGTTCTACACGATGCTGGCGTTGAAATACTTTCCACCGGCTCTACTGCCAAAACACTGCAGGACGCTGGAATACCAGTAACCGAGGTGAGCACCTATACCGGTTTTCCAGAAATTATGGGTGGTCGCGTAAAGACTCTGCACCCGAAGATTCATTCAGGAATTTTGGCAGATCAGAATAATCCAGAACATCTGAAAGCAATTGCCGATCTCGATATCGAACCCTTCGATCTGGTTGTCATAAATCTGTACCCGTTTGCAGCAACACTTGCTTCAGGTGCTGATTTTGCCCAATGTATTGAACAAATTGATATTGGTGGCCCATCAATGTTGCGTGGGGCAGCCAAGAACCATGGATCTGTTGCGGTTATCTGTAACACATCGCAATATGACCAGCTCTTTGCATCCATAAAGGCCGGTGGATTTAGCGATGAAGAGCGAAAGTTACTTGCCCTCGAAGTCTTTCGCACAACAGCGGAATACGACCTCACCATCGCAAGTTGGCTTGGCTCAACAGTGAGCGATGAGATTCAAGATCTTGATTGGCTGGGTCTAATTTTCAAGCGCGAGAATTCCCTTCGTTATGGCGAGAACCCACATCAGCAAGCTGCTATTTATCGTGGTGGTCCACCTGGGATTGTGAACGCAGTGCAATCACATGGCAAAGAGATGTCATTTAATAATTACACAGATGCTGATGCAGCTTGGCGGGCAGCGCTAGATCATGTCGAACCATGTGTGGCAATCATTAAGCACGCCAATCCATGCGGCATCGCAGTTGGAAAAGATATTGCTGAAGCTTATGCAAAGGCACATCTATGCGATCCAGTATCGGCATTTGGTGGGGTGGTTGCGGCAAATCGCACGGTGACTGCTGCGATGGCGCAATCTCTTTCGGAAGTATTTACTGAAGTAATCATTGCGCCAGAATATGAGAACGCTGCGCTAGAAATATTGATGAAGAAACCCTCCATTAGAATTCTTACCTGTGCTCACACTCGAATCTCGCCTCTTGAAATTCGCCCTGTTTCAGGTGGCGTATTAGTGCAAGAGACTGATCTCATTGCAGCCGATGGTGATAATCCAAAGAATTGGAAGCAAGTAACTGGCACCGCACTTTCACCCGATGTAATGCGCGATCTTGAATTTGCATGGCGCGCTGTTCGCGCTGTAAAGAGCAATGCCATTCTTCTGGCTAAAGATGGTGCGGCCGTAGGAATCGGAATGGGGCAGGTAAACCGGGTTGATTCTGCAAAGCTGGCCGTTGATCGCGCTGGAGCTCGCGTCGCTGGAAGTGTGGGCGCATCCGATGCATTCTTCCCATTTGCTGATGGTCTTGAGATTCTTAGCGCAGCCGGGGTGATAGCAATCGTGCAGCCAGGTGGCAGCGTTCGTGATGAGGAAGTGATTGCTGCTGCAACTAAGGCTGGAATAGCGATGTTCTTCACTTCAACCCGACATTTCTCGCACGCCTAGAGCAACGATTAAGATAAAGCCATGAGCGCGCAGATACTTGATGGCAAGGCACTTGCTGCAACCATCAAGAAAGATCTCACAGCGCGCACGCAGGCACTGAAAGCCAAAGGCATCATCCCGGGCCTTGGAACCATCTTGGTGGGCGATGATCCAGGTTCGCATTCTTATGTTGACGGAAAACATAGAGATTGCCAGGAAGTAGGAATCAATTCGATCCGGGTAGACCTACCGGCAACTGCAACACAAGCCGATGTATTGGTGGCCATTAAAGATCTCAACGCCGCCAAAGAGTGCACTGGATATATCGTGCAACTTCCACTTCCGAGTTCAATTAATACGCAACTTATTCTAGAAGCAATTGATCCCACAAAAGATGCCGATGGTTTGCACCCACTTAATTTAGGTCGACTCGTTGCGGGCTACCAAGCACCGCTTCCATGCACCCCACGCGGAATTGTTGAGCTTATCAACCACTATAAAATTCCACTTTCAGGTGCAGAAGTTGTTGTCATTGGACGTGGGCTGACAGTGGGTCGCCCGCTTGGGCTCTTGCTTACCCGTAAGCAAGAAAATGCAACGGTAACTCTGACACACACTGGTACCAAAGATTTGCTCGCTCACACTAAGCGCGCCGATATTGTGATTGCAGCTATCGGACAACCACACTTCTTAAAGGCGGGAATGATTAAAGCGGGTGCAGTAGTTCTCGATGTCGGAATCTCACGAACTGATGCTGGGCTCATCGGTGATGTTGATCCAGGTGTATTCGAGGTCGCATCATTCGTTGCACCAATGCCAGGTGGTGTTGGGCCCATGACTCGTGCCATGTTGCTGATGAATGTGGTCGACGCATGCGAGCGATAAACGCCCTACAACTGCGTATTGCATACATAGTTATTTCACTCGGAGTTCTCCTTGGTATTGCAGGATTTGTCCGTACTGGAGCGCTGCTTATTTCGGCGGGAACCGGTGTGATTGCGCTCTCGCAGTGGGGTGCTCGCTCTTTCGAGCGCTATCTGCCGCTAACGATAGCCGTGGTGCTTTTCGGGCTGGCAATTGCACTTCCTAATGGGTTGTAGAATTCTCTCGATATCAAGATAAATACGTTCAATACATCAAGGTAGATAAAGGATCGCTATGGCAAAGAAAGTCACCGTTGTAGGTGCAGGTTTCTACGGTTCAACAACAGCCCTTCGGTTAGCTGAATACAACATCTTTGATGAAGTTGTGCTCACCGATATCCTTGAAGGAAAGCCAGAAGGTTTGGCCCTTGATATGAACCAATCTCGCTCCATTGAAGGTTTCGAAACGCGCATCACTGGCGCGACAACCACGGCTGAAGGTGCTGGATATGAAAAAACAGCTAACTCTGATGTTGTGGTCATTACTGCAGGACTTCCACGTAAGCCTGGAATGAGCCGCATGGATTTAATTGGCGTAAATGCCGGAATCGTTCGTGGAGTAGCTGAAAATATTGCAAAGCATTCACCGAACGCGGTCATCATCGTGGTCTCTAATCCACTTGATGAGATGACAGCCCTGGCACAGCTTGCTACCAACTTTCCAAAGAATCGCGTGATGGGTCAAGCTGGAATGCTCGATACTGCGCGCTTTACCAACTTTGTTGCCGAAAAACTGGGAGTACCGGTTTCATCAGTGAAAACTCTGACACTGGGTTCACATGGAGACACTATGGTTCCAGTTCCAAGTCGTTGCACCGTCAATGGTGTTGCACTTTCTGAAAAGCTATCCCAAACTGAAATCGATGAACTTGTTGATCGCACACGCAACGGTGGCGCTGAAGTAGTTGCACTTTTGAAAACTGGCTCTGCTTATTACGCACCATCTGCTGCGGCAGCGCGTATGGCAAAGGCAGTGATTGAAGATTCAGGTGATGTCATGCCGGTCTGTGCCTGGGTTGATGGCGAATATGGAATCTCTGGCGTCTATCTCGGCGTTGAAGCAGAGATTGGCAAGGTAGGCATTCGCAAAGTTGTCGAGAGCGCGTTGACAGATTCAGAAGTTGCCTCACTCAAGGAAGCTGCAGAAGCTGTTCGTGCAAAACAAGCAGACGTTCAAACGCTGTAATTGAGCAGAAGGTAATCGGGAGAAGATAATGTCAAAGATTAAAGTAGCAGGCACGGTTGTTGAGTTAGATGGCGATGAGATGACTCGCATTATCTGGCAGTTCATCAAAGACAAGCTGATCCTGCCTTACCTCGATGTGAACCTTGAGTACTACGACCTTGGCATGGAACACCGCGATGCAACCGATGATCAAGTAACAATCGACTCTGCTCGCGCAATCCAGAAGCATGGCGTGGGAATCAAGTGCGCCACCATTACTCCTGATGAAGCCCGCGTTAAAGAATTTAGCCTCAAGAAGATGTGGAAGTCTCCTAACGGAACGATTCGCAACATCCTTGGTGGCGTTATTTTCCGCGAACCAATTATTATCAGCAACGTTCCGCGCTTAGTTCCACACTGGACTAAGCCAATTGTTATCGGCCGCCACGCTTTTGGTGATCAATACCGCGCAACTGATTTCAAGGTACCAGGAGCCGGAAAGCTCACGCTCTCATTTGTGCCAGAAGATGGATCTGCCCCACAAGAGTTTGAAGTATTTGACTTCAAATCATCCGGTGTAGCAATGGCTATGTATAACGTCGATGACTCAATCCGTGACTTTGCTCGTGCCTCATTGAACTACGGACTCCTTCGTAAATTCCCGGTCTATCTCTCAACGAAGAACACAATTCTTAAAGCCTACGATGGACGTTTCAAAGATATCTTTGAAGAGATTTATCAGGCTGAATTCAAGACTCAATACGAGGCCGTTGGTATTTGGTATGAGCATCGCCTGATTGATGACATGGTTGCCATGGCACTTCGGATGGATGGCGGATATGTCTGGGCATGTAAGAACTACGACGGAGATGTGCAGTCAGATACCGTCGCACAAGGTTATGGCTCACTTGGTCTTATGACATCAGTACTTATGACTCCAGATGGAAAGATCTGCGAATCAGAGGCAGCTCATGGAACTGTGACTCGTCACTACCGCGAGCACCAAGCAGGTAAAGCGACTTCCACAAATCCAATTGCTTCTATCTTCGCCTGGACTCAAGGCCTAGCCCACCGTGCCAAGCTTGATAACAACGCTGAGCTTGCTAAATTCACAAAAACTCTCGAGCGAGTATGTATTGAAACAGTGGAGCAGGGAAAGATGACTAAGGATTTAGCGGTACTTATTTCCAAAGAAGCGCCATACCAAACAACTGAGCAGTTCCTCGATTTCATTGATGAGAACCTTAAGAAAGCAATGGCTTAAATCAATTGATAAATCAGGACTCTGGTGCGATAGCACTTGTCGGTTCTGGCGAATATTCAGTGCAGATGCAGGAGCTAGAAACCGAGCTCCTGCATTTAGCTATTTCACGGGGTAAGAAAAACCATTTCATACAGATTCCAACTGCGTCTTCACATGAAGGGCAATCACGCCGCGAACATTGGCAATCAGTAGGAAAAGAACAATCAGATCGCATCGGAAGCCACTGCATCTACTTACCTATTCATGAACGTGAAGATGCATTTAACCTAGACTTTCTAGATTTGATTGCTGATGCTGGGCTTATCTATTTTTCGGGGGGAGATCCACACAGAGTTGCCGAAATCTTTAACGGCTCACCACTCTGGGAAGAAATTATCAAGCAATGGAATTCAGGAACATCACTTGCTGGTTGTTCAGCCGGTGCTATGGCATTTGGGGGCACCATTATGGGCTTACGTCGCGCAAACCATAGTCCAGGGCTATCACTCTTGCCAGATATTGAAGTGATTCCACACTATGACAAAATGTTAGGTTGGCTGCCAGATCGAGTTGCATCCTTTGTTCTGAAATCTGATTCTCAGTCCGTACTTCTTGGGATAGATGAATACACGGCGCTAGTGCATACCGATTCATGGCGGCGGGTAGGACGCGGCAAGGTGCACGTTTTACGGGGAGCACTTGAATTTGAGCAATAAGAAACCCGCCGTAGAAAACTACGACGGGCCACTTACTTAAATATTTGCTGTGACTAATTAATTCGCTCGCCTGTTGCAGAATCAAAGAGGTGAACTGCACCTGGCAAGTTGGTGACAGTAACTGTCTGTCCTGCCTTTGGTGGGTTCTTTGAATCCCAGCGCACAATTACTTGGCCGCCTTCATCGACAGCATTTGCGAACTGGATGCTTGCATCGGCCGGCTTGCCATAGACAAATGCATCAGAACCAAGTTCTTCTACAACTTCAACATGAACTTGGAATCCCTTATCTGCCGGAACCAATCCCTCTGGACGAATTCCCACTGTCGCAGTTGAACCTGCTGATGCGGGAATATCGATATCAAGATCTCCAAGGTGTGCTTTGCCACCAGATACTGGAGCAATAAGTAAGTTCATGGCAGGTGAACCAATAAATCCAGCAACAAATGCATTGCCTGGCTTGTCATAGAGATTACGAGGTGTATCAACCTGTTGCAGCAATCCATCTTTAAGAACCGCAACGCGATCGCCCATTGTCATCGCTTCCACTTGATCGTGGGTGACATAGACAGTGGTGATTCCAAGACGGCGCTGAAGCGCGGCGATTTGGGTACGAGTTGCAACACGCAACTTCGCATCAAGGTTGGAGAGTGGTTCATCCATAAGGAAGACCTGTGGTTCACGAACAATTGCGCGACCCATTGCAACGCGCTGACGTTGACCACCAGAAAGAGCCTTAGGCTTGCGCTCTAGATATGGTTCAAGGTCGAGCAACTTTGCAGCTTCACGAACGCGCTTATCACGTTCAGCCTTATCGACACCGGCGATCTTTAGAGCGAAGCCCATATTTTCGGCAACGGTCATGTGTGGGTAGAGCGCATAGGACTGGAAGACCATTGCGATATCGCGATCTTTTGGTGCGACATTTGTTACATCGCGATTACCGATAAGAATTCGACCACCATCGATTTCTTCTAGACCAGCAAGCATGCGAAGTGATGTTGACTTTCCACATCCTGATGGTCCAACGAGTACTAAGAACTCACCATCTGCGACGGTGAGGTTGAGCTTATCTACAGCAGGAGTTGTGGTTCCTGGATAGATACGTGAAGCATTTTCGAATACGACTGATGCCATTTTTTTCACTTTCCTTATCCGGGCAGGTACGTGCCCGACGATCCGTGGAGTAAGGCGCTGGTCGGGTGACCAGCGTGGCTAAGGGTATGTCAGCGGCAGGTGGGAGGCAATTACGCTCGGTAGACTTCTCCCATCATGGAAAGTGACCCGAGTACCCCACTTATTAGCTCCATCCTGATTGTTGTAGGCCTGATTGTTTCGGGTGGGCTCTTTGTAGCTGCCGAGATCGCACTTATCTCATTACGCGAAAGTCAGGTTAAACAATTAGCGTTGCGTGGAAAGCGCGGAGCAATTGTTGCCAAGTTAGCAGCTAATCCCAATCGCCTACTTGGAGCACTCCAGGTTGGTGTGACCGTTACAGGATTTCTATCTGCCGCGTTGGGCGCAGAGAAACTTGGCGTCTACGTCATTCCATGGCTAGAAGATCTTGGTGTGCCGGAAAAATCTGCTGCTACCGCTTCACTTATCGGGGTCACCTTAGTCATTGCCTACTTTTCACTTGTATTCGGTGAGCTCGTTCCAAAACGTTTGGCGCTATTTCGCACGGAGCAGATTGCGCTCGCCTCTGCAATATTTATTGATTTCGTAGCTAATCTTTTTAGGCCAATTATTTGGGTCCTATCTCATTCCACAAACCTTATTGTTCGCCTCTTTGGTATTGATCCAAAAGAGCAGCGCACAGCTATTTCTGAAGAAGAGCTACTTGATCTTGTGGCTGGCCATGCTGCCCTTACCGATGAAGAGCGCGATATTGTGGAAGAAGTATTTAACGCTTCAGAGCGACAAGTGCACGAGGTCATGGTTCCGCGTACCGAAGTAGATTTTATGGATGCATCTCTCACTGTTGGAAAAGCGATTGCACTTGCGATTGAGAAGGCACACTCTCGTTACCCGGTTGTTCGTGGATCATCCGATGAAGTCATTGGCTTTATCCACGTTCGAGATTTGTTAGATACCAGCCTTGCTAATTCAAATGCAAAGATTCAAGAGCTTGCTCGAAACATCATGTATCTGCCAGGTACCAAGGGAATCTTGCCGGCGCTGACTGAGATGCGAAAGCAACGTCAGCACCTGGCCATTGTTCTTGATGAGTACGGTGGCACCGATGGAATCGTCACGCTCGAGGATCTCGTAGAGACATTAATTGGCGATATTCGAGATGAATATGACTCAGATGAAGTAGAAATTTCGGAAGAATCTCATACCGGCGATTTCGAAATTGATGGTCTGATTTCACTCGAGGATTTACAAGAAGAGTCTGGGGTTGAGTTACCAGAAGGACCATATGAGACCGCAGGCGGATTTGTCATGCATTATTTAGGGCGTATTCCGGTTGAGAACGACATCGTTGGAGTAAATGGAGTTCGAATTACAGTGCTCTCCATGGAAGGTAAGCGCGCTGGTCGACTATTAATCTCACGTAACTACTAAGGCGTGCGAGAATTACACCCATGAAGCGCGTCTTATCTGGAATTCAACCCACGAGCGATTCTTTCCATCTGGGAAATTACCTTGGCGCAGTCAAGCAATGGGTTGAACTGCAAGATGGCCATGATGCTTTCTACTGCATCGTTGATCTACACGCTCTGACCGTTGAGACAGATCCAGCCTTACTTCGAAAGCGCACACTTGCTTCTGCCGCGCAATTAATCGCACTTGGCATCTCACCGGATAAATCAACGCTCTTTGTTCAATCTCAAGTTCCGCAACACAATCAACTGGGTTGGATTATGGAGTGCCTGACTGGTTTTGGTGAAGCAAGCCGCATGACGCAATTTAAAGACAAGTCTTCTAAATCTGGCGCCGATTCCTCTCGCGTTGCGCTCTTTACATATCCCATGCTGCAAGCTGCAGACATCCTGCTCTATCAAGCTCACTATGTTCCAGTCGGTGAGGATCAACGTCAGCACATCGAACTTACTCGCGATTTAGCCGGACGGTTTAATTCACGCTACGGCCAGACCTTCCAATTACCAGAAGCCTATATTTTAAAGACTGCCGCAAAAATTAATGATATTCAAGAACCCACTGCCAAAATGAGTAAGTCATCAGGCGCCGTTGCGGGAGTCATTGAGATTATGGATTCACCGGATGCTAACTTGAAGAAGATTAAGAGTGCGGTCACCGATGCTGGTCGCGAAGTCACATTCGATGCGGCCGAAAAGCCTGGCATCAGTAATTTGCTTACTATCCATTCAGCGCTCTCTGGCAGAACAATTGCCGAGCTCGAAAATGAATTTGCCGGCAAGGGTTATGGAGATTTTAAGGCAGCTGTTGCAGAGGTAGTTGTTGAATATCTACGCCCCATTCGCACACGAGCAATTGAGCTCCTAGAAGATGAGAAGCATCTGCTTGATATTTTGCACCAAGGGTCGGCTAAAGCCCGCACGGTTGCAGAAGCCACTCTTGCGGATACATATAAGAACCTCGGGGTAGTTCTTTAATGAAACTGCGCTTGGTACTTGCCCTTGCGCTGATCTTTGGCGTGCTCACTCCGGCGCCCAGTTCGGCAGAGACAGTCACCATTGGAGTTGCCTACGATCTGGGTGGGCGCGGAGATAAATCCTTTAATGACGCCACCGCGGCAGGTTTAGAAAAGGCAAAGAAATCACTCGACTTTAGTGTTGAAGCTGTCGTTACTGATGGCACCTCTGAAGATCGCGATAAGAGAATTCGTAGCTTGATTACAAAGAAGTGCGCTCTGATTATCGCTGTTGGCGAGGGATACGGCCCAACCCTGCAAGTGCTCGCCTTTGAATTTCCCGATACCCAATTTGCCATCATTAATGACGCAAGCGTTGCGGCAGTAAATGTCAGCTCTATCATCTTTGCCGAAACTCAAGGAGCCTACTTGGCGGGTTTTAGTGCTGCACAAATTTCACAGACCGGCAAGGTTGCGATGATTGCCAATACAAATCAGGCAGATTTATTCAAAAATGGTTTTAGCGCCGGCGTCTTAGCTAGCAAGAAGAAGGTTATTCCCATCGTGAAATATGTTTCTGGCTCTTACTCATTGGCGGCAAGTCAGGTGATTTCTGTTGGCGCAGATGTCATCTACTTGAGCACTCAAGGTTCTGACGCCGAGGTATTTAAAGTAATTGTCTCTAACAATATGAAGAAAAGTGCCAAGAAGGTTTCACTCATTAATATCGAGCCAGATCAATACTTAGCGGTGACAAGCCAAACCAAGAAATTTTTGGCTGCGACAGTTGTTAAACGAGTGGATAAAGCAATTATTGACATCATCTCCAAATCACTTTCAGGTGATCAATTTCTAGATTATCTCGACCTCGATGCCGGCCTCTTTGGCACTCGCTACGGCATTGATGGCGGGGGCATAGAGTTCACCATCCGATCCAAGGAGTTATTGGCGAAAAGTGATGCAATTAATATTGCAGCCGCCTCAGCTGAAAAAATCACCGAATAGCGCTCAACTTCAACTTGAGAGTTTTCCTAACTGTTACATGCCACGCCCACACTTTTGCTCCTCAATTCTTGGGAATTATCACCCTCAACTACTAGGCTCGGGCAAAGCAACATTCAACTATTCCTTGGAGGAACCTTGAAAAATAAATTAGCATTTATGGCAATACTTGCCTCGGCTGCCCTTGTATTAAGCGGCTGTAGTGCGTCAAGTGAGAGTGCTGGGGCCAAAGCGTGCCTTGCTCTCGACACAGGTGGCGTGGATGACAAGTCATTTAACGCATCAGCATGGGCTGGAGCTCAGGCTGCAGCTGAAGAGAATTCAGATATCGAAGTTAAGTATCTTGCTGCAGCAACCGATGCAGATTACGCACCAAACATTAAGAAGCTCGTAGATGAGGGATGTACAACAATCATTGGCGTTGGCTTCCTTATCAATGGCGCAATCATTGAAGGTGCTAAGGCGAACCCAGATGTGAAGTTCGCAATCGTTGACCAGGATGGTGAAGATCACGGACCAGATGGTTCAATCTATCCAGGAACCAAGTTTGATAACTTGAAGCCAATTCAATTTTCAACAAATGAGTCAGCTTTCCAAGCAGGTTACCTATCGGCAGGAGTTTCAAAGACCGGAACTGTTGCTACATACGGTGGACTTAACATTCCACCAGTCACAATCTTCATGGATGGGTTTGCTCGTGGCGTCGCGCACTACAACGAAGTTAAAGGCAAGTCTGTAAAGGTCCTTGGTTGGGATACCGCTAAGAAGGACGGCACATTTGTTGGCGGCTTCTCAGATTCCGCAAAGGCACTGCAAATCTCTAAGAACTTCGAGCAACAAGGTGCAGACATTATCTTCCCTGTCGCTGGTGGACTTGGTGGAGCAACTGCAGGTAATTCAATTGCTTCAAAGAAGTCATATGTAATCTGGGTCGACACCGATGGTTACGTGGCTGCTTCTCAGTACAAGGAAGTACTTCTTTCCTCAGTAGTAAAGGGTGTAGATACATCTGTTAAGGAAGTAATTCTTGAAGCAGCTGCAGGTACATTCTCAGCTACCGGTTACCAGGGCAATCTTGGGAATGGTGGAACCTACTTGGCTCCATACTATGATCTTGCAGATATGGTTTCTGCAGAACTCAGCGCTGAAATTGAAGCACTTGGTGATGCAATCAAATCAGGTGAGGTCGCTGTTCAGTAATCTGTAAGGGACCGATTTCAAGTCTAACAAATGGGACTAGTGATTATTCACTAGTCCCATTTGCTTTGTATAAAGTAAATTACAGAGTAGATTTACGCTATGTCTCTTGAGCTCCGCGGCATCACCAAACGATTTGGTGATTTGACCGCAAATGATTCAATTAGTTTGAGAGTTGAGTCAGGCGAAATCCACGCGCTTCTTGGTGAAAATGGTGCTGGTAAATCTACGCTTATGAACATCGTCTACGGGCTTTTAGCACCGGATGAAGGGAAAATTCTAGTTGATGAAAAAGAAATTGCGATTAATTCACCGCTTGATGCCCTTGCCGCTGGAATCGGAATGGTGCATCAACATTTTATGCTTATTCCGGTATTCACGGTCGCTGAAAATATAGTTCTAGGTCACGAAAAGGTAAGAGGGTTTGGGTTCCTCGATTTGGAAGCGGCAAAGAAAGAGATAATCCGAGTATCTGCTGAGTTTAATTTTGATGTTGACCCCGATGCCTTGATTGAAGACTTGCCAGTGGGAATCCAGCAGCGCGTAGAGATCATTAGAGCTCTCATTTATAAAGCAAGGGTGCTCATCTTGGATGAGCCAACGGCGGTCTTAACCCCACAGGAGACAGATGAACTCCTTCGAAATATGAGGAAACTTCGGGATCAAGGTACGGCAATAATCTTCATCACTCATAAGCTACGTGAAGTGCAAGAAGCAGCAGATAAGATCTCCATTATTCGCCGCGGTAAGGTTGTAGCGATTGCGTCACCTGAGGCTTCACAAGAGGAACTTGCCTCTCTTATGGTTGGCCGACCTGTCTCATTTGAAATTGAAAAGGCTCCTGCGTCATTTGGATCAGTAATTCTCGATGTGGAGAATTTAACAATTCGAGACCACACGGGCAGGGCACTTGTCTCTGATATCTCATTTTCCATCCGGGCTGGAGAAATTCTGGCAGTTGCGGGCGTGCAAGGAAATGGTCAGAGCGAACTAGCAGAGGCGATTGTTGGATTACAGGACCACGTAGATGGGAAAATTACTTTAGCGGGGAAGGACATATCGAAGGTTTCTGTGAGAAAAGCCCTGCATGCAGGAATTGCATTCGTTCCAGAATCTCGAGAAGAGGACGGATTGATTTCTTCATTTAGTATTGAAGAGAATCTCATCCTCGACTTACATGATCTCCCTCCTTTTGCTAAAGGTCCGGTTATTTCTCAGAGCGTTGTTTCAGAATACGGAGCATCTAGAGTTACTGAGTTTGATATCCGTGCGCAATCACCAAAAGATTCTGCGTCTTCACTCTCTGGTGGTAATAAGCAGAAGGTGGTCCTTGCCCGTGAATTATCTCGGCCAGTGAAATTAGTAGTAGCGTCACAGCCCACGCGTGGATTAGATGTTGGATCAATCGAGTTTGTACACGAAAGAGTCATAGCAGAACGTGATTCGGGGCGCGCAGTCCTTCTCTTCAGTACCGAACTAGACGAAGTGATTTCTTTGGCAGATAGAATTGCAGTGATGTATCGAGGCAAATTTATTGCAATAGTACCGGCAACAACTTCAAGAGAAGAACTTGGATTATTGATGGCGGGGGTAAAGAGATGAAAAACCTTTGGCAAAGAGTCTCCAGAAAGCTAGCCCTTCCATTGTTGGCATTTGCTTTGGCGCTCCTAGTGAGTGGCCTGCTTGTCGCCTTCTCTGATTCAGAAGTGTTGGCCCTTAAATCCTCTCCATTACAGATGCTGGTAAAGGCCTTTGCTACAGCTGGTGGTGCTTTTGCGGCGCTATGGCAAGGTTCGGTTTTCGATCCCAATCTGACTCGAAATGGATACTGGAATGGCTTCTATCCACTCTCAGAGACAATCGTTGCCGCATCGCCTTTAATTCTCACAGGACTTTCTGTGGCACTAGCCTTTCGTGCAGGACTATTTAATATTGGAGCCCAAGGACAATTTATTGCAGGTGCAATTGGAGCAAGTTTTGTTGGATTTTATTTCGATCTTCCGGTTGTAATTCATGCACTTGCGGCCATACTGGCTGCAGTAATTGCTGCCGGAATTTACGGTGGATTTGTGGGCCTACTAAAGGCACGTACTGGTGCGCACGAAGTTATCGTCACAATTATGCTTAATTATGTAGCAGGATACTTTTTACTGTGGCTTTTGAGCACCGAAACTTTTTTGCGACCAGGTCGTCAAGATCCACTTGCACCCGAAGTTGCGCTCACGGCGAGATTGCCTAAGCTTTTTGGTGCAGATCTCAGAGCAAACTTAGGATTTATTATCGCCTTAGCTGTTGCAGCCCTGGTCTGGTGGCTTTTACAACGCAGCACTTGGGGATTTCGATTTCGCGCAGTTGGAGCTAATGCAGTCGCAGCCAAGACTGCAGGTATATCAGTTGGACGAACTACGACGACGGTGATGTTTATCGCCGGTGCACTTGCTGGTCTGGGTGGGGCAGTGCAGATACTTGGATCAGAACCGGCACTCACAGCTGGGGTTGGTGGAACTTTTGGATTCGATGCAATCACTGTCGCCTTACTTGGACGCGCCACCCCTATAGGAACAGTATTTGCTGCTCTACTTTTTGGTGCTCTTCGGGCCGGTGGGTTAGAGATGCAGGCGAGCACAGAAACACCGTTGGATCTAGTACTAGTAATTCAAGCTCTCGTTGTCCTCTTTATTGCGGCACCAGCTCTGGTTAAGGCAATTTTCAGATTAAAGAATCTAGACCAAGGAGCAACAATCTCTTCGAAGGGATGGAATGGCTGATGGCAAAGATTAGTTTGCGCACAATGTCTGTTCCGGAGAGACGAAAATTCCGTGGGGTAATCACAATGGGTGTTCTAGGAATTTTTGCACTTTTTGTTTTTGCACTTCTTCCGGATAAAAGCCAGCCTGTCACATACGGCTTTATCTTAGGCAAGGAATGGGTGCTGCTCGAGAAGTGGGTAGTTGACTCCAAATCGGGGGCCTTACTCTTCGCCGTCCTGTCAGTAGCCACTGCGCTTGTGGCATTGGGCCTCTTTGCGATGAGGAAACATTCAAGAGTTATCAGCCTTGTTTTCGGATCTACATTTCTTATGTCCTTCCTCTGTTGGGCAGCTGCCGGGAAGTTCATTCCTCTTACAGGTCTCTTACAAGGAGGTTTACTACTCTCCGTTCCACTTATTTTTGGGGCGATGGCTGGTGTGCTATCAGAACGCTCAGGAGTTATCAATATTGCAATCGAGGGACAGCTTCTAGCCGGGGCCTTTGCCTCAGGTGTTATTGCTTCACTGCTAAATAATAATTGGTGGGGAATACTCTTTGCTCCCATCGCTGGAGCACTAATTTCCCTCCTCCTTGCGATTTTTGCAATTAGATACGGAATTGATCAGGTAGTTCTTGGTTTTGTTCTCAATGTTTTGGTAATTGGATTAACTAGCTTTCTCTATAAGAAACTTCTTATTCCATATCAGAGCGAATGGAATTCAGCAACGGCATTTGTCCCCATAGAGATTCCTTTACTTTCCCAGATTCCGGTTATTGGACCAATCTTTTTTGCCCAAAGCATAATTGTTTACTTGATGTATATTTTCGTAACTATTATTCACATTGCGCTATTCAAGAGCAGGTGGGGTCTTCGTACACGCGCTGTAGGTGAACATCCAACTGCTGCAGAATCCGTTGGAATCAATGTCAACGCAATACGATTTAAGAACGTAATTTTAGCTGGTGCCATCGCAGGTCTTGGTGGCGCCTTCTTCACTTTGGGTGCAGTTGGATCTTTCAGTAAGGAGATGACTGCAGGTAAGGGCTTTATCGCCTTGGCAGCGCTCATCTTTGGCCGCTGGAGCCCCATGGGCGCAGTAGCAGCTGCTTTAATCTTTGGCTTTGCCGATAATCTCCAGGGATTACTGACAATTATTGGTACACCCATTCCATCTGAATTTATGTTGATGGCGCCATATATTGCGACAATCATTGCCGTCTCAGGATTTATTGGAAAAGTTCGAGCGCCGGCGGCAGATGGAATTCCGTATAAACGTGGTGGAGGTTCGCACTAATGAATATTTATTGGGATGTACTGCGCGCAGAGGCGCTGACTGCGATGAAGAAGGCATATGTGCCGTATTCAAAGTTTCCGGTGGGTGTTGCAGCACTTGTCGACGATGGTCGAATAGTTTCTGGATGTAATGTTGAAAATGCTAGTTATGGACTGACTTTGTGCGCCGAATGTGGCTTGGTTTCCTCACTGATTGCAACAGGTGGGGGCCGGCTTGTGGCATTTGTATGTGTGGATATTGCAGGAAATGCATTGATGCCGTGTGGTCGCTGTCGCCAGCTATTGCAAGAACATGGTGGTTCCACACTACAAATGATGACTGATCAGGGTGTAAAGACTTTGGCAGATTTACTTCCATGGGCTTTTGGACCCGAGGAAATTGAGAATCGCCTTTCATGATTGAACCTTTTGCAGCTGTAGAAATCATTGCAGCTAAGCGAGACCGAAACGAACTCAGCGACACACAGATTGATTGGGTCATCGATGCATACACCCGTGGTGTTGTTGCAGATGAGCAGATGTCTTCGCTACTCATGGCAATCCTGCTGAACGGTATGAACCCTCGCGAAATATCACGTTGGACCAACGCGATGATTAATAGTGGTGAGCGTATGGATTGGTCGATGCTCGATCGTAAGACAGTAGATAAACATTCAACCGGCGGTGTTGGCGACAAAATCACTCTTCCGCTAGCACCACTTGTGGCAGCATGTGGTGGCGCCGTTCCTCAACTTTCCGGTCGCGGACTCGGCCACACAGGTGGAACGCTTGACAAACTTGAATCAATTCCTGGTTGGTGCGCATCACTTTCTAATGATGAGATGCTCAAGGTATTACAAGAGACTGGCGCAGTCATTTGCGCTGCTGGTGCTGGGTTAGCACCGGCAGATAAGAAGCTTTATGCACTACGTGATGTCACTGCAACGGTGGAGGCGATTCCGCTGATTGCATCATCGATCATGAGTAAGAAGATTGCTGAAGGAACTTCGGCCCTCGTTCTTGATGTGAAGACTGGCAGCGGGGCGTTTATGTCAGATCCCAAGAAGGCATCAGAGCTCGCTCGCACCATGGTGGCCCTGGGTGCGGATGCCGGTGTAAAGACTCGCGCGTTAGTTACCGCGATGGATGTGCCACTGGGTTTAACTGCAGGCAATGCCCTTGAAGTGCGTGAATCTGTTGAGGTATTAGCAGGGGGCGGCCCCAGCGATGTTGTTGAATTAACAATTTTACTTGCACGCGAAATGATTGATGCTGCTGGAATTATTGGAAAAGATCCAGAAGTTGCACTTAACGATGGCAGTGCGATGGATCATTGGCGCAGAATGATTAGCGCCCAAGGGGGAGACCCGGATGCAGTGCTGCCAGTAGCGCGAGAAAAACATGTGATTACGGCTGCTCACAGCGGCACAGTGACCACCATGGACGCGATGAAGGTGGGAGTCAGCGCTTGGCGCTTAGGTGCTGGGCGCTCTAAGCAGGGCGAGAAGGTCCAGGCGGGTGCTGGAATCGAGTTACATGCAAAGCCAGGGGATTACATCACCGCAGGTGCTCCGCTAATGACCTTACATACCGATGAGCCAGCGAGATTCGAGCGCGCTTTAGAGATTCTAGAAGGTGCTGTCACAATAGTCGAAGGCGGAACCGTCAACCGACTGCCACTAGTTTTGGAGAGAATCGAAGGATGAGTAACATCACCAAAAAGCCAACTGCTGAACAGGTAAAGCGTTTACCTAAGGCGTTGCTGCACGATCACCTCGATGGCGGACTGCGCCCACAAACAATTATTGATATAGCCAAAGAGATTGGCCATGAACTCCCAACTTATGACGCAGCAGAGCTTGCTGAATGGTTTAGATCATCATGTGATTCAGGCTCACTAGTTCTCTACTTAGAAACTTTTACCCATACAGTTGCCGTGATGCAACGCAGACAAGATATTGTCCGGGTTGCGCGCGAATGCGCTGTCGATCTTGCGCGCGATGGAGTCGTCTATGCTGAAGTTCGCATGGCACCTGAGCTAATCACTGAAAAAGGACTGACACTTGCACAAGCAATTGAGGCAATCCTCGAGGGTTTCCGCGAAGGTGAAGCCGAAGCAAAGAGTGAAGGAAACACGATTCGCGTCATGTCACTTCTCTGCGGAATGCGCCAAAATCAACTCTCACAAGTAGTTGCAGAACTTGCAGTAAAGTATCGCGATCAAGGAGTTGTCGGCTTTGATATTGCAGGGCCAGAAGATGGATTCCCACCTAGTGATCAGCTCGATACCTTTGAATATCTGCGCCGTGAGAATGCGCACTTCACTATTCACGCAGGTGAGGCCTATGGCCTGCCATCTATTTGGGAAGCTATTCAATTGTGCGGAGCAGAACGCTTAGGTCACGGTGTTCGCATTACCGACGATATCGATTTTAATCACACACCAGCCCGCCTTGGTCGACTCTCTTCCTATGTCAGAGATCGCCGAGTGCCACTTGAAATGTGTCCATCTTCTAATATTCAAACAGGTGTTGCAGATTCATTTGCCCACCATCCGCTAGCAAAGCTGGCAAAGCTTCGATTTAGAGTAACCATCAATACTGATAATCGCTTGATGTCTGCAACGTCAATGTCGCGTGAGATGACAGAGATGGTCAATCAATGTGATTGGACCTTCCAAGATTTGCAGCGCGTGACAATTAACGCCCTAAAAAGTGCGTTTATTCCCTTTGAAGAACGGCTATCGATTATCGAAAGCGTTGTGAAACCGCAGTATGCAAAGATTTCAGAGGAGTAAGTTCGCTACACCCCGACCGAGTGCCAGACAGTTTTAGATTCCATAAATGCAAGAATTCTTGTCGGGCTTTGACCAGTACTAAATGCATGAATCCGCTTTAAGTTTTCAGCTCCAGCTACTTTGAGTTCTCCGTGTTTTTTCTTGTTAATGCCAGAGATATCAAAACCATCAATATCCATATGAGATGCAGCCCAGGGGGCAAGTTCATCGAGTGATCCAGTCAGGATATTAATGACACCAGCCGGTAAGTCACTTGTTGCCAACACCTCGGCGAAAGTCATGGCTGGTACTGCAAGTGAACCAGGAACGAGAACAACAGTTGTATTACCTGATACTACGGCGGCGGCGATAGCATCGATGAAATCGATAAAACTCACATCAGATGCGATGGCAATCACGCCTTGCGGCTCAGAGATTGAGAAATTGAAGAATGGACCAGAGACTGGATTTGTGGCTCCACTGACTGCTTGAAGTTTGTCACTCCAGCCGGCATACCAAACCCAACGATCAATAGCATCTGTTACTTGTGCCTTGGCCTTAGCCGCGGTTATCTGCGAAGTAAGTGCAATTTCAGATTCAAATTGCTCTGCTCTACCCTCAAGCATTTCAGCGATGCGATAGAGAATTTGACCACGATTGTATGCAGTGGCTTTTGCCCACCCTGATTGCGCAGCGCGCGCCGCTGTGACTGCATCACGTAGATCTTTACGTGATGCCAGTGCGGGGTTGGCAATGAAATCCCCATTCTTTGCGGTTACTTCAAATACCCGACCAGATTCACTACGGGCAAATGCACCATTGATGAAGAGTTTGTAAGTCTTCTTCACATCAACACGAGGCTGCTTCTTAGTAGTCATTTACTTCGCCCCAGTCTCTTTGCCATTTTTTAAATATGCAGCAAGGCCATGCTTGCCACCCTCGCGACCCCATCCAGATTCTTTATATCCTCCGAATGGCGATGCTGGATCAAATTTATTAAAGGTATTTGCCCAGATAACTCCAGCTTTGAGGTGTTGGCTAGCCCAGAAAATTCGTGAGCCTTTCTCGCTCCATATACCGGCCGATAATCCAAAGGGAGTGTTATTTGCCTTGTCGATAGCTTCTTGGGGAGTTCTAAAAGTTAGCACCGAGAGAACTGGGCCGAAGATTTCTTCCTGTGCGATTCGGTTAGCCTGAGTGACACCCGTAAAGATTGTCGGAGCAAACCAGAAACCTTTATCAGGCAGATTGCACTGTGGGCTCCAACGTTGCGCTCCTTCGGCATCTCCGATTGCTGAGAGCTCTTTAATCTTTACCAACTGCTCCTTCGAGTTTATGGCACCGAGATCAGTATTTTTATCGAGAGGATCTCCAACTCTAATTTTGGACATTCTGACCTTGAGCTTTTCAATTACTTCCTCAGCGATACTCTCTTGCAGAATTAGCCTTGATCCCGCGCAGCAGACATGTCCTTGATTAAAGAAGATTCCATTGACGATTCCTTCGACTGCTTCATCTACTGGGGCGTCATCAAAGACAATATTGGCACCCTTTCCACCTAATTCCAGGGTCGCCTTCTTATCAGTGGCTGCAATAGCGCGAGCAATCTTCTTTCCCACTTCAGTAGATCCGGTAAATGCAATCTTATGTATTCCTGGATGGTTCACTATCGCTGCGCCAGTAGAGCCATCGCCGGTAACAATATTGACTACTCCATCTGGTAATTGCGCTTGCTGACAGACTTCGGCAAAAAGAAGAGCAGTCAGCGAGGTTGTCTCTGCTGGCTTGAGAACTACGGTATTACCGGTTGCAAGTGCTGGTGCAACTTTCCAAGCCAGCATTAAGAGTGGGAAATTCCAAGGAATGATCTGTCCGGCAACGCCATAGGCTTTAGGGGAGTGGCCAAGACCTGCGTAATCTAATTTGTCAGCCCACCCTGCATGATAGAAAAAGTGTGCGGCAACGAGTGGAATATCGATATCGCGAGTTTCGCGGATTGGCTTTCCATTATCGAGAGTCTCAAGGACGGCAAACTCGCGTGCACGTTCTTGCAGAATTCGAGCAATTCGATATAGATATTTTCCACGTTCTTTACCTGAAAGCTTTGACCAGCTCTTTGTATAAGCCTTTTGCGCTGCTGCAACCGCCTTATCAACATCTGACACACCACCCAGAGAAATAAGGCTCAATACCTCTTCGGTCGCAGGATTGATGGTTGGGAAGTGCTTCTTTCCGGCAACAAAAGAGCCGTTGATGAAGTGACCATACTTAGGCTTAATTGAGACAATCGCCCTAGATTCCGGCGCCGGTGCATACTCGAAGGTCATCTTGCGCCCATTCCTAGTCAATCGATACGTAGTTAGGGCTAGCGTAGTAGCCATCTGACATTTTCATGCGTTGCATCAGTAAATCATTGAGAAGCGCGCTTGCCCCGATTCGGAATAGCTGCGGAGTTAACCAGTCAGGTCCTGCAGTCTCATTTACCAGAACCAATTGCTTAATTGCATCCTTCGTAGTTCGAATTCCGCCGGCAGGCTTGACTCCAATTTTTCGTTGTGTGATCGTGTAAAAATCACGCACAGCTTCGAGCATCACAAGCACAACTGGCGGGGTAGCAGCGGGAGCCACCTTTCCTGTGGAAGTCTTGATGAAGTCAGCTCCTGCAAGCATTGCAAGGTAGGAAGCCTTTCGAACATTGTCATAGGTGACAAGTTCGCCAGTTTCAAAGATGACTTTAAGATGGGCCTTCTCGCCACAAATCTCTCGAATCTTTACAATCTCATCAAAGACCATTCCATACTTACCTGCCAAGAATGCTCCACGGTCAATCACCATATCAATTTCAGCTGCCCCCGCATTGATTGCATCTTGAGTATCTTGAATCTTCACTTCCATGGAGGCTCGGCCAGATGGAAATGCAGTGGAGACAGCGGCAACTGGAACATGTTCGCCACCAATTGCATCTAAATGTGTGCGAGCAATTTCAACCATATCGTTATAGACACAGATTGCGCCTACGCTAGGAACTGTTGGATCAATGGGATCAGGCCTGACTGCCTTTGAACACAAGGCGCGAACTTTCCCAGGTGTATCTGCACCTTCGAGAGTTGTTAGGTCAACCATGGATATTGCGGTATCTATTGCCCATTTCTTACTCGTTGTCTTAATACTACGAGTTGCCAGCATTGCAGCTCGAGAATCTGCACCCACTTGATCAACACCAGATAGTTGTTCTAAGAATTTAAGAAGAGATTTCTCAGATCCATCAACTAGGCCATAGAAACTCATGAAAGGAATTCTTTCAGAGGTTGGCGAATCTCGTCGAGTATTTTCTGTGACTCATCTGACGTCAATGTCACGACTTCGATGTAGCACTTGATTTTTGCCTCTGTACCTGAGGGACGCACAATGACTCGAATTCCTCCAGCAAGCCAGATTCGCAACCCATCTGTTGGCGGTAAACCGTTTGTAGGAGCAGCCAAGTCATCGATGGCTTCAACGCTACGCTCGGCAATCTCTTTTGGTGGGTTCTGGCGTAGCCGTGCGAGTAGATGAGTAATTACCGAGAGATCAGAGACGCGAATTGAAATCTGCTCAGTGCCATGGAAACCATGTCTAGCCCAAACTTCGTTGAGCAGGTCAGAGAGAGTTAGTCCGTCGCGCTTTAAATCCGTGGCGATCTGGGCCAAGAAGATTGCTGCCGATATTCCATCTTTATCATTGACATTCTCGGAGTCAACAGCGTAACCAATTGCCTCTTCATATCCAAAGGATAGGTCCTCAATCTTTGCCAACCACTTAAAGCCTGTGAGCACTTCTTTATATTCGATTCCATAGTGCGCACTGATCTTGCCGAGTGCTGAGGAAGAAACAATGGAAGTACCAAATACTCCAGTTGTTTTGGTGCGGGCAATCCATTCACCGAAGATGATTCCAAGTTCATCTCCGCGCAGCATTCGCCAGCCGACTTTAGGATCTCTAATTGCCACCGCACATCGATCAGCATCTGGATCATTAGCAATTACAAGTTCTGCACAAAAATCGCGCGCTTTTTTCAGTGCTAAATCAATTGCGCCAGGCTCTTCCGGGTTTGGGAAAGTAACCGTTGGAAAATCTGGATCTGGTGTGCATTGCTCATCAACTAGAATCAAAGTGGCAAAACCTGCATGGTTAAAGACTCGTTGCACAGTCTCGGTTCCAACGCCATGCATCGCGGTATAGACAATCTTGAGATCACCGGGACGAGGAGCTAAGAGCGCAGTGCGCCTTACGTATTCGGTGATGACATCTTCACCTACGATTTTCCATTCTTTGCCACGGGGCTGTGATTTCAAAGATTTCACTAAAGTGATTTCTTCGGCAATCAACTGATCGGTGGGGCTGATAATTTGCGAGCAGGCGTAATTAATTCCATCGGCGCTCGGTCCTACATAAACCTTGTAACCGTTATCTTGTCTTGGATTATGGCTTGCAGTAACCATAATTCCGATGTCGCACTTCAAATACTGCGTAGCAAATGCCAGTACTGGCGTGGGAAGTGGGCGAGGTAGAACGTAGACATCCATGCCGGCACCGCTCATGATTGATGCGCTCTCCTGGGTAAATTCAGCCGATCCATGACGTGCATCTTGACCGATAACAACTGATTTCATTCCATGGGATTTCATATAAGCAGCGATACCTGCTGCTGTGCGGCCGACTACGGCGCGGTTCATAGATGAAGGACCGGGTCCTACTGGCCCACGTAAACCTGCCGTGCCAAATTGGAGAAATCCATTGAAGTACTTCTTCAGAGTTTCTTCATCACCGGCTTCTAAGGCTTTCTGTAGTTCGCCGGCTGTCTGTGGATCTGGGTCATCGGCTATCCATGCCTCTACTTCTGCCTTAAGTGATGCATCCATAAGAAGAGAGTAACTTTCCTTATACGAGCTTTGGAATTGTGGTTTTAAGAAGTGATCCCATGCGACTAGCAGCAGCTTTACCTGCGGCAATAACTTCCTCATGGTTTAACTTCTCGCCAGTCACACCAGCTGCCGCATTTGTTACCAAGGAAATGCCCAGGACTTCAGCACCGAGAGCGTGAGCTGCAATTGCTTCCGGAACTGTAGACATACCTACTAAATCTGCACCCATGGTGCGCATCATGAGAATTTCTGCCGGAGTTTCATAGGTTGGCCCGCGCCAGTGGACATAGACACCTTCGGCCAGAGATGAATCTTCCTTCTTCACAATCTCGCGAATTCGCTTGCTATAAAGATTTGTGAGATCAATAAATGTTGCACCTGAAAGTGGTGAGGCCGCAGTGAGTGAAATATGGTCGCGAATAATGACTGGTTGGCCAACCTTGTAGGAGGTATTTATTCCACCGCAAGCATTTGTCAGAATGACAACCTTGCAGCCAGCTTTCACTGCGGTGCGTACGCCATGCACAACAGGCTCCATGCCCTTGCCTTCATATAAGTGTGTACGACCAAGAAAAACTAGCGCTCGTATCGTCTTGCCATTTTCGCTGATTTCATATGAGCGAACTTTTCCGGAGTGACCTTCTACTGCTGGAGCTAAGAATCCAGTGAGTTCATCTGCGTTACATTCAAAAGCAGGAGCGCCAAGTGCATCAGCTGCGCCCACCCACCCCGAACCCATCACCAGTGCAACATCGTGTGATGCCACACCCGTGAGCTGGGCAATTTCCTTCGCTGCCTGGGTAGCTGCAGCGAGAGGATCAAAGTAGAGAAGTTCGGTTGAGGTCATGCCTGAATAATGTCACAGAGAACTGTTCCGCTAGCCACAGTCTCACCAATAACAGCTTTTAAATTCTTAATCACACCGCTGGTATGGGCAGTTAATGGCTGCTCCATCTTCATGGCTTCAAGCACAATAACAAGGTCACCCGCTTCAACGCTCTGTCCTTCTTTCACGGCAATCTTTACCACCGTTCCCTGCATCGGGGATGCAAGTCCGGTTCCAGCTGCGCCAGTAACGGAAGATTGCTTTGCGCGGTGGCGCTTGACGACTGGTTCTGGTGTGTGGACCAGAATCTCAAACCGCTTTCCATTAACTTCAGCAACTAATTTCTCAGCAGCAACCTTCGTCTGAATATCTAAAGAAACAGATTTAAATGCTGGAATCTCGTTGATAAATTCATTTTCAATGTAACTGGTATAGATCTTGAAATCTTCTGTGTATGCAGGGTCTTCAAGAATTGCGCGGTGAAACGGTAGCGCCGTTGCCAGTCCACCAACTACAAACTCGGCAAGAGCGCGCCGAGCACGTTCAATGGCTTGTTCACGAGTTGCACCGGTAACAATGAGTTTGGCAAGAAGTGAATCGAAGTTTCCACCAATCACATCACCGTTACGAAAACCTGCATCAACGCGAACGCCAGGACCGGTGGGGATACTCCACGCAGTAATGCGACCAGGAGCTGGCAAGAATGAACGCCCCGGATCTTCCCCATTAATACGGAATTCAATTGAGTGCCCACGTACTAATGGATCATCGAATCCTAAACTTTCACCCATTGCGATTCGGAACTGTTCACGCACTAAGTCAATGCCGGTGACTTCTTCAGAGACAGGATGTTCCACCTGCAAACGAGTATTTACTTCTAAGAATGAAATTGTTCCATCTTGTCCAACAAGGAATTCGCATGTGCCAGCACCGATATAGCCTGCCTCTTTCATAATTGCCTTACTTGAGCGATAGAGCTCTGCATTCTGGGCTTCTGTCAGAAATGGCGCCGGCGCTTCTTCCACAAGTTTTTGATGTCGGCGTTGTAATGAACAGTCTCGAGTTGAGACAACAACAGCGTGACCATGCTTATCGACAAGAACTTGAGTTTCAACGTGGCGTGGCTTATCTAAGTAGCGTTCTACAAAGCACTCACCGCGCCCAAAGCCTGCAATCGCTTCCCGCACTGCAGAGTCGTAGAGCTCCGGGATTTCCTCCATAGTGCGAGCAACCTTGAGGCCGCGACCGCCGCCGCCAAATGCAGCCTTAATGGCAACCGGAAGCCCATGTTCTTTCGCGAATGCCAATACTTGCTCATGACCAGTAACTGGATCTTTTGTACCGGCAACAAGTGGCGCGCCAGCTGCTGCAGCAATGCGACGAGCTGAAACTTTATCGCCGAGCGCGCTAATTGCCGCCGGGGGAGGTCCAATCCAGATGAGACCTGCATCAAGGACTGCTTGTGCAAAGGCAGCATTTTCAGAAAGGAATCCATAGCCAGGATGTACTGCATCAGCCTTTGATTCTTTGGCAAGTGCGATGATCTTTGGAATATTCAGGTAAGTATCTTTGGCAAGTGTTCCATTAAGTGAGTAAGCAAAGTCGGCGCTCTGTGCATGCAGCGCATCGCGATCTTCTTCTGAGTACATGGCCACACTTTCAAGGTCGTGGTCTTTGCAGGCTCGAATAACGCGTAAGGCGATTTCGCCTCGGTTTGCAATCAGAACGCGCTTCATGACATCTCCTTTACCTGTGGCCAAGAATATCCAAGTTGCTTCATCGCGCTGCGAAGAAATGGCATCGATATGCCAACAACATTGGTGTAATCGCCTTCAATTACCGGAATAAATGGAGAACCGAAGCCATCAAGAGTAAATCCGCCGGCAACGTGAAGGGGCTCACCGGATGCAACATAGTCGGTGATTTCCTCTTCAGTCATATCGGTGAATGTCACCTTTGTGGTGACGCGATCTACAATTTCAATACCTTTCTCAGTATCAATAATGCAGTGACCTGTATGAAGTAGTCCGGTGCGCCCACTAATTTTCTTTGCGCGTTCAATGGCAATATCTGTTGTTCGGGGTTTTCCAAATGAGACTCCATCAACATCAAATGTTGAATCACAACCAATAATGATGGCTGGATAATCAATCATCTCGCGCACCGTATGAGCTTTTGAAACAGCTAGCGCAATAACCATATCCGTTGGGCTCATAGCATTGAAAAAATCAGTCTCTTCATCAACATTGCTCACGATGATTGTTGGCTTAAGTCCCGCATCTTCTAAGAGCCTACGGCGGGAAGTTGATTGGGAAGCAAGAACAATACGCGGCATTAATTCATCTTTCTTGGGCCAAAGGCAATGTGATGAGGTAAAGGTTGTCGTAGTTGAGGCCGCCCAAAGATACTTCGCTTAATCACTGGTGTGAGATCAACAGATTTATGGTTGGCCAAGACTGCTTGCAGCGCGAGTAGTTCCTCTGGAGTGGGATTTCCAGATACGACAGAGAATTTCATTGCTAGAGCGGAATGTTTCCGTGCTTACGAGCTGGCAAGGTATCGCGCTTTGTCTTTAGGGTACGAAAAGCCTTAGTGATGTACTGACGTGAATCCTCAGGCTCAATCACGCTATCGATAGTGCCGCGTTCTGCTGCCAGGTATGGGTTGGAAAACTTCTCGGTGTACTCAGTAATGAGTTCGGCTCGCTTAGCGTTCTGATCCTTAGATTCAGATAACTCTTTGCGATACAAGATATTGACCGCACCTTGTGCGCCCATCACCGCTATTTCTGCCGATGGCCATGCGAAGTTGATATCACTGCCAAGGTATTTGGAACCCATCACAATAAATGCCCCACCATATGCCTTACGGGTAATGAGTGTGACAAGTGGAACTGATGCTTCAGCGTATGCATAGAGCAGTTTTGCGCCACGGCGAATGATTCCGTCCCACTCTTGTTCGGTGCCAGGCATGAATCCTGGAACATCGACGAGCGTAAGAATTGGAATATTAAAGGCATCGCAGAAACGCAGGAACCGTGCTGCTTTTTCAGAAGAATTGATATCGAGTGTTCCAGCTAGCTGTGAAGGCTGGTTGGCGATAACTCCGATTGATTGACCTTCAATACGCGCAAAACCCACGACGATATTTGGCGCATAGAGAGCATGCACTTCAAGGAACTCATTTTCATCAACAAGTGCGCAAATCAGTGACTTCATATCGTATGGCTGATTAGGGCTGTCTGGAATCAATGTATTGAGTGCAACATCAGATGAGTTCTTATCAAGGTTCTGTGTTGGCGGTAAAACTGGAGAACCATCCATATTATTTGATGGAAGATAAGAGAGAAGCGCCTTCACATAATCAATCGCATCGGCTTCAGAATCTGCCATGTAGTGAGCATTTCCTGACTTTGTACTGTGAGTAAATGCTCCACCGAGCTCTTCCATTCCGACATCTTCACCAGTGACAGTCTTGATGACATCTGGTCCGGTGATGAACATATGCGAAGTTTCCTTAACCATCACGGTGAAATCTGTGAGGGCAGGTGAATAGGCAGAGCCACCGGCGCAAGGGCCGAGAATGAGAGATATTTGTGGAATCACTCCTGATGAGCGAGTGTTGAGGCGGAAGATCTTTCCGTAACCATTGAGCGAAGCAACACCTTCTTGAATTCGCGCGCCACCGGAATCATTAATTCCAATTAATGGAATACCTGCTTTGAGTGCAAACTCCGCAATCTTCACAATCTTTTCAGAGTGAACCTCACCCAGTGATCCACCGAAGACGGTGAAATCTTGCGAGTAGAGTGCAATCGGGCGACCATCAACGGTTGCAGTTCCAATAATGACACCATCGCCGTATGGGCGGTTCTTATCCATTCCAAAGTTCTTAGCACGATGTCGTGCGAACTCATCAATTTCAGTAAATGAATTGGCATCAACGAGCATCTCAATTCGCTCGCGAGCTGTTCCTTTGCCTTTGGCATGCTGTTTTTCTCGGGCTCTTGTCGAACCAGCATCAACGGCTTCATCAATTCGCTCACGGAGGTCTTCAATTTTCCCCGCGGTAGTGTGCAGATCTGGGCTCATGAACATAAGGTACTAGTCGTGAGTACAGATACGCCAAGACCACCGCTGGATACCGTGCAGATCTCTGAAAAAATCTCGCGGTACTGGCGAGTAAGCGTGGTCGAAGTCACGGGTTCCACGCAAGAAGATTTACTCAATCTCGTACAGCGAGCAGAGGCACATACTGGCGATGTTCTTGTTACTAATTATCAAAGTGCTGGACGCGGAAGACTTGATAGAAAATTTGAGGCTCCTGAAGCATCAGCACTTCTTTTTTCTTTTTACATTCAACCAAAGCGAGATCAGAGTGAGTGGTCGCTCTTACCTCTCGTTGTCGGACTCAGTGCAAGTTTCGCACTCTCAAGACTTGACCCTCGAGTTACCTCATCACTGAAATGGCCTAATGATCTTTTATTCAGTAGCTTAAAAGCTGGCGGAATCATTGCTCAAACGGCTGACAATGGAATCATTATTGGAGTCGGAATTAACGTCGCGATGCAAGAATCAGAACTTCCTGTTGCCCATGCAACTTCACTGTCCTTGCAAAATTTTGGCGAGCTCAATCGCAATGTCATTTTGGCAGCGTTCCTTAACGAATTTGCTAATCTTTTAGAACGCTGGGAAGCCGGTGAGGATCTCCGACATCTCTATCTTGAACGCTGTAGCAGTATCGGTGCGAAGATCCAGGCAGAACTTCCAGGTGGAGTTATCAAGAGCGGAGTCGCCGTCGGTATCAGCCCAAACGGGGAGTTGATTCTGGAAGATGGCTCACGAATTACTGTTGGAGACATCGTTCATCTACGATAAGGCAGTGAACGAGCGATTCCCAACAGTTGGCGTCATTGGCGCGGGCCAGTTAGCGCGCATGATTGTTGCACCAGCTTCGGCGCTGGGAATCAATCTCCTTCTCTTTGCTCAGAACGCAGATGACTCTGCAGCTCAAATCAATAGCCATGTTATTGGTGATTACACAGATTTAAAGGCGCTCAAGAGTTTTGCTGCACGTTGTGATGTCATTACCTTTGAACACGAACTTGTGCCGCTACCAGTTATTAAAGGACTTGAGGCTGCGGGTGTGCGGGTGTATCCAGCATCATCGGCATTTGTATATTCGCAAGATAAAGCAGAGATGCGCAAGAAGTTGGCAGCTTACCAAGCACCAGCGTGGAAGGTAATCACTGCGACATCTGAAGTAGATCAGTACCCATTGATTGCAAAGGCCATTTCAGGTGGCTATGACGGGCGTGGAGTCTGGAAGATCAATTCTCAGGATGAGTTAGCGGAAGTATTGAAGAACACCCCAAAACTTTTGATTGAAGAGCTGATTTCATTTGATTCCGAGATTGCCGTCATGGTTGCACGCTCGCCTCATGGTCAAGCAACATCCTGGGCGCCAACGCAGACGGTGCAAGAAGATGGAATCTGCACCATGACGATCACACCCGCACCATGCATCTCTGATGAGATTGCAGAACAAGCGCAGAAGCTGGCGCTAGATATTGCAGCAGAAGTAGGTGTCATTGGAGTGATGGCAGTTGAGATGTTTGTAAAAGGTGATCACCTATTCATTAATGAGCTTGCAATGCGTCCACATAATTCAGCACACTGGACCATCGATGGCTCTCGAACAAGCCAATTCGAACAACACCTGCGAGCGATACTTGATCTTCCACTTGGCGATCCTGCGATGACCCACGAATTTGCTGTGATGGGAAATATCTTGGGTGGCGATAAAGCCGATATGTATCGTCCATATTTACACCTGATGGCTCGAAACCCTGACCTTAAGTTTCATCAATATAAGAAGGAAGTTCGAAAAGGGCGCAAGATTGGTCATGTCACCGCAATCGGCTCCGACCTTCTACAATTAACCACAGATGTGCAGCATGCACGTGACTACATGAGCGGGGCAATCGATGACTAATTCTAAAGATGTAGCGATAATCATGGGCTCTGACTCTGATTGGCCAGTCATGGAAGAAGCCGCCAAAGTCCTTGACTCATTTGGTATCTCCTATGAAGTAGATGTTATTTCTGCCCATCGCATGCCGCTAGAGATGGTTGATTTTTCACAAAAGGCGCAAGCAAAAGGATTTAAGGTAATTATCGCTGGTGCTGGTGGGGCAGCTCATCTACCTGGCATGGTCGCATCACTAACAACGTTACCGGTAATCGGAGTCCCTGTTGCGCTCAAGAATTTAGATGGAATGGATTCACTTCTTTCAATTGTGCAGATGCCTGCTGGAATTCCGGTTGCAACTGTTGGTGTGGGAAATGCGAAGAACGCAGGAATCCTTGCCGCGCGCATTCTTGGAATTTCTGATGCAGCTATCTCTGCCAAAGTTGCAGAATCCCTCAAAGCAATCAATGAAGAGGCAAAAGCAAAGGGCGCCCAGTTAAGCGCCCGCCGCAATCAAAAAACTGGGTTCTAGTCAGTTCGACCAAGTGCGTGTACGCGCCAGCCAGCTGCACGCCAGAGATTACGATCGAGCATATTGCGACCATCAATTAAGAATTTAGATTTCACAAGTTGCCCAATTACTGATGGATCTAGTTCGCGATATTCCTTCCATTCTGTCAGGTGCAAGATAGCGTCAGCGCCTTTGACTGCATCGACTACCTTTTCTTGGTAATCAAGGTTTGGAAAACGCTTACGTGCAGGTTCTATTCCCTTAGGGTCATGAACGACAACGGTTGCACCTGCTGCTTGTAGTTGAGCAGCTATATCAAGTGCTGGGGAGTCGCGCACATCATCACTATCGGGCTTAAACGTTGCACCCAGTATTGCAATCTTGTATTGAGTGAGGTCTTCTGAAAGGTCGGCACGAACAACATCGATGACACGTTGACGAGCACGCATATTAATTGCATCAATTTCGCGTAAGAATTCAAGTGCTTGATCTGCGCCTAGTTCCTGCGCGCGCGCCATAAAGGCACGGATATCTTTTGGTAGGCATCCTCCACCAAAGCCAATGCCTGCTTGTAAGAATCGATTACCAATTCGCGGGTCATATCCAATTGCCTTCGCCAGAACTGTGACATCTCCGCCTGCTGCCTCGCAGACTTCAGCCATTGCGTTAATAAATGAAATCTTTGTCGCAAGAAATGAGTTAGCAGCAACTTTGACAAGCTCTGCTGTTGGTAGGTCTGCTCGTATCCACGGAGTGCCGAGATTGATGATTGGTTTATAGACTTCTTTAAGAATTTGTTCTGCACGATCATTTACAACACCGACAACAAGGCGATTGGGGGTCAGAGTATCTTCAACAGCAAAACCTTCCCGGAGAAATTCTGGGTTCCATGCAAGGTCTGCCTGTGGGGCCGTTGTCGCCAATTGTTCGCACAATAGTTGAGCAGTTCCCACTGGAACAGTTGACTTACCCACGACAAGTGAACCCTCTTTAAGATGTGGTGCTATTGCGGCAACCGAGGACTTCACATATGTCAGATCTGCTGCAAGCCCATCTTTACTCTGCGGGGTTCCCACACAGATAAAGTGAACATCTGCATCGCTTACTGCAGAGAAATCTGTTGTAAATGAGAGCCTGCCAGTCTTCATCTCTGCCGCAAGAAGAGTATCTAAACCTGGTTCATAGAATGGAAGTTCTCCCCGAGAGAGTAGGTCGACCTTGCTCTGATCTGTGTCAACTCCAACAACCTCGAAACCGAGGGAAGACATACATGCAGCGTGAGTGGCGCCAAGATAACCACAGCCAATCACCGAGAGCTTAAGGGTCATGCGCAGGAGTCTATTGCAGCCATAATTAAAATCTCTCCATTTTGACTACTTCTTAGGAGCGCAGGGATTTTCTGCCGCTGTCTTCGTCTTAAATTTATCGATCTTGATTGGCGCAGCTGTAGCACTTGGTGAAGGCTTCACCTCATCTATCAGCGCTTTATCATCACGTATACGTGTCCATAAGTCTGCGGCTAGCTCTTCATCCCAAATCACGACTGAACCAACATCTGGATCCCTTCCATTGGGGTCCAAAAGTGGAACGGTCAGCGTGCGCACATTGCCCGAAGAGAGATTACGCATCTGCTTTGCCAAGGTGAGCAGGTCATTCTTGCTCACTCCGGAGTCCATCTTCACTGTTGAAATAGTTGCGTTATAGAAATTTGCTAACTTAATTGGGTTTAGTAATACACCACTGCTTGTGGCCTTGTGCAAGACCGAACCGACAAACTTCTGTTGACGCTCCATGCGCCCGATATCTCCGCGACCATCGTAATCACGAGTGCGCACATACTTAAGCGCCTCAATTCCACCCAAGGTGTGTGTGCCGGCACTCAAGACTAAGTGGCTCTTTGGGTCATCGATATCAACGCTGGAACAGACTTCAATTCCACCAAGGGCATCAACTACACGAGTAAATCCGGCAAAGTTTACTTCGACGTAATGGTCAATCTTTAAATTAGTCTTAGCCTCAATTGCTTGTATCAGCAGAGGGGCGCCACCGAAGGCAAATGCTGCATTGAGCTTTCCAGGGCGTTCGGAAATATCTGTCGTTCCATCTTGACTCTTATGTGCGGGAACTTGAACCAGGGTATCTCTGGGTAGGGAGACGATAAACGCCGCATCTCTACTTTTGCTGATATGGATTAAGAACATTGTGTCCGAACGTCCACCGGCAGCAACTGCTGTACTACCTACACGTAGCGCTCGAATTTCTTCCTTACTCAATCCTTCGCGAGAATCAGATCCCACAACCAAGTAATTAAGGGCCCGAGAAGTTTTTTCAGGACGGTCTGTGAGCTTTCCAAAAACATCGATACGCGAGATCTGACCACTGACTTGACCTAATCCAACCCATGAAAGCGAGGCTAGTATTACAACACCTAATGAGAGTGATGTAATTATCCGAATCGCGCGAGTAGATTTCACATACGTAGATTACTTGCACGATAGCGTGGAGGGGTTATGGCGACACCAATACAAGAGTTAATTGGCTCACCGCACCCATCTATTAGCGTGATCTTGCCTGTTCTCAATGAGCAGTCACATCTGGAGAGCTCGGTTCGCTCAGTACTTTCACAAGATTACAAAGGTCCTATCGAAGTCATTTTAGCAATCGGTCCATCAAAGGATAGAACGCTAGAAATTGCTAAGCGCATAGCATCCTCAGATTCACGAGTTGTGCTTGTTGAAAACCCAACAGGTAAGACTGCGACCGGTCTCAATCTTGCACTTGGGCAAATAATGAATCCAGTTGTAGTGCGAGTCGATGCCCATGCTGAGATTCCTCAGAATTATCTCTCTTTGATTGTTGAGGTGCTAAACAAGACAGGCGCCGTCAATGTTGGTGGTGTTATGGCTGCGGTAGGAAAAACAGTTTTTGAAAAGTCTGTTGCAGGTGCAATGCGCAGTGCATTCGGAGTTGGTGCATCAAGTTTTCATACCGGAGGAGAAGCCGGGCCGGTTGATACTGTCTACCTCGGAGCCTTTCGCAGAGAGGCGCTGATTGCAATTGGCGGATTCGATGAACGATTTACCCGCGCACAAGATTGGGAACTCAATTTTCGCTTACGTGAAAACGGAGGAGTCATTTACTTTGATCCCCGGCTTCATGTGACATATCGCCCACGATCTACAGTGCGTGCTCTTGCAAAACAGTACTTTGAATACGGTCGCTGGCGCAGAGTAGTTTCTAGAAGACATAAGGGGACAATCAATTACCGTTACCTAGCGCCACCGGTTGCACTCGTTGGATTCCTAGCTTCAGTAATACTTGGATTACTCCTCTCGCCAATTCTTTTTATCCCAGCTTCGATCTATGCGCTCTTTATCCTGGGAGCGTCAATTAAGATTTCGTCTTCAATTCGCGAATTCTTTCTATTACTACTTGTGTTACCCACAATGCACTTCGCATGGGGTGCTGGATTCATATCTTCCCCAAAGACTCTCGTGCCTTCATCGGAGTAAGTAGCAACAGCCTGCGGTAGCCTTTCGCACGTGGATAAACCAGTTGTAATTTACGAGCCTTTCCGTGCTGGCTTGCCGCCAATGCGGGAATACTTCGCTTCCCTGTGGAGCCGGCGCGCGTTTATTTCAGAGTTTTCTCGATCAGGGCTACGCCAACAAAATTATGGATCTATCTTTGGTCAGCTCTGGCTGATTCTCAATCCATTGCTCTTATCGGCTGTGTACTTCTTACTTATCTACGTTATCGGCGGCAGTAGTGATGCCACTCGCTTCGGACACCTCACCGCTACGCTTTTTCTCTTCTACTTAATTGCAAATAGCCTCACAGGTGGAGTAAAAGCAATTACCTCAGGTGAGCGCCTGATTCTCAACACATCATTTCCTCGCATCATGCTGCCGATTTCAGCCACCGTGATTGCCCTCTTCAAGTTTTTACCTACCGTCGTAGTCTTCTCAGTTATTCACCTTCTCATTGGTTTGCCATTTTCATGGCAGATGCTCTGGGCAGTTCCAATCCTGTTTATTGCAGTTGTGATGGCACTTGGGATGTCGATTCTTATTTCATGCATCAATGTCTACTTCCGAGATATTTCAAGTATTTTGCCCTATCTGACTCGCAGCCTTCTGTATTTATCTCCAATTTTATATGAGGCGAGTAATATTTCTGAAAGTATCAAAAAGTTTGAAATTCTTAACCCCCTCTTCTATCTACTCGATTCATGGTCACGTGTTGTTGTGCATGCAGAGGCTCCAACAATGAATGGGCTCATTCACGCATCACTATGGGCTCTCGGACTTTTATTCATTGGCGCTTACTTCTTCCTATCGAGGGAGCGTGATTTCGCTGTCCGACTTTAACCACGAACATGCCCAGCATGGCATTGCTGTCTCAGTACGAGATCTGGGACTCACTTACACAACTTCAATCGAAAAGAAACCAACCTTAAAGGCACGCTTTAAATCTTTAGGCCGTGGCAAGAGACACACCCGAATTGTTCCGGCACTAACCGATGTGAACATTGACGTTCACTATGGCGCTGTGCTCGGAATCATTGGCTCTAATGGAGCGGGTAAATCAACGTTGATGCGTGTGATTTCAGGAATCATTCCTCCCTCACAGGGGCGCGTTGAGGTCTATGGAAGTGTCAGCACCCTGCTCGCCCTCGGTGTTGGCTTTAATCCATCAATGACAGGCCGCGATAATGTCTATCTCGGTGGTCTGGCTGCAGGAATGTCACGTGAGGAAATTGATAACCATTTTGATGCGATCGCTGATTTTTCAGAACTCGGGGAAGCAATCGATGCTCCGATGCGCACTTATTCATCTGGAATGTTTGCCCGCCTAGCTTTCTCAGTTGCTGCCGTAGTTGAACCCGATATTTTGATTATTGATGAAGCGCTCAGCACGGGTGATGCAAAATTTAAAGAGAAGAGTCTGAACAGAATTAAGGAGTTGCGCAGCGCAGATCGCGCACTCATTCTTGTCAGCCACGCACTTGCCACGATTGAGGATATTTGTAATGAGGTCATCTGGCTTAATAAGGGCAAGCTTATGATGCGTGGAAATCCACCTGAAGTAATTAATGCCTATCGTGAATTTGTTAACGCTAGAAAGAGCGCATCATCTGATGAGGACGTTTAAAGCCTTACTCCTGATTTTCTCCATCTCATTTGCTGCAACATCTACAGCCACAGCAACCGCACCTCTCCAGTTTGCATTTACGGGTTCCGGATACGGTCACGGTGTTGGCATGAGTCAGATCGGGGCCAAGGCTCGTGCGCTCTCAGGTGAAAGTGCCACAGCAATTCTTAATTACTATTACAAGAACGTGCAGATTGCACCGATAGTAGATACTCAAACGATTCGCGTAAATATTGGTCGCGCTCTAAAGTCAATTTCATTTGTTAGCGCTACACCAGATTCAGAAGTGCAGATCTTTAGCGGTGACATTGCAAGTGCGCAAGATGTTCCACCCATAACGACTTTAGGTGCCAAGAAGAAGATAACCTTCAACGTTGATGGTGCATTCGCTACAGGTGAAGGGCTGCGCGCCAAAGCCTTCACCATTAGGTGGAGCGGGCCTTCGACAGTGATTACTTTTTCACAGCTAGGTAGTGCGGTGAAATACAAATATGGGCAGATTCAGGTGAAGGTAGTCCAAGGCGCAATGGAGGTCACTAACACTTTGGCCCTTCGCGATGAATACTTATGGGGGATTAGCGAAGTTCCGTCATCTTGGCCTGCAGCTGCACTTGAAGCACAGGCAATTGCTTCGCGATCATATGCAATGTCAAAGTTAGGGAGAATTAACTCTGCATGCGACTGTCAGGTTTATTCACATATTGCAGATCAGAACTTTGTGGGCTTTTCTAAAGAATCTGAACCGAGATTTGGTCACCTCTGGAAAGCGGCAGTTTCGCGAACAATCATTGATACTTCCACAAGTCTGGCAATTCTAAGTAATGGAAAACCAATACAGGCGTACTTCTTCTCATCTTCTGGCGGTGCAACGCAGACAACCCTCGATGCCTGGGGACAGGCAACCAGTTATACGCAATCGGTAGTTGATCCTGCGGGGCTAGATCCTAAAAACAATCCTCGCTTTGCTATCTGGAGCGCATCGGCAGATCAGTCTCTGGTTGCCACTGCCTTCTTGCTCACAGATATCCTCACTCTTGAAATTATCTCCCGAAATACTGCAGGGGCAGTTACCTACATCAAGGGCACGGCAAGTGATGGGTCAACCAAATTATTAAGGGGAGATACCTTTAGAAGTAGAGTGAAGATTCCCTCGCCCTACTTTAATTTAGCGGGTTAACGCTCGATTATTAATTGGCATGCAAGAGGGAGTTCAGGCCGCCCCACGTACCGGTTCGCATCACAACTTCAAGGCCGCCACTAAGTGAGTTACGACGAAATAGCAGATCATTTGCACCTGAAAGTGTGCCGGCTTTAACAACTTCACCATCAGGTAATTTCACTTTGGCCGCTGCAGTGATGTAAGTACCGGCTTCAATGACGCAGTTATTTCCGAGTGAAATTCCTAAACCGGAGTTAGCACCCAGTAAGCACTTTTCTCCCACCGAGATAACTTCCTTGCCGCCACCGCTGAGGGTTCCCATAATCGAAGCACCACCGCCAACATCTGTGCCATCTCCAACAACCACACCGGAAGAGATTCGACCTTCAACCATCGACGTTCCAAGAGTTCCAGCATTGAAATTAACAAATCCTTCATGCATCACAGTTGTGCCAGGTGCTAGGTGGGCACCTAAACGGACGCGATCAGCATCTGCAATACGCACACCACTTGGAACTACGTAATCAACCATGCGTGGGAACTTATCTACCGAGATAACACTCACGTGAGCATGCTGGGCTTTCAAACGTGCACGGGTAAGTTCAAATCCTTCAACGGCGCACGGTCCAACTGAGGTCCAGACAACATTGGCAAGTAATCCAAAAATTCCATCGAGTGATGCACCATGTGGTTTAACCAAGCGGTGTGAGAGTAGGTGCAGTCGCAGGTATGCATCGTGAGCATCCTTTGGAGCAAGCGCTAAATCAATTTCAATCGAGACTAGCTCTCGAGTTACTCCTCGTGCATCATCTGAGCCCACCATTGATTGCAATGATGGATCAGGGGCGCCAGCGAGAGCGCCAAGTGCCGGCGCAGGAAACCAGACATCGAGCACAGTTGTGCCGGCAAGAGTTGCGATTCCGTGGCCATGAGCTAATGAAGACATGTTCCAAGCCTAACCCCTATCCTGTGCGGCATGCGCATTGCAGTGTTTTGTTCTTCATCACCGTCGATTGATTCGAAATATATAGACCTAGCCTTTGAACTTGGCGCCGGCATCGCCGAGAGCGGCGCCGAATTGGTTTCAGGGGGCGGTCATATCTCTGCCATGGGCGCAATTTCACGTGGAGCTCGAAGTAAAGCAGGGCGCACCATCGGGGTGATTCCACAGAAGTTAGTAGATATTGAATTCGCAGATCACGAGAGCGATGAATTAATTGTGGTCGACTCTATGCGCACCCGTAAGGCAAAGATTGAAGACCTATCCGATGCCTTCATTACCCTTCCCGGCGGGCTCGGTACTCTGGAAGAACTCTTTGAAATATGGGTTGGGCGTTATCTGAAATTCCACGATAAGCCAGTGATCATTCTTGACCCGTATGGTATTTATGAGCCGCTCCATACATTGGTCAAACATCTAGAAAATGAGAACTTTGTGAAACCCGGAATGCGCGATCTCTTGCATTGGACTACTACTGTTGAGCAAGCGCTCGCTTTTGCACACGGAAAAAAGTAGATGGCTACAAACACTCTGGCAATTTCGCTCACAATTCCAGCACCTCGGATAGAAGTGTGGAAGGCAATTGCGGATTGGCCTTCACAAGGGCAGTGGATGCTGCAAACAAAAGTCTGGGTAACATCAGAGCGCACTTCAGGAGTTGGCACTTCGATTGCTGCATTTACTGGGCCACTTCACAAGTTCTATCCTCGAATTAAGTCACCAGGATTACTGGACCTCATGACCGTAACTCGTTGGGAGGAGCCAGCTCGATGCGATGTTGATCATCATGGAAGGATTCTTAAGGGAAGCGGTTCTTTCATTCTCACCGAAGAAGGTGCACATTCCACGCGCTTTGATTGGTCAGAAACAATCGTGGCGCCGCGAGTGCTCTTTTTGCTAATTGCCCCTTTTCTCTATGTGGGTGTACGCATATCCCTCGCACGATTCGCACGTTCATTTCACTAAGCACTCAACAATTACTACCTCACCGAGTAATCTGTATCCCGTGAGTAACCCTCAAACACTGGCGCAGTTGCTCGCCTCGCTACCTGAGGAAGAGCGATTCATCCTCACCTTGCATTACCTTCGATCCAAGAGCAGTGCAGAAATTGCAGCGCTCCTATCAGTCCCTGAGAAATCGGTTATCGCCGTGATTGAAAGCGGAAAGAAGCGGCTCACCGCCTTTTTGGGCATGTAATTGACTCGATTTCACCCCGGGCTCATTCTGCGAGATACTTCTCCCTACTGTTCACGCCCGTCCGCATCGTCACAAGGAGTCCCCACTATGGCAGCTATGAAACCTCGTACTGGTGATGGACCCATGGAAGTCACCAAGGAAGCGCGCTCACTCGTCATGCGCATTCCGCTCGAAGGTGGAGGCCGTCTGGTCGTTGAACTTAATCCTCAGGAAGCTAACAACCTGAGCGCAGCCCTTGAGGCCGCGGTTGCTCTTATTAAGAAGTAGAGCGGACCGAAGAAATTCTTCACGCAGTTGCTCCTGAATTAGATTCTCTTATCGGAGCAGACGTTCTTGTAGTGGGATACATCCAATCCAAAGATGGCGAAATCACATTTGTTGGAAGCAAGAAGTTACTCAGTAAAATCGAAAAATTCTTTGAAATAAACCTGGTTGATGAAGTTTCATTCTTTACGCCAACTGGTAAAGCGGGAGAAGTAAACGAGATTCCTGTTCTTCACGATGATGCCACAGTTGATCGCCTTTATCTTCTTGGCCTCGGAGATCAATCCCTTACTTCTTATCGCACTGCCGGCGCAACTATCGGGCGCAAGGTGCGTGGTAAAGCAATAGAGATTATTTCACTCTGTGCCGAAAGCGCTTCTGAAATTAAAGCGCATGGAGTTTCAGCTCTTCTGGGTGCGTATTCGTGGAGCTTAAAGACAGGCAAGGAAGTTGAGATTCCAAGGATTGGTATTGCAACCCTTGATGAAAAAGTCGTTACTCGCGCATCGGTCATGGCAAAAGCGCTCTATACCGCGCGAGATCTGGTTCATACGCCATCAAATATTAAGAATCCACTGTGGATGGCGCAAGAGGCGAAGAAGATTGCAGATGAATGTGGATTGGCGATCAAAGTATTGGCCGGCAAGCAACTTGCCGAATTTGGTGGGCTGCGCGCCGTAGGAAACTCCTCACCAACACCGGGACCACGCTTTATTGAACTTTCATATATTCCAAGGATGCGTGGCAACTCGGCCGCAGCGCTTCCTCATGTAGTCATTGTTGGAAAAGGAATCACCTTTGATACCGGCGGTGTTTCACTTAAGCGCCCCTATGAATCTATGACAGCGATGAAGAGTGATATGGCAGGGGCGGCTGCCGCCCTTGCAACTATCAGTGCACTTCCACAATTACAACCCAAAGTGCGAGTAACTGTCTTGATGATGTGCGCCGAAAATGCACTCTCGGGTAGTGCGCAGCGACCATCAGATGTCATCACGCAATATGGCGGCACCACTGTCGAAATCATTAATACAGATGCCGAAGGAAGACTCGTTCTTGCTGACGGGCTTGCATATGCGGTGGCAAACCTCGATCCGGATTACCTGATTGATATTGCAACCCTGACAGGTTCTGCAACGTTAGGACTAGGCCGTCAATACGCCGCCCTTTACTCGCGCGATGAAAAACTTGCTAAGAAATTGATGGAGATCGGCGAAGAAAGTGGCGAACGGGTCTGGCATATGCCACTCATTGACGATTACGCAGATTCTCTCGACAGTGATGTGGCAGACCTAAATCACGCAGCAGATAAGGGCGATTACTCTGCCGGATCAGTCACCGCAGCCTTATATCTCGAACATTTTGTTGGAGACAGCCGCTGGGTGCACCTAGATATCGCCGGAACAGGGCGCAGTGAAAATGACTCTGGAGAAAATGTGAAGGGCGGCACTGGTTTCGGCGTGCGTTTATTCATTGATTGGATAGTGTCTCTTTCATGAACATTGACCCACATACCTATGCAGAGACATTTATTGCAGAAGGCACTGTGAAAAGTGCGGCGCGTGCACGAGGAGAAGAAAATGGAGTCATCGATGTCTCCCAAGGTACAGGTGCATATCTGCGCCAACTTGCTCATCAAATTAAGGCCCAGTCAGTAGTTGAAATTGGAACAGGATCTGGAGTTGGCTCACTCTGGCTACTTGAGGGAATGCTTGCAAGTGGAACTCTGACATCGATAGATGATGAGATGGAACATACGACGATTGCAAAGATTGCTCTATCCGAGGCAGAAATCGCGCAGACTCGAATTAGATTTATTACCAACGCGGTCATGGATGTCATGACAAAGCTCACCGATCGCGCCTATGACCTGGTTGTCTTTAGACATAACCCAGAAGATTTAAGCTTTGCCATCTCTGAGGCTCATAGAATCTTGCGAAGTGGTGGCGTCTTTGTCATTGATAATTTTTATGGTGGTGGCAAGGTTCCGGACCCAGCCCAGCGCGATCCGAAGACCATTGCTCTGCGTGAGGCAGGAAAAGCCGTAAAGGCCGACACTGATTCGTGGGTGACATCACTGATTCCAATCGGTGATGGTTTGTTGCTTGCAACGAAGTTGTAGCAGAATTCAGCTAGTACGTTTCATAGAGTGAGGTTATTTCAGTGAGCGATTTTGATAGCAAGCCGTGGTGGGAAGCACCCGCTCCAAAAGGCTTGAATAAAACAATCTCTCTTAAATCTGCAATCGTTCTTGCCCTCGGTGTGGGTCTTATTGCAGGTACATTTACTGCTTCCTCTACCGGATCACTCTTTGGGCGTTCGGTAAATCTTGTTAAATCTTCATCGACAATCGAACGCCCGGTTGGATCTGTCGCCGAAATCGCCCAACGTGTTCTTCCATCAGTTGTCTCCATTGAAGCAAAATCAAAAAATGGTGGTGCAACTGGTTCTGGATTTGTAATCGACAGTACTGGCTACATCCTGACAAATAACCATGTGATTGCTGGATCAGTTGAAAGTGGTGGGGAAATCTCCGTCAGACTTAATGATGGGTCTGAGTATTCAGCGAAGGTAGTAGGTCGAGATAGTTCATATGATCTGGCAGTACTTAAAATTTCTGGTGCAACTCTCAAAGCCTTGCAATTTGGAGATAGCGATAAAGTTGCCGTGGGCGATTCAGTAATTGCTATTGGCTCGCCACTGGGACTCACTGGCACAGTAACACTCGGCATTATTAGTGCTAAGGATCGCGCAGTTACTGCCGGAGAATCGCGAGAAGACAATTCATTTATCAACGCGCTGCAAACTGATGCGGCAATTAACCCTGGAAACTCAGGCGGACCACTTGTCGATGCGACAGGCTCAGCCATTGGTGTGAACTCTGCCATTGCCTCCCTTGGATTTTCAGCAAGGTCTCAAACCGGTTCTATCGGTCTTGGATTTGCGATTCCTATTAATCAAGCACGCAAGACTGCAGAGCAGTTAATTAAGAATGGCAAAGCTACGTATCCTGTTATCGGAATCTCGGTTGAGATGAACTACAGAGGTGAGGGCGCCCTCATTGCAAAGACAGGTGTTGCAATAGTCAAAGGTGGAGCCGCAGAGAAGGCTGGGCTTAAGGCTGGAGATATCATCATTGAATTTGGTGGACGCGCGATTGGGTCAGCCGAAGAGTTGATTGTTGCAATTCGTGCGCAGAACGTGGGCGATAAGGTAGAAGTGATCTACAAGCGTGGATCTGAGAGCAAGAGCGCCATACTGGTTCTGACTGCATCAGAGTAAAGAGATAGACTCTCCATATTATGTTCTTTGATTTTGGTGCTGGTGAAGTAATCGGGCTCGCTCTCCTTGCGATGATTCTGTTGGGTCCTGATAAATTGCCACAGTTCGCCGTCGATGCGGCAAAGATGGTGAAGAAAATCAAAAACTTTGCATCCACAGCCACTAATGAACTCAAAGAGAACCTAGGCCCAGGTTTTGAAGATTTACAGCCTTCAGACTTACATCCAAAGACATTTATCAAAAAACAGTTAGCCAATGTCCTCGAAGAAGATAGCAATCCAAAGAAATTAAAGACAAAAGCACAGATCGATCCCGATCTCCTATGAGCACCTTAGAACTCATTCACGCAGCACTTGCTACTGTGCAAGACCCAGAACTCCATCGAGCTCTGCCTGAACTGGGCATGGTTAAATCAGTTGCGCACAATGGAAAAACGGCCGAGCTAGAAATTCTGCTTACTATCTCTGGCTGCCCTATGAAGGATCGTCTGACAACCGATATTGAGAAGGCTGTCCTAGCAGTTGATGGAGTCTCTGAAGTTTTCATCACTTTTGGAGTGATGGATGAAGAGCAGAGGGCAAACATTAAAAAGTTGCTTCGTAATGGACGCGAAAGTTTTATTTCATTTGCGCAAGCTGATTCACTGACTCGCGTAATTGGTGTTGCATCTGGAAAAGGTGGGGTCGGAAAGTCATCACTGACAGCAAACTTGGCAGTTGCCTCTGCCCAGAAAGGGCTACGTGTTGGAATTCTTGATGCTGATGTCTACGGCCACTCAATTCCCCGCCTGATGGGCTTGATAGGCCAGCGCCCCACAGCAATAGATCAAATGTTTATTCCACTTGAATCCTTCGGTGTGAAGACTGTTTCAATGGAGATGTTTAAACCTGAACGCTCTGATGCCATTGCTTATCGTGGCCCACTCCTGCATCGCGTCCTTGAACAACTCTTATCAGATGCTTATTGGGGCGATCTTGATCTGCTCTTTATCGATCTTCCGCCTGGAACTGGAGATCTTGCAATATCACTAGGGCAATTAGTTCCCACATCAGAGATTGTCGTTGTGACAACTCCACAAATTGCAGCAGCCGAGGTTGCAGAGCGAGCAGGACGAATTGCTCATCAGATTCACCAACGTGTTATTGGCGTGATTGAAAATATGTCAGCCTACCCATGTGCCAAGTGTGGTGAACTTACATCACTCTTTGGCGAAGGCGGGGGAGAAGAAACTTCTAAACGGCTATCGCAATTGGTTGGATCAGATGTTCCCCTGCTCGGAAAAGTTCCATTTAGCCCCGAACTTCGCGAAGGTGGAGATGGTGGAAGCCCGGTAGTTATTTCGGCTCCTGAAAGTCCAAGTGCTCAAGTGATCAACGAGATCGTTGGCAAGCTGATTGTGCGCGAGAAATCTTTACTTGGCGTCAGACTTGGGCTTGCGTAACTCTTCCACAATCTCTTTAGCAAGATCACCCAGCTCATTGCGTAAGTAATCGCGCGTAGCAACATCACCTAGTGCAATTCGTAGGCTGGCAAGTTCACGGGTTAGATATTCAGTATCGGCGATACTACGAGCATTCTGTGCGCGATCTTCATTAAGTGAGATGCGATCTCTATCTGCCTGGCGATTTTGGGCAAGCAGAATGAGTGGAGCTGCGTAAGAGGCTTGCAAAGAGAGAATAAGAGTAAGAAAGATAAATGGAAAATCATCAAATCTCAGATCTCGTGGAGCGAGCGCGTTCCAGATCACCCAACTAAGCACAAATACTGTCATGTATACCAAGAAGCGAGCAGTCCCCAAAAAGCGAGCAAACTTCTCCGATAGCCGACCGAAAGCCTCGGGATCATAATTTGCGCGAAGTGATCGACGAGTCTCGCGTGGGGTATCTAAACCATTGTTACGTGCCATCATCAGAGCTCCTTCGGTACATCGTGTGAATCATCAAAACTTGTATCAATACTTTCAAGGGCTGCAGATGTTGTTGCTGAATCTCGGTGATCATGTCGCCAGTTTTCCGGCAGCAAGTGGTCTAGGACGTCATCAACCGTTACAGCGCCAAGCAGACGATCATTTGCATCGATAACCGGCAGGGAGAGCAAGTTATAACTAGCTAAGTATGACGAAACAGCATGCAATGTCGCATCGGGATTTACGCCTTGGGTATTGGTATCAACGATCGATCCCAAGAGCGTTGATGGTCGCTCACGCAGTAGCCGTTGGTAGTGCACCATTCCGATAAATCGCCCAGTAGGAGTTTCTAGTGGTTGGCGGGCGATAAATACTTGCGATGCCAGCGCCGGTGAGATTTCACTCTGACGCACGGCTGCCAGTGCATCTGCAACGGTGTAATCAGCTGACATCACGATTGGCTCGGTTGTCATCATTCCGCCAGCAGAATAATCCTCATATGTCATTAACCGCAAGACATCTTCAGCATCTTCTGGGTCCATCAAGTTAATTAATTCTTGTGCACGTTCTTCACCGATTTCGCGCAACAAGTCGGCGGCATCATCAGGATCCATCTCCTCCAGTACATCGGCGGCGCGTTCACCTTCGAGTTCGGCAAGAAGTGCCACACGCTCTGCTTCATCCATTTCTTCTAGAACATCGGCAAGACGTTCGTCATTGAGTGCACGTGCAACTTCAACTCGGCGTTTAGGTGCCAAATCTTGAATCACAGCAGCTAGATCCGCTGCACGCAAATTACTTAACGTTGAAAGCAAATTTGCAACACCTTGATTTGATTCGTGCTGCGCAAAACCGGTGACATCTTCCCACGCAAGGGTTGAGGTTACCCCTTTACGACGGAATCCATGACCCTTGCGCATAATGTGAACGCGAGTAATGAGCCAGTCACCGGTACGGTTCTGCTCCATCGCCATATCTTCCACAAGTACAGTTTCGTTATCTTCAATCACTGTGATGGTGCGGTCGAGTAAATCACCTAACACGAGTAACTCACCAGTGCGGGTGTCAAAGCGTCGCATATTAAGAAGCCCGGTAATAACAACGGCGCCTGATTCGATTGATGTGACACGAGTGATTGGCACAAATACCCGACGGCGAAGCGGTACTTCAACAACTAAACCCAGTATGCGCGGTGATTGGTTGTTAGAACGCAGGGTCGCCACAGCATCGCGCACCTTGCCGACTAGATCACCGTTAGGGTCAAATACTGCAGTTCCGGCTAAGCGGGCCAGAAATATTCGATTGCTGTTATTTCCGCTCATGGGATAAGAGTAACGGGTGACCTATCGGCTAGGTTTGCGCAATGAACTCATCTGGGAAATCATCGGCCGGCATAGGTATCGATAACCACACTCAGATGCCTGCGCGCCCAGACCTGATTCGCCTCATTATCGGAGTATTTGGAGTCGGCTCATCAGGGCCCCTGATTGCAATGAGTGTGATGCCGGTACCCACACTGATTTTCTGGCGAAATTTCGGGGGCGCACTACTCACTCTGCCATTTGCACTGCGACATAAAGTCACTCGCACAGGTGTCCAATTAGCTGCACTTGCGGGAGTGTTGCTCGCTCTGCACTTTGTAGGATTCTTTTTATCAATGCGTATGACGAGTGTTGCAGCAGGTACAGCCCTGGCTGCAACACAACCAATTTATGCCGCTTTCTTTGTAAAACTCACAGGGGGCCACATTCCAGGTAAAGCATGGGTTGGAATGTTTATTAGTTTCCTCGGCGTACTTCTTGTAACAGGCGTTGACCTACAACTAGATAAGAGATCATTCTTAGGAGATTTAGCGGCACTGATTGCCGGCGCACTCGCTGCCGCCTATATGTTGGTAGGTTCGCGCGCGCAGCAGCAAATGGAAACAACATCGTACACGACCATTTGTTATTTTGTTTGTTCAATTACCGCACTACCGATAGCCTTACTCCTTGGCTATGAAGTAATTCATTTTTCAGCAAGAGAATGGTGGATCCTGTTGGGTCTGATTTTGGGAGCACAACTCCTTGGCCACACAGTATTTAACTCAACGCTTAAGCGGGTATCTCCTGCGATTGTTTCGATGATTGTCTTCTTTGAAGTACCTGTAGCAGCAATTCTCGCTTTCATCTTTGACATTGGAAAGCAACCAACCTTAAGTATTATTCCTGGAGTAGTTCTTATTCTTCTTGGTTGTGGACTTGTTGTACTAAGGAATACTAAGGAAAGTGGCGTATAACTGTGATAGATCTTCACACTCACACAACCTGCAGTGATGGTACTGATTCTCCATTCGCGCTAGTGAAGAAAGCACTTTCTACCGGCGTTACCACCCTTGCTATCACCGATCACGATACGACTGCTGGATGGAAGGAAGCAATTACCGCGCTGCAACCTCAGATTGAACTTGTCTTAGGTGCAGAAATTTCCTGCCTGACATCTGATGGAATTAGCGTGCATATGCTCGGACTTCTCTTTGATGGCGAAAATGCTGCGATTCAACAGATTCTTGCTGATTCACGAGACACGCGCATACCTAGAATGCGAAAAATGGTTGAGCTCTTGCGAGCTGATGGCATTGATATTTCACTAGGGGATGTCCAGGCGCAAACTCCAGCAGGTGCCACAGTGGGAAGACCACACCTGGCCGATGCGCTGGTGCACAAAGGTGTAGTCGTAAGCCGGGATGAAGCTTTCTTAAACTTGCTCAACAATGAATCCAAATACTATGTAACTCACGCAGCGCCCACTCCGGTCGAAGCAATTCGCGCAATTCATGCTGCGGGTGGAGTGGCAGTCATTGCTCATCCTTTTGCATCGCGCCGTGGACAAATCATAACGTCAGAGACATTTGCTGATTTGGTTGCTGTTGGGCTAAATGGCATTGAGGTAGACCATCGTGATCAAAATGCAGAGGAGCGCAAAACTCTGCGTGAAATAGCACAGGAGCTCAACCTTGTTATTACTGGGTCAAGTGATTATCACGGCACTGGAAAACTTAATGCAATGGCAGAGAATACAACACTTGCGGCACAATGGGAAGCCTTAGAAGCGCAAGCAGATGCACGAAGGGTGGTACGAGTATGAATTCAATGGGAACAGTTACCTTTGCAACGCAGGCATTTGTCACACTCTTTGTCATTATGGATCCACCAGGAGCTACGCCAATATTTCTTGGTTTAGTAGGAGATAAATCGCCACGCGAGAGAGTGCGATTAGCATGGCAGGCAGCCACTGTTTCGCTATTTGTTATTGCCAGCTTTGCTTTCTTCGGACAGTTCATTCTTGAATATATGAATGTCTCTATCGAAGCGCTGCAGGCAGCTGGAGGGTTACTACTTCTCTATGTCTCATTACAACTTCTCACTGGCACATCAAAAGGCGGAGCTGATCAGAAAAGCTCCAATATCGGAATGGTGCCGCTTGGAACTCCACTCCTTGCTGGCCCTGGAGCAATCGTTGCGACCATGATTTATGTGCAGAAGGCAGACTCAACTGCGCAGTTCATAGGATTAGCCGTGGCAATAGTTGCGGTGCACTTGATTATTGGAACAGTTCTGATGGCATCGACCAAGATTGTTAGTGTAATTAAAGATTCTGGCGTTACATTGCTGGCAAGCATTGCTGGTTTATTACTTGCGGCAATCGCGGTACAAATGTTGGCAAATGCAATTAAAGCATTTACCGCAAATTAGCTAGATATTCGCTTAGTCCGAGTACGTTCGCGCTTCAACTGCGGCGCTGCACTCTTTGGAGCACTCTTTGCGGGCGCTACCTTCGCAACCTTGGGTGGTCGCACCTGCTTGAGACTTCCAGTTGAATCGCGCGGAATGTCGAGCATTTCATACAAGTGATCTGAAGATGAATATGTTTCAAGTGGCTCAGCTAGCCCTAATTTAAGAGTGGTATCAATCATCTTCCAACGCGCGAGATCATCCCAGTCGACAAAGGTAACTGAAATACCATGCGCACCGGCTCGAGCGGTACGCCCAATGCGGTGCACATACGTCTTCTCATCTTCTGGGCATTGGTAATTAATGACGTGAGTAATGCCATCGATATCAATTCCACGTGCTGCAACATCTGTTGCAATCAAGACATCTGATTTACCGGCCTTGAAATCATTGAGCGCCTTTTCGCGCGCGGATTGCCCAAGATCGCCATGGATGGTTGCAGCGTTAAATCCACGCTCCACTAATTCATCTGATGTTTTCTGTGCTGTGCGCTTGGTCCGACAAAAGACAATGGTTGGCCCGCGACCATTGGCTTGAAGAATGCGCCCAAGTAGCTCGATTTTATCCATGGCGTGTGCTCGAATAACATGCTGCACAATACGAGAGACAACTGCGCCTTCATCCTCATTATCTTGTGTGCGAATGTGTACAGGCTGGTTCATGAAGCGACGCGCCAAAGCAATGATGTCTCCAGGCATGGTCGCTGAAAAGAGCATCGTCTGCTGGCGAGCAGGAGTACTAGTAAAGATTTTCTCAACATCAGGTAAGAAACCGAGATCAAGCATTTCATCGGCTTCATCGAGAACTACTCGTGAAACGTTCTTCAGTGTGAGTTGTCCTTGACGATATAGATCTAATAAGCGACCTGGGGTTCCCACCACAATCTCGACACCCTTTTGCAGCGCTTCAATCTGTGGTTCAAATGCACGACCGCCATAGACAGCTAGAGTGCGAATTCCGCGGTTGAAGGAGAGCTCTTCAATATCTTTGGTGACCTGAACGCAGAGCTCGCGCGTTGGAACAACAATGAGAACTTGTGGATGCCCCTGATTAGCTAGTTGTGGCCAATCTGCATCATTAGGTGCGATGACGCGCTCAATGACTGGAATTCCAAATGCGAGGGTCTTACCGGTACCGGTCTTTGCTTGGCCAATCACATCGCCATCGGCAAGTGCAATAGGCATGACCATCTCTTGAATAGGAAAAGGTGAAGTAAAGCCATGTTCATTGAGCGCATCGATTGTCTCTTTGCGAAGTGGTAAGTCTGCGAAAGTTATCGACACTTAGTTGGCACCGAAACCGACGCGACGCTCGGTTGGTTGCCCGATTTCTACATAGCCAATTTTCTCTGCCGGCACGATAACTTCATGGCCGCGAACATCTGAAAGAACAAGGGGAGTAGCTGATGAAAGCGCAGTGGTGACTGCGGCTTTGATCGCTTCGGGAGCCATTGGGCATTCAAAGGAGAGCTCACTGCTGACATGTGTAATGGAGATGCGAACTTGTGATGCCTTATCTGATTTCTTTGTGCTCATAGCCCTATCTTAGAGTCAGAGTTCAGTACGGGGAAATCCAGAAATTCCCCTCCACATGAGGTTCTCAACGAGTTCTATCGCTTGTTCGCGAGTGAGTTTTCCATCTCTTTCCAGCCAATGACGAGCTGTGACTTGAACATAGCCAATTAATCCAACGCCGAGCATCATCGCTTCTTCCCGAGGAAGTCCGGTGTCATTGGCGATCACACCACTGACCGCGGCGGCGCAGTCATAGGTCATGCGATTAAGTCGCTCGCGCACTTGAGGCTCAACGCTCATATCACTTTCAAAGAGGAGGCGGAATGCCTCTCCCTCATTTTCAATAAAATTAAAGTAAGCATTAATAGTCACATGCACGCGCTGCTTATTATCTGGAGTTGAAGAGATAGCTTTCTGAAGTTCAAAGACCAGAGAATCAATGTGAAGGTCAAGAACGGCGAGATAAAGATCTAGTTTTGAGGGAAAGTGCTGATAGAGAACTGGCTTACTGACATTGGCTCGGTCTGCAATCTCATCCATCGCCGCTGAGTGATATCCAGCAGCAGTGAAGACTTCAAGAGCTGCTGAGAGCAAAATTGCTCGTCGCTCGTCGCGCGGCAGGCGTGATTTATCTGAACGCGAATTATGTGCAGCTGCAGATTCGGTAGTCATTATGCGCATCGTACAGAATTGGCAGGCAAAGGCACAGTACGGCAGAATCACTCCCATGAAGACTCCGCCGCTGGTCACGCCAGGTCCTGCGCTGACCGTTGCTGAGGTTCGTCGATATAGCCGTCACTTAATCATCCCTGATGTTGCAATGGCGGGTCAGCAGCGCATGATGAATGCGAAAGTGCTCTGCGTTGGCGCAGGAGGCCTCGGTTCCCCGGCGCTCATGTATTTGGCTGCAGCTGGTATTGGAACTCTTGGAATTGTTGAATACGACACAGTTGATGAGTCAAACCTGCAGCGACAGATTATTCATGGTCAATCAGATATCGGCAAAAGCAAAGCACAGAGTGCGAAAGAGAAAATTGCTGAGATTAATCCCTATGTAAATGTCATTACCCATGAAACACGACTTGATAATTCGAATGTGATGGAGATTTTTTCTCAGTACGACATTATTGTTGATGGCACAGATAATTTTGCAACTCGCTACTTGGTTAACGATGCGTGTGTGCTTTTAAAGAAGCCATATGTGTGGGGTTCTATCTATCGCTTTGACGGACAGGCAAGTGTGTTCTGGGCCGAGTATGGTCCTTGCTATCGCTGTCTCTATCCAGAACCACCACCTCCGGGCATGGTTCCAAGTTGTGCCGAAGGTGGAGTCCTAGGAGTTCTCTGCGCAACAATTGGGTCGATTCAAACTACGGAAGCAATCAAGGTTCTCACTGGAGTTGGTGAACCACTTATTGGTTCTTTGATGGTCTATGACGCACTTGATATGAGCTTTAGAAAGATTAAGGTGCGCAAAGATCCTAACTGCCCACTGTGCAGTGACAACCCAACGCAAACCGCACTACTTCCCGATTACGAAGCATTCTGTGGGGTCCTCTCTGATGCTGCGCAGGAAGCAAGTGCTGGCTCAACGATTACTGTGCAAGAGTTGAAGACAAAGATTGATGCCCAAGCGAACTATTACCTTATCGATGTTCGCGAACCAAGTGAATACGAGATTGTAAAGATTCCGACTGCGCATCTGATTCCAAAGCAAGGATTTATCGATGGATCGGTATTGGCAACCTTGCCGCAAGACCGACCAATCATCTTGCATTGCAAGAGCGGTGTGCGCTCTGCCGAGTGTCTAGCAATACTTAAGGATGCAGGATTCTCTGATGCATCACATGTCTTTGGTGGCGTGGTCGCATGGGCGAAGCAGATTGATACATCACTACCGGTCTATTAATGCTTGCTAACTACAGCGGCTATCGAGCCCTGCTTGTGCATGCCCATCCTGATGATGAAACTATTAACAATGGCAGCACGATGGCACTTTATGCTGCGCTAGGTGCACAGATAACTCTTATTACTTGCACCCGTGGTGAAGAAGGTGAAGTTCTGGTTCCAGATCTTGCCCATCTAGCAGCACATGAAACCGACGCACTGGGTGATTACCGCGTGGAGGAGTTAGCGCAAGCAATGTCAGAACTCGGTGTTGCAGATCATCGTTTTCTTGGTGAGGGAGTCAAGCGCTATCGCGATAGCGGCATGATGGGAGCAGATGCCAACAATCGCCCTGATACTTTTTGGAGTGCAGACTTCGATGAAGCTAGCCAATTACTGGTTTCAGTTATTGATGAAGTGAAGCCACACGTAATGATTACCTATGATGAATTTGGTGGTTATGGCCACCCCGATCACATCCAAGCCCATCGCGTTGCGATGGCAGCGGCAGAGCGCGCTGCTTGGAATATCCCGAAAATTTATTGGAATGTCATGCCCAAATCTGTTATTCAAGCTGGCATCGAGAAGATGAAATCACTTGGCTCAGATTTCTTCGGAGCAGATAGTGCTGATGATCTGCCTTTTGCAAAAGATGACTCCTTTGTTCATGCGTGCATCGATGGTGGTGATTATGTTCAGCAGAAGATGGCTGCAATGGCTGCGCATGGCACACAAATAGCAGTCAATGGCCCTTTCTTTTCGCTCTCAAATAATTTGGGGCTCGAGATCTGGGGTAATGAGTACTACACGCTAGTTAAGGGTGAAAAAAGTGGAGAGCTTGATGCGCACGGCCACGAGAGCGATCTATTTGCCGGCATATCAATCACATCATGAGAGCTTTGGTTTCGCTGCTCTTTGGAGCAGTTGTAGCACTAGGTGCAACCCTGATTCACCCAACCCGCCCACCAATTGGAGTGATACTTGCACTCATTGGTACCTATATGTGCATTCGCTGGGTAGGTCGATATTTCGGAAAGAAGAGATACAAGCTGATCGTGCTCTTTGGTTGGTTTATCGTCATCATTCGCGCCGGAACATTTGGTGTGGGAAAAGAACTCCTTATTCAAGGAGATAACTCAGGTACCGCACTTTTATTTATTGGATTTATCATTGGAGTAATTGCAGTCCTACAACGCGCTTAACTTACTTCCAGCGCCAACTCTGCCCGGTGGGTCCATCGCTAATCTCCAGGCCATGTGCTTCTAACTCTGCTCGCAACGAATCACTTCGTGCCCACTCTTTAGATTCCCTTGCACGAACTCGATTACTTAGCAGTTGTTCCAACTCTGGGGTAAGTGGTTTTGATTCGGGAACTCGATTGAGTTCGAGTCCGAGCACCTGATCTGCATATAAGAAAATGGCACGTTTATCTTGTGAGCCCATAGCAGAATCTTTTTCAATGGTGCGCAACCTTTGCATGGCCCGCGGTGTATCAAGGTCATTGGTCAGCGCATCAGTAATTTCATGGTCTATTTTAATGTCGGTAGCTGTTCCCCATTCAGACATCAGCGTGCGCCACCTGCGAAGAGTTGAGTGCGCGGCATCGAGTGCTGCCCAGGAAAGATCCATCTGTGAGCGATAGCGGTTTTCCAGGAGCGAAAAACGTAGTGAGAGTGGATCTAAACCGCGTTCTTGCACATCACTAAGAAGTACAACATTCCCGGCACTTTTTGACATCTTGCGCCCTTCAAAGAGCAGATGTTCTCCATGCACCCAGGTACCCACAACTTCAGAATGGGCTAATGAATTTGACTGCGCTCGTTCATTTTCGTGATGTGGAAATCTGAGGTCAATTCCACCCACATGAATATCCACCTTCGAATCAAGGAAATCAATTGACATTGCGCTGCACTCGATATGCCAGCCAGGAAAACCCAGGCCCCATGGGGATTCCCAGATCATTTGCGTGCGTGCACCGGCTAATTTCCAGAGCGCCCAATCAGCATGCAAGTGCTTACCACTTTCATCACTGTGCTCGTGGCGATAGCCGGGTTTGAGCGCTGCTAACTTATTGCCGCTGATTGCGCCATAACTTTCAATAGAGGTTGCATCAAAGTAGACCGAACCATCGCTTCCGATGTAGGCGTTCTTATTTTCGATAAGTCTTTCGATGGCAGAGATCATCGAGCACATATTCTCTGATGCCCGCGGGTAGCTATCGGCTTTTCTGACATTGAGTAAGGCCAAATCTTTGTGGAAGCGGGATTCAAATTCGCGAGCAATGGCAAATGGGTCAGTCTTCGTACGTTTAGATTCTGCCAATAATTTATCTTCACCTTCAAAGTCATCAGCCATGTGTCCAACGTCAGTGATGTTTTGAATGAGTTCAACATCCACACCGGTCATGGTTAGTGTGCGGGAGATCAGATCTGCAAGTAAGAAGGTACGAAGGTTTCCCACATGGGCATCTCGGTAGACGGTAGGACCACAGCAGTAGATGGAGATATAACCATCACGACTCACAATTTCTTGAACTTCTCGAGTGTGGGTGTCATAAATGTGAAGCTGACCGCTGGCGGCATCTCGGCGGTCAAAGACTGGAATGATGCGGAAAAAAGCAATATCTTCGAGTTCAAATTCAATCAACTCACCCCGGCGATTGATGAGGCTTGTCTCACTCTGTAGTACGCCGACGATGTCACGGAATCCGCCAGCTGAATCTCGCAGGCGAATAGTGGCTCGCTTGCCAAGGGCGGCGCGCAAAGTTTCGGCGTTCACGTAGCAACCTTAATCGTGCAATCAACCTCTCGCAGGGTTAGAATCACTTCCTACCGTTCTAAGCCTTCTGGAGGATCCTTTCGTGACATATATAATCGCCGAACCTTGCGTGGACGTTAAAGATAAGTCCTGCCGCGAAGAGTGCCCCGTCGATTGCATTTATGACGGAACTCGCATGCTCTATATACAGCCGGACGAATGTGTCGATTGCGGTGCGTGCGAGCCGGTATGCCCGGTCGAAGCTATTTATTACGAGGATGACGTCCCGGGTCAGTGGCAGAACTACAAGAAAATCAATACTGAATTTTTTATAGAACTTGGATCACCTGGGGGAGCATCAAAGGTCGGAGAAACAAACTCTGATCACACCGATGTCACTGCTCTTGCGCCAAAAACTACCTGATTTTCCATGGGATGCCCTCGCTCCCTATGGCGAGATAGCGCGCAAGCACCCGCAAGGTGCCATCGATTTATCAGTAGGAACTCCAGTAGATCCCACTCCTGAATTTATTCAGCAAGCTTTACGTGAGTCAGCTGATTCTCCAAGTTATCCCGTAACAATGGGAACCCAAGAACTGCGCACCGCAATTTATCATTGGGCTATAACAACCCTCGGTGCCAGTGGCGACTTTGCCGTGTTGCCACTTATTGGATCTAAAGAGTTCGTTGCTTGGTTACCAACATTGCTGGAGTCCGCAACTGTTCTTTATCCACGTATTGCATACCCAACATATTTAGTCGGCGCCCTCCTTGCTCAGGCAACGCCCACTGCCGTTGACCTTGCCGCAACCACGTGGCCCAAGGCTGATCTGGCATGGGTGAATTCACCTTCGAATCCAACCGGAAGAGTTCACTCCGAATCTGAATTACGTGCAGCCATTGAATGGTCACGAAAGAATAAGAGTGTCGTAGTTTCAGATGAGTGCTACTTGGAATTTGGCGATACAAAAACTCCCACCTCCATTTTGCGATACACCGATGGCGATAACACCAATATTTTGGGTGTGTACTCACTATCCAAGAGATCTTCGATGGCTGGCTATCGCGCAGCTTTCGTAGTGGGGGATCCACAATTAATCGCCAGAATTCTGGAAGTACGCAAGCACGCCGGCATGATGGTCTCCTTACCGGTGCAGCACGCCATGGTCGCCGCACTTTCTGATAGCAAACATGTAGTTGAACAACGCGGGCGCTATAACGCACGACGTGCTCGCCTGGCACCTGCTCTGATTTCTGCCGGTTTCAGTATCGATCATTCAGAAGCCGGCCTCTATATCTGGGCGACGCGAAATGAAAGCTCATGGGACTCAGTTGCCTGGCTGGCAGCACTGGGAATTCTTGCTACTCCTGGCGTTTTTTATGGCCAAGCAGGAGCGAACCATATTCGGATTGCACTGACTGCAACTGATCAACAGATAGCAACAGCGGCAGAGCGCATTCTCGCGAAAGTCAGTGCACCCTAATGGCTGTTGGAATTTTATTAGTCGGCGGTCTTGGAACACGCCTGAAGCCACTAACTAATAAATCTCCGAAACCGATGTTGCCAGTTGCTGGTCTGCCGGTGACCGAACATCAAATACTTGCCGCCAAGCGCGCTGGCATACACACCCTTGTGCTTGCCACTTCCTACCTGGCAGAAGTCTTTACGCCGTATTTTGGTGATGGCAGTAAATGGGGAATCAAAATTCTCTACGCAGTTGAAAAACAGCCCCTTGGAACAGGTGGCGCCATAAGAAATGCGGCGCAGCTATTAAAAGGCGATGAACCCATTGTCATTTTCAATGGCGATGTTTTAAGCCGGCATTTGATTGCAGACCAAATTTCATTTCACCAAGAAAAGAAAGCTGATGTCACACTGCACCTCATTGAAGTCGATGATGCTCGTGCATTTGGCTGCGTTCCCACAGATTCAGAAGGACGAGTCACCGCCTTCTTGGAGAAGATGGAAAATCCGGTAACCAAATTTATTAATGCCGGCTGCTATGTATTTAGCCCTGATGTCATAAATGAGATTCCGCTGGGAGCTGTCGTCAGTGTTGAACGCGAAACTTTCCCATCACTGATTGCACAGAACCGCTCGGTCTTTGGATATAAGCAGGCTGCTTATTGGCTCGATGTCGGAACCCCGGCAGCTCTCTTTCAAGGCTCACGCGATCTAGTAGATGCTGCGTATCTGGCGCTGGCTGGTTCCACGATTGGCGATGGCACCCAGATCACTGGCGGCACCGCAATCGGGACAAACACAACGATTGCATCTGACTGCCGCATCGATGACTGCATCATCGGCGATAACGTGGTGATCGAATCTGATGTGAAATTGTCACAATGCTTCATTGCAGAGGGAACACATGTGAATAAAGGCACCGAAAGAGTCCGTACCTACCTCTCAAATAGCTCAGATTTACCAATTTCCCTCTGAAAATCGACTTTTTGCCAAAAAAAAAGATAAAAAGTCTCAACATAGGAGTTGACTACGAGGGATTACACATGTGTAATTAATACCTAGAGCGCAGGTGATTCCTAGTGGATCGCCTCCCTAATGACTTGAGGAGATTTGCAGATGCCAATCCGCCCAGAAGGAACATCCACTGGCAAGCCATCAGCCCCCACTGCTGGACCAACTATTCAACTAGCTAATGGCGAGAATTTTGAACTCTCCTGGCAAGAGCGCTCACTGTGTGCTCAAACTGATCCGGAAGCTTTCTTTCCAGAAAAGGGTGGCTCCACTCGCGAAGCAAAGCGCGTCTGCCTCTCATGTGATGTGCGCCAAGAGTGTCTTGAATACGCTCTGGCACATGATGAACGCTTTGGTATCTGGGGCGGTCTCTCAGAGCGTGAGCGTCGTCGTCTTAAGCGTCGCCCTGCGTAAGGGCAACCAGCAACAATTTCAGGCCCTGGGCCTTACTTTAGGTAGGTTCTTCCCATGAGCGCTCCGCGTGTAACTGCACTCTTAGTTGTACACGATGGAGCAACCTGGTTATCTGAAGTTGTCGCTTCTCTTGCTTCGCAGTCTGTACCACCCAACCAAGTATTTGCCATTGATACCGGCTCCCTCGATGCTTCAGTGAAGTTGCTCAAAGGCGCTCGCATTCCAGTTGCAACTATCAGTCGAGAAAGTGGATTTGGTGCTGCTGTAGCTCATGGAATCACGCAGCTACCTGCGCTAATTAAAGATAGTGAAGAATGGATTTGGATTCTCCACGATGATTGTGAGTTGCACCCCGCAGCCCTGGAATCTTTATTAGCAGCTATTGCTGATCGGCCCAGTGTTGTGATGGCTGGACCAAAACTTCTTGGTTGGCATAATCGAACAAATCTCATTGAATTAGGAATCAGTATTGCAACTAACGGTGCGAGATGGACAGGTCTGGAACCTCTTGAATACGATCAAGGTCAACACGATGGCGTAACAGAAGTGCTTTCTGTTAGCACCGCAGGTGCTCTCATCCGTCGCGACGTCTTTGAAGAACTCGGTGGCTTTGATCAGAATTTAGAGCTATTCCGAGACGATGTTGATTTTGGTTGGCGTGTTCGCGTTGCTGGACACTCGGTGATTGCCGTCTCTGATGCGATTGGGTATCACGCTCAAGCATCGGCAACCGAACGAAGAAGTGTTGATGTGCAAGGAGCGTTTCTTCACCGGCCGCTTTTACTAGATCGGCGCAATGCAGCCTATGTCTTGCTTGCTAACTCAAGTGTGTGGTCGCTACCTGGACTCATCTTCACGCTATTTGCCGGGGCTATCTTGCGTTCTGTCGGCTATCTATTTGCCAAACTCCCCGGCTATGCATCGGATGAAATCTTGGCAATTGGCTCACTCATTATTCATCCCACCGAATTACTCTCAGCCAGAAAATTTCGTAAACAACACCGACTTATTTCTCCGAGAGTGGTCAATGCCTTTGTTCCATCGCGGATATCCCAACTTCGTTCATCTATTTCTCGTCTGGCATCGACGCTACGTTCCGTGGTGCTTCCTCATTCACCATCACGAGAGTTACCGATTATTAGTGACTTAGAAATAAATGAGGATGAAGATCTTCTTACCCCTGTTTTACGAACTCCGTGGAGAACGCTCTTCTATCGGCCTATGGTTATTGCCGCATCGATCATCACACTTGTCTCACTTTCCTGGGCACGTCACAGGTTTGGACCACTAGCTGGCGGCGCACTTGCCGAATCTCCAGCGAGTTTCCGAGATTTAATCAAGCTCTATATCTCTAGTTGGCATGACGTGGGAATGGGCAGTGCGCAATCCACTCCTACCTGGGTCTTAGTTATCGCAATCGCATCCCTGCTCTTCTTCGGAAATGTTTCGGTCTTTATCACTATTTTCTTTCTCACCGCTCCCTTGATACTTCTGCTTTCAGCACATCGCTACCTAAAGAAATTTACAGATAATCAGTGGCTATCAGCCGGTGCTTCCTTGCTCTATGCCTTATCGCCGGTGGCGATTGCTTCGGTGAACGGCGGTCGACTAGGAGTACTTGTCTTTATGGCGTTACTGCCGTTTTTAATGAGGCAATTTCATGCGTGGGCCGAAATTGATCGCTGGAGTTGGCGCAGCATCTTTGGGTACTCACTTTTTATCTGGTTCCTGCTTTCATTTAATCCATCGGTACTCCTCATCCTTTTCGTGGGAAGCACATTGACGATTTTTGGCGACTTCAGGAAAGCGTCCAATGATTACAGGAATCAACTATTCCTCGAACGACTCAAGCGTCGCCTCACGCTTTTGATACTCCCATTCTTACTATCAGCACCAGCTTCTCTCGGGGTATTGCTCAACCCAACCCGCATTCTGCGCGAGATCGGATTATCTGTTTCAGGGGGCGGCCCGAACCTAGCAATTCTTGCCAATCCCGGTGGGCCGGGATCTCTTCCGTGGTGGTGCCTTAGTCCGATAGTGGCAATTTTGCTCGTCGCCTACTTCTCTACTACCGCTGCTCGAAAATTTGCAGTCCCAGGAATTACTTTTTTACTGTGTGGAACTTTGATTAGCGTTGCAGTCATACCGGGTAATGGAACACTGTTAAATGCCCAAGTATCTGTTGGAACCTTTATTGCAATCGCCACGCTCTTCTCACTAACTTCTGGTGTTGTGATGTTCGACAAAATTAGATCTCGGCTGGAACAATCTCACATTAATTACCGGCATATTTCGGTCGCACTCATTCTTGCCTTGACCCTTGTTTATAGTGCGACATCTCTCTCATGGTTGGTAACTGCAGGAGCAGATTCACCGCTTCGTACAGGGCAGAAGAATGTTCTTCCTGCCTACCTAGCAATAGAGAAGAGTGCCAAGTCACTCGTGCTTCGTCCCTACATTAGAAGTGGTGAGCAAACCCTTTCCTATTACATCTCCAGAGGAAGAGATATCACACTGGGTGAAGTAGATGTTGCGCCAGCGGACACGGAAGTAATTTCCCGAGCAGTTGAAGGCTTAATCGACAATACTGGGGTGACTTCAAGTGAAGTCTTAGCAACCTACGGAATCAAATACGTTTACTTAAAGAATCCGATTATTGATGAGGTAGTTCAAACCATTGATGGCTTAGGCGGCTTCATAAGAACCTCTGCGACAAAAGCTGGAATTGTCTGGAAGGTAAGTGAGGCAACTGGACGCATCATTCTTACCGACTACGCCGGAGAAGTTTCCATCATTGAAGCTACTGGAATTAGCGCCATTGTGCCGCGTCCCGGAACACTCACACTCACTGAAAGTTTTAGTAAAGGGTGGAGAATTTACCAAGATGGATTTACCGCAGCTCGTATTGAAGATCGCGATGGTCTTCCCACCTTTGAAATCACCAACGCTGGCGAAGTCACTATCTTCCATGATGGAACACAGCGAAGGGCCTGGATCTCCTTCTTCATGATTGTGCTGGTCACTGTCATTGTTCTTGCGCTGCCTTCTGGTCGCCGCAAAAGTGAGATATCTGAAAAGGAGCTGGCATGAAAAGTAACCGTGGCTTCCTTCTTTTCCTCGTGACAATCTCGATTTTAGCTATTAGCAATTTGCTTAACTTCACCGTCTCAACATCTCGATTTAATCAGTCATACCCTTCTGTTATCTGCCCACCTAATACATCGGGATTAACCACAGCAATTTCTCTGACAAGTTCTAAGACTCAGATCAGAAAAACTGGCACCTCCGCTATGAACACTCGTGAGGCAGGAATTAGCCGTTACGCAATCGCTTCCCAGTCTGCTGTCATCGATGCCGGAGCAATTACCCCTGTTGTGTGGCAGGTCCGAAAGAGTGTGTGGGCTGGTGCATCGGCATGTCAGGCCCCGATTACTTCACGGTGGTTTGTGGGTGCAACTGCAGATATCACTTCGAAAGGTTCGCTGAACTTAGTAAATAGTGGGCTAGGTAAAGCACTTGTTCGCGTCTCTGTCTTTAGTGAAAACGGTGCACTGACTCCTAGAGATTTAATCGTGGGTGCGAATTCATTTAAGCAGATCTCACTGCCATCTTTGGCACCAGGTGCGAAATCAATTGCTATCCATATTGAAGCAAAGTCTGGACGCGTCAATGGTTTTCTTGTAGATGAACGTGGCAAGGGGCTGAGATCACTGGGCGGAGATATCGTTAATTCAACGGATGATCCTGGTAAGAAGTTGCAGATTCCGGCTATCCCGCAGCAGTTGAAGAAGAAGACCCCGAGCCCCCACACATTGCGACTCTTAGTCCCTGGTGATGTCGATGCGCGTATCAGCGCTGAGATTCGCTCTACCGACGGAACTTTTTCTCCGGTTGGGATAAATGGCAGGGTTGTTGCCCATAAGAAAGTCGTTGAGATCCCCATGAATATCTTGATGTCGTCTGGAAAATTTGCACTACACATTTCTTCCGACCAACCAATTCTTGGATCTGTGTTTTCACCTACGGTCTCGCAAGGCAAGAGTGATTTCGTATGGAGCACCGCGGTTCCGGACTTGCAAGAGTTCACCTTGGCTACAACTGGATTAGCTCCCACCTTGGTTTTCACGGGCAGTGAAATCGAAGTCAGACTCACAGTGATGCAGGCCGGTGGGAACTCTCGAACAATTGATATCAAAGGTTCTGACATAGCTACCTACGTACTTTCTGACTCTGCCCGGTCTGTCAGCTTTTCGGCAATCTCGCCCGGAACTTCTGGCGCGGCTCTAATTTCATCCAAGAGTGGATATGGATATGTTCCATTGACTCCGGGCAGTGTTCTGACAAAGTCTTCAATTCCAGATTCAAATATCCGTGTGTTAAATCCCTGACTTTTATAGTTACACCGATAGCCTTATGCACATGAGTTCTTCGGTACGTTCTGGGCGCAGTTGCTCTCGTGTGAGTTGCAATTCTTCGGCATCGATGACCCTTACCTATATTTACGCTGAATCCACTGCCGTCCTTGGGCCATTGGCAACTTTTTCCGAACCTCATTCATACGATCTCTGCGATAAGCACTCTGCGCGATTAACTGTCCCGCAAGGTTGGAATGTCATCAAGCAAGCTGTAGATGAAAATCAGAGTGGACCAAGTGAAGACGATCTCATGGCGATCGCCGATGCTGTCCGAGAGGTTGCTCTGAATTCTCACACCACCACAACGGATGTCTCAACGACTACTTCACAATCAAGCGTGGGCAGACGCGGACATTTGCGCGCAGTGCCTTCCTAATTTCACTTCTGCATACTCAATTCTTTACGATACCTTCATGAGCGCATCAATATTTAAGGCCTATGACATCCGTGGGTTAGTCGATGAAGAGCTCACGTCAGATTTTGCATTTGCCACCGGCGTTGCTTTTGCTCGCTTCTTAGAAATCAAACGCGAACCAGGAACAGTTGTCATCGGAGAAGATATGCGTCCATCTTCACCCACGCTGGCAACTGCATTTTCAGCTGGCGTTACCTCTCAAGGCCTTGATGTCATTCGTATCGGACTTGCCTCCACAGATATGTTGTATTTCGCCGCCGGAAAATTAAATCTGCCAGGTGCGATGTTTACCGCAAGCCATAATCCTGCTGCATACAATGGAATCAAACTCTGCTTTAGTGGTGCACGTCCCATAGGTAAAGAGTCAGGCTTGTTAACGATCGAAAAGTTCGTTTATGAAGGCACTCCCATGGCGATGAGAAATATCGGTGTTGAGAAATCGAAGAATATGATTGAGGAATATGTCGATCATTTACTGACCTTGGTCGATGTTTCACAGATTCGCCCTTTGAAAATAGTTATCGATGCCGGCAACGGAATGGGTGGATACACAGCACCGGCTGTCTTTAAGAGACTTAATGCGGAAGTAATTGAACTCTTCTTTGAATTAGATGGTTCTTTCCCTAATCACGAAGCCAACCCGATTGACCCAAAGAATCTTCTTGATCTACAAAAGGCGGTGAAGAAACATGGTGCAGATATCGGGCTCGCATTCGATGGTGATGCCGATCGCTGCTTCCTTGTTGATGAAAAGGGAGCACTTGTCAATCCATCTTCTTTGACATCACTGATTGCATCTCGCGAGCTTGTTAAGTATCCCGGGTCAAATATTATTTATAACCTCATCTCCTCTCGTGCAGTGAAAGAAGTTGTTGAGGAAAACGGTGGAACAGCAGTTCGTTCGCGTGTGGGCCATTCATACATTAAAAAACTCATGGCCGAAACAGATGCCGTATTTGGCGGAGAACACTCAGGACATTTCTACTTTAGAGATTTTTGGAAGGCAGATTCTGGAATGCTGGCCGCTCTTCATGCAATTGCAGCACTCGGTGAAAGCAAGAAATCACTCTCCACAATTCTTAAGCCATTTAATAGATATCACTCAAGTGGAGAGATTAACTCGACAGTCTCTGATTCGGCTGCCTCGATGGAAACTATCCAGCAAAAATTTGAAGCAGATAGTGAAGTAGAAATGGATCACCTTGATGGTCTGACTGTCAGCGCCAAAGACTGGTGGTTTAATCTTCGGGCCTCTAATACTGAGCCACTCCTTCGACTCAATGTCGAGGCTTCCACCCAAGGGCAGATGGAGAAGGTTCGCGATGAAGTACTCAAGGCGATACGAAGCTAAGTCTGTTTCACCCTTTTTCCCGGAGTCCACTAAACTAATCCCATAGCCGACTAGCACAGTAGAGCCCTACGCCGAAGGTCAAGCGAAAAAGACAATCCTCATAAATCAGAGGAACTACCTAGGGAGATATGTTTTCATGACACAAGTAACAACAATTCCAAAGCACGATATTGCCGATGCTTCACTTGCTGCCGAGGGGCGCAAGCGCATCGAATGGGCAGAGCGCAACATGCCGGTCCTGGCACAAATTCGTGAACGATTTGAAAAGTCACAACCATTTACCGGTGTACGAATTGCAGCATGTATGCACGTCACAACTGAGACCGCTAACTTGATGCGTGTTCTTAAAGCTGGCGGCGCTGAAATTGCTCTCTGTGCTTCTAACCCACTATCAACGCAAGATGACACCGCTGCAGCACTTGTTCATGAATACGGAATCTCTGTATTTGCACGCAACGCAGTTGATCGCGACGGGTATTACTCGCACATCAACGCTGCACTTGATATCGAACCACATCAAGTCTTCGATGATGGTTGCGACCTTGTCAACACTCTTCACACAACTCGCAAGGAACTATTGCCGAATATCGCTGGTGGTTGCGAAGAGACTACAACTGGAGTTATTCGCCTGAACCAGATGGCAAAAGATGGTGCGCTGACATTTCCGATGATCGCCGTCAATGACACTGACACAAAGCATATGTTTGATAATCGCTATGGCACAGGTCAATCAACTCTTGATGCGGTCTTCCGTGCGACAAACTTCTTACTTGCAGGACGCATTGTCGTTGTTGCAGGATTTGGTTATTGCGGAAAAGGTGTTGCAGAGCGAGCAAAGGGCATGGGCGCAGATGTAGTTGTGACAGAAATTGACCCAACTAAGGCACTTGATGCGATGATGCAAGGCTTCCGAGTTATGCCGATGTTAGATGCAGCCAAAGTTGGCGATGTGTTTATTACAGTCACCGGTAACCGCGATGTACTACGCGATGAACACTTCGCAGCGATGAAAGATGGTGCAATCATGGCCAACTCAGGTCACTTTGATATCGAAATCGATGTTGCATGGCTAGAGCAGAACTCAAAACAGAAGAATGCCAAGATGCGTCACCAGACTGATGAATATGTGATGAAAGATGGTCGCCGCTTACTTCTTCTAGCTGAAGGTCGTCTAGTAAACCTCGGTGCAGCTGAAGGTCACCCAGCATCAGTAATGGATATGTCATTCTCTGATCAGGCCCTGACTGCGGAATACCTCGTCAAGGAAGCAAAGAATCTCTCTGCTGGAGTACATGAAGTTCCAACATATATCGATAAGGAAGTTGCAGCACTGAAACTCATTTCAATGGGTGGTCGTATCGATGTACTCACACCAGCTCAAGATATGTACCTTAATTCTTGGGAGCACGGTTCATAAATGATCGTTGATATTGCATGACACTCATCATGGTCGTCGATGACGATCAAGATCTCGCCGAAATGCTGGGAATTGTTCTTACAAGTTCTGGCTTCGATGTAGATATGGTGAGTAGAGGAGATGAGGCGCTGGAGGTATTTAGAAATAATCCTCCGGACCTCGTCTTACTCGATGTCATGTTGCCAGGAATAGATGGCATAGAGGTCTGTCGATTAATTAGAAAAGAGTCGATGGTTCCAATTGTGATGCTCAGCGCCAAGGGGGAGACCCAGGATGTTGTGCGGGGTCTTGAAGCAGGCGCCGATGATTACATGCAGAAACCATTTAGAGATAAGGCTGAACTCATTGCGCGTATTCGCACTCGTTTGCGTCGCACCAATTCTGATGTGACCGGCCTTCTTTCAATCGGTGATATCACTATCGATGTGACAGCCCACGAAGTTCGTCGCGGTGCAGCTCTCATCCAACTAACACGTCTTGAATTTGATTTGCTTGTCGCTCTAGCAAAAGACCCAGGACGCGTATTTACACGCGACGCGCTCTTAAGTGAGGTCTGGGGCTACCGACAAACAACTGATACGCGATTGGTCAATGTGCACGTGCAGCGACTTCGTTCAAAGGTTGAACACGACGCCGACCGTCCAGAGATCATCATGACGGTTCGTGGCGTGGGCTATAAGGCGGGCGGAGCCGCTTAACATGAACCGTTTACGACGGTCACTCAAACATTCACTAGCAACACGAGTGATTCTCTCAACTCTCTTGCTGTCGTTAACCGTTGTGTGGCTTACAGGTTCTGCGCTGTATTCACGTCTAGCTGATGGAATCCTGGCAACTAGCCTGAACTCTTCACTGGCTGAAGCTCGATACACATTTTTTAATGCTGAATACCAAGTACTTGCATCGCAGTCGATGACAGTTCAAGCCCGTAAAGAAGCTCTCGCTGAATTCGTTGTGAGAACCTCGACCCAAGGAATTAATGAGGAGCGTCGAGAAGTAATTTTTGTGAAATCTCCAGGAGGACCTACTACAGCAAATTCTTATGAGATGTCTTCGAATGTCATTAAGAACTCATCCATTCCTAAAGATCTTCGCGCCCAGATCAAAAAAGATGCCAAACTTCATTATGCCTACGGTCCTGCACGATATAACAACGGAGAGAGTATTGACTCTCTCTTTGTGGGTAAGAGAATTATTATTCCTACTGGGGGAAGATACGAGATTTACATCATCTTTTCTCTCAAGAACCAGACGGCAACAGTGGATCTCATCTTGAACTCACTTCTCATTACTGGAGTCGCTCTGATCTTTCTCATCGGACTTATTACCTGGCTCGTAGTGCGACAAGTGGTTCGACCGGTGCGTGAAGCAGCACGTATCGCTAATCAGTTTACGCAGGGAGACTTCACTCAGCGGATGAAAGTTGTTTCAACCGATGAGATGGCAACGCTGGCAATTTCTTATAATGAAATGGCCCTATCTATTGAAGAGCAAATCACTCGGCTAGAGCATCTCTCACGTGTCCAGCAGCGTTTTGTTTCAGATGTCACCCACGAACTACGAACTCCTTTGACCACACTGCGTATGGCATCAGAGGTAATCCACATCCAACGCAGCTCTTTTGATCCACTCGTCGCCCGAAGTTCTGAGCTTCTGGTTGCTCAACTAGATAGATTCGAGCGGTTGCTCGAAGACTTACTTGAAGTAAGTCGTTTTGATGCCGAAGTGGCTGTTCTGGAACCTGTTGATTTTGATGTCATTGGCCTGATTAACCGATGTGCCGCAGATTTCGATATGGGGGGCACTGTGCCAACACGTGACATACAAGTAGAGGCAGATGAAGAGTCTGTCACTATTAACGCTGATATCCGCAGAGTTGAGCGCATCATGCGAAATCTTCTTTCAAACGCGCTCGATCATGCTGAAGGAAAGAAGATTCTTGTTAATGTGGTTGCTACCGATACCGAGGTTGGTATTGGTGTTCGAGATTACGGCTCAGGACTTGATGAATCGGCCCTGACTCGCGTCTTTGATCGGTTCTGGCGAGAAGATCCATCACGTGCTCGAGTGCGAGGTGGAACTGGTTTAGGCCTTTCCATCGCACTTGAGGATGCGCGTCTTCACAATGGCGAATTGGATGCGTGGGGACGTCCAAACCAAGGAGCTCACTTTGTTCTCACCTTGCCCCGCAAGGCCGGCGAGCTAATAAATTCAAGACCAATCAAGGCCACACCAAAAGATTTCCACCAAGAGGCTTTTTACCAATAACCGCTAGCTGTCATTGCAGCATGATGGCTAGATGAATCTGCTCACATCACTTGAGGAGCTAATTTTCCCAGTTCGTTGTTTAGGTTGTGGCGCCTTGGGTTTAGAGATCTGTTCGCAGTGCAGAAAGTTCTGGCAGCCGAGAATTTACAGATCTCACTCTCGCCAAAAACCACATTTCCCGATTTATTCTTCCATTCCCTATTCACCGATTGCAGGGAAAGTTTTATTGGCTGCAAAAGAACATGCATTGCGACGAGCAGATGAACTAATGGTGAGCGCACTTTCTCATTCGCTTTCGCTCTGTTTACAAGAGCAAGGAATCGGGTTTTTAGTTCCAATTCCATCTAGAAAATCTGTGGCTCGTTTACGAGGGAGACAATTCATTACCGAATTAACCCGAGAAATTGGTGGTAGTGCACGGGTGCCAACCCGTGAATTATTGACTCACACCAGAGCTGTCAAAGATCAATCAAAGCTCGATGCCAAAGAGAGACTAGATAATTTAGAAGGGGCACTGACTTCAGTGCGATATCACAGTGGTAAGGCAATCATTGTCGATGACCTCATCACAACAGGGGTGACTCTGCAGGAGGCTGCCCGCGCATTGCGTGCTGCAGGAATTGAAGTCTCGGCTGCGATTACAGCTTGTGTGGCAGAACCTCTACGATAAGGGGGCTCGAATAGGGCGCCCATTGCGCGCAATGGGGATCGGCAAGTGGAAGGTAGGCAAATGGCTTCAATTCTCGACCGCATCATGCGAGCCGGCGAAGGAAAAATTCTTCGTGACTTAAGCAAGGTCGTCGAAAAGGTCAACGCCTTCGAAGGATCAATCTCTGCGCTAACTGATGACCAACTGCGAGCAAAGACCGAAGAATTTAAGAAACGCCTGGCGCAAGGCGAAATACTCGATGATTTACTTCCTGAGGCATTTGCCGTTGTTCGCGAAGCTGCAAAGCGCACACTTGGCCAACGTCACTATGACGTTCAAATCATGGGTGGAGCGGCGCTTCACCGTGGCAATATCGCAGAAATGCGCACCGGTGAAGGAAAGACTCTTGTTGCAACACTTCCCTCATATCTCAACGCCCTAGCAGGACGCGGAGTTCACGTAGTTACAGTCAATGACTACTTGGCTGAACGTGACAGCGAATGGATGGGTCGTGTTCACCGATTCCTTGGTCTCAGCGTTGGCGTAATTCTTAATAGCATGACATCTGCAGAACGTCGTGCGGCATACTCTTCAGATATTACTTATGGCACAAACAATGAATTTGGTTTTGATTATCTTCGCGACAATATGGCATGGTCACTCGAAGACTGTGTGCAGCGTGATCATTACTTCGCAGTTGTCGATGAAGTTGACTCGATTCTTATTGATGAAGCGCGCACACCGCTAATCATTAGTGGACCGGCTGATAAGGCTACGAAGTGGTATGTCGAGTTCGCAAATATCGCAACCAAACTACAACGCGATTCACACTATGAAGTAGATGAGAAGAAGAAGACCGTTGGAATCCTGGAAGATGGAGTCACTAAGGTTGAGGAGCTGCTTGGGATTGAGAATCTATATGAAGCTGCCAATACAACCCTGATTGGCTATCTCAATAACTCCGTCCGAGCTAAAGAGCTCTTTAAGCGTGATAAAGATTATGTAGTAATGAATGGCGAGCTTCTTATTGTTGATGAACATACTGGTCGCATGCTTGCAGGTCGTCGTTATAGCGAAGGTCTGCATCAAGCTCTGGAAGCAAAAGAACGAATTGAAATTAAAGATGAAAACCAGACTCTTGCCACGATTACACTTCAAAATTACTTCCGACTCTATGAAACCATTTCTGGAATGACCGGAACAGCTATTACAGAAGCGTCGGAGTTTCATCAAATTTATAAGCTTGGTGTTGTTCCAATTCCAACTAATCGCCCAATGCAACGTATTGATGAAGCAGATTTAGTCTATAAATCTGAGGTAGGAAAGTTTGCATCTGTTACTCGCGACATCGTTGAGCGTCATCGCAAGGGCCAACCGGTATTGGTTGGAACCGTCAGCGTTGAAAAATCGGAAGAACTTTCAGCATTCCTCAAAAAAGCAGGCGTCCCTCACGAAGTTCTTAATGCTAAGCATCACGAGCGGGAAGCGGCAATCATTGCTCGCGCTGGAACTAAAGGCGCTGTCACAGTTGCGACAAATATGGCAGGACGCGGAACTGACATCATGCTGGGTGGAAATCCAGAATTCATGGCCGACTTTGAATTACAGCGCAAGGGAATTTCACCGGTAGATAACGCAACTGAATATGAAGCTGCCTGGCCGGCAGAGATTGCAAAGCAAAAGGCTGCAATTGCCAAGGAGCATGAAGAAGTTGTCGCACTCGGTGGGCTCTACGTTCTTGGAACTGAGCGACATGAGTCCAGGCGTATTGATAATCAGCTTCGTGGACGATCAGGACGCCAAGGCGATCCTGGTGAATCTCGTTTCTACCTCTCACTCCAAGATGATTTGATGCGCAGATTCAACTCTGGAATTGTTGAACGTGTCCTAGGAGCAGCTGGCTTACCAGAAGATGAACCCATTGAATCAAAGATGGTTTCCAATGCAATTCGCTCAGCCCAGACACAGGTGGAAGCGCAGAACTTTGAAATCCGTAAGAATGTTCTTAAGTATGACGATGTCATGAACCGCCAACGCGAAGTAATTTATGCAGAACGCCGCTTAGTACTTGAGGGTAAGGATATTGGAAGCCAAGTGGGCGATTTCATGGCTGACACCTTGAGTGCATACGTTCAGGTGGCAACAGCCCAGGGCTATGCCGAAGATTGGGATCTTGATCAACTCTGGGCAGCTCTCAAACTTATTTATCCGATCTCCTTTACGCCACAAGATTTAGAGAAGGAGTTTGGTTCACGATCAGCTCTGGATGTGGAGATTTTAGAGACTCGAATTCTCGATGATGCCGTTGCCGCATATGCAAAGCGTGAAGCAGCGTTAGGAGTAGAAGTCTTACGCGAATTAGAGCGCAAAGTACTGCTCTCTGTCCTTGACCGTAAATGGCGAGAGCACCTCTATGAGATGGATTATTTGCAAGAGGGTATCGGCCTGCGTGCCATGGCACAACGTGATCCACTGGTTGAATATCAACGTGAAGGTTTTGAACTCTTCTCAGCGATGATGGATGGTATTAAAGAAGAGTTAGCCAGCCTTGTCTTTAACGTCGAAGTAACAATCGAAGGCGATGGCTCAGAAGTGAAGGCACGCGGAGTTAATGACAAGCCGGTAAATACGGCTCCACTTCGTTACACCGCGGCAGATGAAAATGGTGTTGTGACATCTGGTGAAGTCTCGCGTAATAGCCCGTGCCCATGTGGCTCTGGCAAGAAATTCAAGCGCTGCCACGGCGCTGCCTAATTCACTTTAGAGCAACCGCAGGGCGGTGCAGAGCCAGCGTCCGTCCACACCTTCAAAACGAATAACAATTGCGCGAAGTCGATTTCCATATCTGACCGTCACAGTTGATTCGCAGATGCCATCTAACGGTTCTGATTGATGGATACTTTTAATCTTTCCAATTTCACTCTGACTTCCAGTCTTGCATAACAGCTCCATATAGATCACTCGATGGCATGAACGAATTAATTGCGCAGGTTGCCTGCGACCAGCCCAAATTTCAAGGATGCTCACAATAAACTTCATCGTCCACTGATGTAAATCTGGCAGATCTGTGGCCGAAGATGGAATAGGCATCTCATCTAGTTCAATCTCTTCCCCAAAGGTAGAAGGAACTAGGTAGAGCCTTGCCACTTGCGGTGGCATGACAGATGCGGGAGGAGCAAATAAATCTAGAACTGGATGGCTCCACAGTGCTGGATCTTCCGTGCTTGAAATCAATTGTAGAAAAGGCTTAGTGCGTGGAAAGTGTTGTGTATAGGTCTCTGTTGTCATGGGTGCACAGTGGAGTTAGTTGCTCATGTAGTAATCAGCCAGAAAGATGAAATGCGCTCATCCTTTCGCTGTACTGTGCAAAAGGCGAGATCTGGTTTATAACCCCCTTTTACGCTGCCGCCATGGCCCCTAGGAAGCAGAAGAACACACGATTCATTCTCTCTATCTCACTTTTCATAGCAGCGCTCTTGGCTTCTTTTCTGATGTCCGTTGCCGCAAATCAGAAGGAGAAATATTGGGTGGCAAGTAGGCCGATTGCATCAGGAACATCTATTGAGAGCACTGACCTTAATCTCATCTCAGTCACTCTAGGGTCAGCTCGTGGAAGGTATGTATCTGCAGATATTGATCCCGCTGGCCTGATTTCACGCCGCATTGTTGCGGCAGGAGAATTACTTGAAGTTGATGCACTGACTAACCAATCAATTTCTGCGAGGCAAAAGCAGGTTTCTCTGAGTATGCGCGCTGTAGATATTCCATCACAAGTCGGTGTTGGAGAGATTGTCAGCCTCTATCAGTTACACGATGAAAAGAATGGCGAAAGCTTGCAAGCGCCCACCTTCATCCTCGGAAGCGTCTTCGTAGTTTCAATCGATAGGAAAGGATCAAATTTCGGGGGAGAAGTGGCAATGACAGTGTCAGTAGCTGGTGAATTCATCGCTGATGTATTAGCGGCGACCACTAGCGGTCGTTTGGTTGCCGTACAAACACATGGCTAAGTCAGAACACGCTAGTGCGGTCACGGCGATACATGGTTCTGACTTTGAAAGCTTTGCGGCAAGTACCTTATTTAGTCAAGGATGGAACGTCTTATATCGCGCACTGGATTGGGTATCTCTCAATGAGTTTTTGCAGGGTTTAGAAACACAACCAGATGTATTACTCATCTCCACAGATTTAGAGGGGCTAGATCACCAATCTCTTCATAAACTCACTAATAGCGGGATGAGAATCTTTATCTTTCGAAAAAGCGATGTAGATCTGCTCCAATTTCCAGATTCCTTTGCCCAGCCCACCGTTGCCCTCGAGTTAATTGCGATGATTCGCGGTTCGATGAGAAGGCCGATGCTCAGAGTCAGCGAGCCAGTTACCCAGCAAACTCGAGCACATGTCCTGGCAATTGCAGCTGCCCATGCTGGCGCTGGCTGCACATCGTTAAGTATTAACATCGCAACTGAACTTAGTCTTTTAGCAAAGAAAGTTCTCATCATTGATGGAAATGCCTTTTCTCCCACTATTGCAATTCTCTTAGGGCAACAAGGGTTGAACTCTGCGAAGAGCTTTCAAAAGATTGCCAATAATATGTGGGCACTGGAAGTCACTCAAGAAAATGCAGCTGAATCAATTGCGCTATTGGACGCTGCCAAGATGGAGTTTGATTACATCATCATCGATTCCGGTGTGATCTCAGAACTTGCGCAAGTACTTCGAGGCCAACGCTGGACTGGTGAGATTCTGGTCTGGGTCACTTCGCAGGCAGATGAATTATGGATCATCGCAAAATCTAACCGAGTGGGAGTCGAGCGAGTTCGCAAGATTTCACAAGCTCTCTCACAAAATTCAATGAAGCCCGCAATCTCATTTGTCCAGGCCATGTCGGCTCAAGGTAAGAGAGGCGCAATTTATGACGAAGCATTTCTGGCGGCTGCAAGGACGATTGGCCCTAAGAAAATTCTTGCGTATCCGGCAGATTCGCGTTCGATAGCAATGGCTGAAAATGAGCAGACATCACTCTATGAATCTAATGAGCGAAGCCTGCTCCGCAAGAGCATCGCCAGTTTGGCCGGTGAAGTAGGGGGATAACTTCTTATAGGCTAGGCACATGCGTGCATACATCGGTGTTACCGCCTCTGAAATTCAAGAATTTCTCCAATCAGGAGAGTTCGATGTCAGCGATGCCTATGCAGCTACCCCGACATTCATATCCAGCAATAGCGATCTCGATGAAGAAGAAGTCGAATACACCCTGTCATTGATTGCAGCCGAGGATGCAGTGGAGCTACTAGGTTCTGCTGTTGGAACTGCCTGCGTGTTAGCCCTGGAAGTTCCTGAATCAATCATTGAAGCAGAGCATGAACTCTCAATCTCTCTTGCCGCACCTCTGATGTGGGATTACGTGCAATGCTGTTTTGAGGTTTCAGCTGATGGTCAGGAACTGACCTGGTTTGCCACACAAGAGATTGCCAACAATCTGACAACGTGGCTTTCGTAAGGATTCGAAATATGGCATCGATTGAAGAATTTGTGAAAAAGCGAAGCCCGCTGACTGATATTCATATTCACCGACTTCGCGAACTGATCGCTGATTGGCAGCTACTTTCAGATTTATCTTTCGCTGATTTAATTCTCTGGGTTCCGCTGCGAAAAGATTTCAAGAGCTGGCCCACTGGTTATGTTGCAGTTGCACACATCAGACCCACAACTGCCGCAACTCTCTTTCCACTTGATGTCATCGGAGATGAAATCACCCATGGGCAGCGCAAATATATAGATCAAGCACTTGCTAGCGCTGAAATTGTGAGAAATACCGAACCAGAGCCAATGGGTGAGTTCTCTGTCAAAGAAGAAACTATCCCAGTAGTAGTTGATGGCCTTGTGGTTGCTGTTATTTCGCGCCATAGAAATGCCGAACTAATGCGCCAACCCAGCCGATTGGAGCTTAACTATCGCGAGATTGCAAATAATTTATATCGAATGATTACGGAAGGAAGTTTTCCATACCCAGATGCAGGATCACTTTTTGACCCGGCGCCACGCGTGGGTGATGGATTAATCCGCCTTGATGTCAACGGTGTTGTCTCCTATGCAAGTCCGAATGCGCAGTCAGCTTTTAGCCGCTTAGGTTGGGTGCATGAGGTTGAAGGAAGTGAGCTGGGAACTCTTGCACAATCACTTGCACAACACAGTGCCAATGCCCAAGAAGAGAGTATCGCTGGGGCACTTACCGGCAAATCACTGAAACGAGTTGAGATTGAAAATGCTGGTGGAACCATCTCATTTACCGTCCTCCCACTGATTCAAGGCGAAAACCGGATTGGTGCAATCGTCTTACTCAATAACGTCACTGAGATTCGCAGACGTGAGCGCGAACTAGTAACAAAAGATGTGACTATTCGCGAGATTCATCACCGAGTAAAGAATAATTTACAGACTGTTTCAGCTCTGCTTCGGTTGCAAGCTCGCCGCATCAATGATCCCAACGCGAGTGCCGCACTTAATGAGGCGGTTCGTCGTATTGCCTCCATTGCCTTGGTACATGAAACTCTTTCCAATACTCCCGATGCATCAGTGGGCTTCGATCAGGTGCTAGATAGCCTGGTCACGCATGCGCTAGAGCTGAGCCCTCGCATGAATGAATTGCGCATCGAGCGAACTGGCACCTTTGGTTCACTTGACCCACGAATTGCAACACCACTAGCCCTAGTCATTACCGAACTCATTCATAACGCTCTCGAACACGGATTAGCTGAGACGGGTTCAGTGCTGGGAATTCATGTTGATTGCCAGAATTCAGAGATTCAAGTGATCATTTCAGATGATGGCGTGGGATTACCGGAAGGCTTCAACATCGCTGAATCTCCAAACCTCGGTCTGCAAATTGTGCGCACGCTGACTGAAAATGAACTTAGCGGCACGCTCTCATTGGTCTCTGATGAAACTCAGACGAAAGCTATTGTGGTTTTTCCAAACACTAAATAAAAATTGTAGGTTAAGCGATTCCGTTATCTATCAAGCGAGCACGGTTACGAGCTGCGCGACGTTTAAGGGCGCGGCGTTCATCTTCTGAAAGTCCGCCCCACACACCAGCATCTTGACCTGATTCCAGAGCCCAAGCAAGGCATGGATCTTTGACGAGGCAGCGATTACATACCTTCTTCGCTTCTTCAATCTGGCTAATTGCGGGGCCAGTATTGCCAACGGGGAAGAAGAGCTCAGGATCTTCATCGCGACATGCAGACTGATGTCTCCAGTCCATGGCTCACCCCTTTCAATTCTAGATATAAATGTGTGCGCAACTAGTGCGCGCAAGAGGGTTATTCTCCCTGTTACAGCTTAGTTTAACAATAAGGTAGTCGAGAAGATTTCGAGCTTTGAAGTGATTTATATCCCTCTTGTGTTGATTGTGTTATGAAAAAATTGAGCGCAGTTGGTGATAGTGCCCCCGACAGGAATCGAACCTGTGCACCTGCCTCCGGAGGGCAGTGCTCTATCCCCTGAGCTACGGGGGCGCAGGTAGAAGGGTAGATTATCTGACTATGAGCAATACCGAGAAAGCATATTTTGCAACAGGTTGTTTCTGGGGCGCCGAGCGCAGATTGTGGAATATTCCTGGAGTACTACAGACAAGTGTTGGCTATATGGGTGGAACACGTCCTGATCCTTCATATGAACAAGTGTGCACAGGTGTGACGGGCCATGCCGAGATTGTGGAAGTGAGCTTTGATCCAACGAAGGTTACATATCGACGATTACTAGAAGAGTTCTGGGTGATGCATGATCCGACTTCGCTCAACCGGCAAGGTGGAGATATCGGAACCCAGTATCGGAGTGCGATTTTCACAACAAGTGATTCTCAGTTGCTACAGGCAGAGGCAACACGCGATGTGTATCAGGCAGCCCTTTCCCGAAAAGGTATTGGCGAGATTGTTACCGAGATCAAGAGCGCGCAAGGCATCCCTTACTATCTCGCGGAGGAGTACCACCAGCGATATTTAGCGAAGAATCCCAATGGCTATGACTGTCATTCAAGTACCGGAGTCTCATTTCCTTCGCAAGTTTCCAGTTAAGCGATTACTCTGTACCTATGGCCGATAAGTTCCTGCACCCGGAGACTCTTGCAATTTCCACAGGGCGTCCGCAAGCAGCGCCGGGCGCCGGATTAAATACACACATCTCCCTAAACTCCACATACCGTGCAGGAGGTGACATTAATTATGGCCGCTTCGGAAATGAAAACTGGCATGAGCTAGAGAATGCAATTTCGGCACTGGAAGAAGCGCAATCAACGTTGGTCTTTGCCTCAGGGATGGCGGCAATCACTGCCGTCTTTTCGCTCTTGCCACACGGAGCACCTGTGGTTGCCTCACATGAAGGCTATAGCGGCACCATGTCACTGCTCAAGCGTTATCACACCGAAGGACGACTCGAAGTTCGCTTTGTAGATATTACAGATACGAAAGAGGTGATCAGCCAATTACAGGGCGCCGCATTCTTATGGGTGGAATCACCAACCAATCCTGGTTTAAATGTTGCTGAAGTAGCAGTAATCATTGGCGAAGCGAAGAAGCGTAATTTGGGTGTGGGATTTGATAACACTTTTGCAACACCGCTCAATCAAAAGCCGCTGACATTTGGCGCCGATATTGTCATGCATTCAGTTGCCAAATATCTTGCTGGCCATAGCGATGTTATTTTGGGTTCGCTTTCAGTTAAAGACCCTGCGCTCCATACCCGCCTGATTGAGGCCCGGACAACTCTGGGCGGAGTTGCTGGACCTTTTGAAGTCTGGCTTGGTCTACGCGGACTTCGTACCTTCCCACTTCGATTTAACCGTGCCCAAGAAAGTGCGGCCAGCTTGGCAAAGAAGTTAGCTGATCACCCTGCGGTTAAAAATGTTCGCTATCCCGGATTCGGTGCAGTTGTCTCATTCCAAGCAGGCGCTAGCGCCGAGCAGGCCGAAGCTATCTGTGATGCATCATTTCTGATTGCAAATGCAACAAGTCTGGGGGGAGTTGAAACCACGTGGGAGCGCCGGCGTCGGTGGGAACGCGAGAGCCATAGCGTGCCGGAGAATCTCATCCGTCTTTCAGTGGGATGCGAACATATCGATGACCTCTGGAACGATATCGACACCGCACTCACCCAGGGGTAAAGCGCGCACTTTGATTCAAAGTGGAGTATTTTTAGCCATATGAAAGCGCTCCGAAGAACCCTTGCGGCAATCACTGTTGCACTTCTTGCCTTCCGCGCTGTTGGATCATTTCTATCCTGGGTTGAAAAACAAGATGAGAATGAGACTGATGCTTGGATTGACGAAGACGAATTCGAAGAAGCGTAAATGTCTGACAACCAGTATGTAGCTGGGTCTTGCAATATTGGCACCGGAGAAATTCGCCGCCGCCAAATAGTTGCCATTATTGGAAGCGCTCTCAGCGTGAGCGCGCTTATTGGATTTATTTCAACAAGTGCCGAACCCTCGCTTCGACTCGGAATCTTTATTCCGCTGGCTGTGGCATCAATTGGCTGGGTGCAATCGAAACGAAAATTCTGTCTTGCATACGGGCTGATGGGAACATTTAATTTCGGCAAGCTGGGTCAGCTCTCGCGCGTGCAGGATAAAGCAGCGCTTGCAGCCGATCGAAAGACTGCAGTGGTCATTCTCACTCAATCACTCTCGTTAGCCGCAGTCCTCACATTAGTTGTTTATCTGCTGCCACTGTCCAGCTAAATCTACTCTTACATTTTTACCCCGGTAGTGGGATGCTGTTGAAATGAAAATCATCATCCATCCCCGCCATGCAGAACTCGCCAGTGATTTTTCAGCGATAGCAGAAGAGAAATTACTCTCTATGAATCGCTTTAGCGTAATCATAGATCGCATTGAAGTGGAAGTAATGCATGAGGCGAACCCGCGACAAGGAAAACATTCTCATAAGGTGATTATTACTTCGCACGGCTCCGGACCGCTATTACGTGCAGAGGCAGCATCGTTTAATGATGTGGCGGCATTTGATGAGGCTGTTAAAAGTATTGAGTTACAGATTAGAAAAATACATGAACGCGAGAAGAGCCATGACCGTCACACGCTGCGCACTATGAAAGTAGATGTGCAAGAGTAGTTAGCGGGACTGTCTCTCTTTTTTCTCTTGCTTCTCTTTTTGTTTTGATGAACCTTTCTGCATACGCATTGGATCTATTGGTGGCATAGGCGGTTAGTCAAGTGCGATGATTGCACTCTCTCGAGCATAAATTGCGGCAGCAACTGCCTGATTATGATTGAAGATGCTGGGCAAGGATTACCTGAGGGTGCTTATGCTGAGAATATTCGCTCACTCAATCGCTTTGATAAGTCTCGCTCGCGCGAAAATGGTGGTTCGGGGTTGGGTATGAGCATCATGTCTGCCGTTATTGAAAAATTGAACGGCACCTTCTCGCTACGCAAGAGCGCCCTGGGTGGCTTGGCGGTAGTGGCGAGCCTTCCTTTAGCTAAAGACTAAACTTAGCCCCGTGAGCGATGCCAATCTCGAAGATGTATTTGTTGAGCTCACCAAGAAATTTAGTGATACCAACTCCTTAGTCAGAGTTGTCCTCTCTGGGCGGCGCAGAAACATGCAGACTGCGCACGAGCGTATCGATCTGCGACCTGTCTTGATTAAAGATTCTATTTCTGTACAAGTCAGCCATAGCGATGGTCGCCAGATGACAACGAAGAATTATGAAGTAGGGCAAGCACCCTTTAGCGAATTAATGCGCTCTGGATATGCCAACATTCTTCTGGAACAGACACATCAATCAATCAGTGTGCGAATTACGAAAAAGGGTGAAGCACTCATCCACCGCGAATCGACCGAACGCGAACAAGAGCTTTCCCACGACCGTAGTAAGTCTCGATTACTAGATCCTTCTGATCCCTATCTCATTGCAATCGGAATCTCTGATGCCCAAGGCAATCTCAAAGCGAGTAAGTCAGATAAATACAAGCAGGTAGAAGAATTCTTGCGTTTACTCACCCCAACGCTAACAAGTGCGATCAAGGCTGGGCACATCGCCCAACCCACAGCTGCCAGGCCCCTAACTATCGTTGATCTTGGTTGTGGTCATGCTTATCTAACATTTGCAGCTCACCAATATCTGCGCGGCCAAGGCATGGCAGTGAAAGTAATCGGTATTGATGTTCGCACCTCTGCTCGAGATCGCAACAATGAGATAGCCAAGCAATTAGGAATCTCTTCGAGTATCGAGTTTCGAGCCGAGGAGATAGCAGATACCACTCTTGTATCTGCTGATATCGCCATCGCACTTCATGCTTGTGATACAGCAACTGATGATGCAATTGCCTGGGCGATTAACTCTGATGCCAAGCTGGCTTTGATAGCACCTTGTTGTCACCATGATATTCAGGCACAGATGAACGAGATTCCACAGCCGTGGTCGATCATTACCCGCAACGGAATTATGAAAGAGCGCCTCGGGGATTTGCTCACCGATGGCCTGCGGATGCAGATCATGAAATTGCGTGGCTATCGGGTAGAGGCGATTGAATTTATTGGGGGAGAGCACACCCCCAGAAATCTCATGATTCGCGCAGTAAAGACCGGTGCAGGGGTGGACGCATCAGAAAAGCAGAAATATGACGAGATGCTGGCGCTCTGGAAAGTTAAACCTGCGCTAGCAACGCTGATCAAAGGTTAGACTTCGCACTATGTCTAAAGTCCTTGCATCACTTCCTATCGGTGAAAAAGTCGGAATCGCCTTCTCCGGCGGACTCGATACCTCTGTCGCCGTTGCCTGGATGCGCGCAAAAGGTGCGTTGCCATGCACCTACACCGCAGATCTTGGCCAATACGACGAGACCGATATTGATTCGGTTCCAGTTCGCGCCAAAGAGTATGGCGCAGAAATTTCACGCCTCGTTGATTGCAAGACCCCACTTGTTGAGGAAGGTCTTGCTGCAATTGCCTGCGGCGCTTTCCATATTCGCTCTGGTGGAAAGGCCTATTTCAACACAACACCGCTTGGCCGCGCCGTAACCGGAACGCTGCTGGTTCGTGCGATGTTGCATGACAAAGTTGAAATCTGGGGAGATGGTTCCACCTATAAAGGTAATGACATCGAACGTTTCTATCGCTATGGGCTGCTTGCTAATCCCAATCTACGAATCTATAAGCCGTGGCTTGATGCTGATTTCGTGCGCGAACTCGGTGGCCGCAAAGAGATGTCACAGTGGTTAGTTGCCAACAATCTGCCATATCGTGACAGCACTGAGAAGGCTTATTCAACTGATGCAAATATCTTGGGTGCAACTCATGAAGCAAAGGATTTAGAGAGCCTTGGCGCCTGCATTGAGATTGTTACTCCCATTATGGGCGTGAAGTTCTGGGATTCATCAATTTCTATTGCATCTGAAGATGTGAAGATTGAGTATGTGCAGGGTCGCCCTGTTGCAATTAACGGCCAACGCTTTAGCGATGTCGTGACTCTCATGAATGAAGTAAATAAAATTGGTGGTCGCCATGGCCTTGGAATGAGTGATCAGATAGAAAATAGAATTATCGAAGCTAAGTCTCGTGGAATCTATGAGGCTCCAGGAATGGCGCTGCTCTTTATCGCTTACGAGCGACTCATCTCTGCAATTCATAATGAAGACACGATTGCGAACTACCATGCAGAAGGTCGCAGACTGGGTCGCTTACTCTATGAAGGACGCTGGCTTGATCCACAGAGTTTGATGCTTCGTGAATCACTCACACGTTGGGTGGCATCGGCTGTTACCGGCGAAGTCACACTTCGTCTGCGCCGTGGTGATGATTATTCAATCATCAACACAACTGGACCTGCCTTGAGTTATCACCCAGATAAGTTATCGATGGAGCGCACTGAAGATGCTGCCTTTGGACCAACAGATCGAATTGGGCAGTTAACTATGCGTAATTTAGATATTGCCGATACCCGGGCAAAGTTAGAGATGTATCGCGATCAAGGCCAACTCGGTGGCGGAGATTTCAACCTGATTAAGGAGTTAGAAAATTAATAAGACCACTCGCAAAGTAATAGCTGGCGTCATTGCCGCCGCACTCGTTGGGCTCACCGTCCTAGTTGGTCTCAACGTTACCGAAGGAGAGAAGATGTCAGGTGCAACAGTGCTGCCAGTAGTTTCTGCAGTAGCAGGGGAAGTTCCCACAATTTCAAAGCCAGCAGGTAGCGCGCCAACAGAGCTCACTACCAAAGACATCATCGATGGAACCGGGAAAGAAGTTCTTCCCACCTCTACTTTGAGCGTTCACTACACACTCATGGCGTGGTCAACTGGAAAAATCATTGAGTCATCCTGGAGCGGGCAGCCGGCAACATTTCCGTTAGCGGGGGTAGTTGAAGGTTGGCAGAAAGGTTTGCCTGGCGCCAAAGAGGGTGGACGTAGATTGCTGATACTTCCACCAGCAATGGGATATGGCGCAGCTGGTTCTGGACCTATTGGCCCGAATGAAACTCTCGTCTTCGCAGTCGACATTATTGGTGTCGCTTAAAGAAATAGTTTTATTTTTTAAGCCAAACCGTTGTGCCGGCTGAAATCTTGCCGTCGGTGAGTGGGTGGGAAGAGATGAGCATTTCTCCTTTGGGCATTGGATAACTTCCACCACGGAAGTTGGTGATGCAGTGCCAGCCATTTGGCCGTGAGAAGTGCAAGACAGATGAATTTCCAGTCTTATGCCATTTTATCTTTTCTTCTGTAATCAGTGATTTACGAAGCCCAAGTGCGATGCGATAAATCGAGAGCGCGGAGTTGGGATCATTCTCTTCTGCTTCTACTGAGTAATCTGCAAACCACGAAGGTTGTGGCAAGTGTGCACCCCCTGTTCCAAAACCAAAAGAAGTTCCTGATTTCTCCCACGGCAGGGGCACGCGGCACCCATCTCGCCCCTTATCCATTTTGTTATTGCGTAGGTATTGCGGATCTTGAATCTGACTTGCTGGAATATCAGTGACTTCGTGCAGACCTAGCTCTTCACCTTGATACATATATGTACTACCAGGAAGAGCCAAAATAAATAGCGTTGCCGCAAGTGCGTTCTGTGTGCCAGCGGCTGCATCTAGCGGATGAGAAGTTCCATTGGAGAGCATCCATGAACGACGATCTACTGCTGAATTAAGACCCATCTTGGTCGCATGGCGAATTTGATCGTGGTTTGAAAGTGTCCATGTGCAAGAAGATTTATTTTTAAGGGCAAGCTCCAGCGCATCTTGCACGCTCTCTTTATACGCAGCTGCTTCAAAGGGGGTCTCAATGAAACGGAAATCAAAACATTGCCCCAAAGTCTTTGTGCTGGCATAGAGCGGAAGTCGCTCTGGGTGCACAAATGCTTCTGCCACGGCTACTCGTGGTGGGTCATACTGGTTAAATAGTTTGCGCCATTGCTTGTAAATCTTAAAGAGTTCATCACGGTCGGCCAGGATGCCTTTGCCCTTGTTACCTCGTTCTTCTAGGGTTTCAAAGACCGGCAGGCTACGAAGTGGCTCAGATAGATCTTTCTTCAGTGCATGTGCCACATCAATACGGAAACCATCGACTCCGCGATCGGCCCAGAACTTAAGTGTCTTAAGGAACTCTTTCTCCACTTCTGGGTTATCCCAATTGAAATCTGGCTGTTCTGGGGCAAACCAATGCATGTACCACTGATTACCTTTTCCACCCATTACTGATTCATGGGTCCAAGCGCTAGGCGCAAAGTGTGAAACCCAATCAGTGGGTGGCAGCTCGCCATTTTCACCTTTTCCATCTCGGAAGATGTAACGATTGCGCGCTTTAGAGCCAGGCTTAGCTTCGATTGCTTCCTTAAACCACACATGCAAATTGGATGAGTGGTTAGGAACGATATCAACGAATATTCGGATTCCTACTTTGTGTAGCTCTGCCAGCAGCTCATCGAAATCTGCCAGCGTTCCAAGCCGTGGATCTACATCACGATAATCAGCTACGTCATAGCCACCATCTGCTAGCGCCGATGGATAGAATGGACTTAACCAGAGCGCATCAAGGCTCAATGATTTCAAGTATGAGATGCGGGAAGTGATTCCCTTGAGATCACCAATGCCATCGCCATTTGAGTCGGCGAAGCTTCGCGGGTAGATCTGGTAGATGGCCGCTTGGCGCCACCAATTCTTATCTTTTGAGAGTCCAACGCTTTTAGGCATGGGTCGTACTCTACGGAGGGAGAATGAGGTAATTGTTGAAAAGAGCACAAATGTGATGTAAATGAAATGTATTTGCGGTTTTGTGCATACTACTTGCTCGGTTGCTTACTCTTAGGCCGTGCCAGTAAAACTTTAGATTTCAAGGCAGTGGATCAGGGTAATTGGCTTATCCACAGTTAAAGGTTCCCGTTCCTTCGCCTGCCCTTCTCTAGACTCTGCCCATGACCCTGCTACATATCTTGGACCTGCTCTCCACCTTTGTCTTCGCACTTGTTGGTGCCCGGGTGGCTGCAGATAAAGGCCTTGATTACGGTGGCATCGCATTTATTGCAGCAATAGCATCGGTCTCAGGCGGCACCCTTCGAAATGTATTTCTTGGCCTGACTCCGATCTGGATCACAGATGGCTGGATTGTTATCAGCATTATTGCTGCTGTAGTTCTTACCCTGGTCTTTAGGCGTGTCACACATGTTGGTAAGACGCTACTAATTATGGACACCTTTGGCCTTGCTGTGGCGACACTTTCTGGAACACAGTTGGCCTTTGAAGAAAACGTTGCCTGGTATGCAGCCATTCTTTTGGGAGTCATTACAGCTGTGACAGGCGGGCTATTACGAGACATTCTCTGTCAGCTAGAGCCGGTCTTACTTCACCGCGAAACAATTGGCACATCAGCGCTAATGGGTGCGATTACCTTTGTCGCACTTCACCAGCTCAGCGTTGCAGATAATCTGGCGGCAATCATTGGGGGAGTAGTAGTGATGCTTACCCGCGTCATCTCAATCCAATTCGATCTGCACCTGCCTAAGTTCAGCAAGTAGCAGATGAGATAAGTTCTCATCAAATCTCACCTTGGATATTGACATTGGCTCATAACACAGTACTTTTGCCAAGATGTTCGCGGCAAATTTAGGAGTCAAATGAAAATTGCTGTTGTTGGAAGTTACGGCGTTGGAATGACGATGCGGATCCCGCAACTTCCGCAGGCTGGTGAAACTCTCATGGGTGGAGTATTTGATGCCGGACCAGGTGGTAAAGGATCTAATCAAGCAATAGGTGCCGCGCGACTTGGCGCCGAAGTAAGTTTTCTTACCGCTATTGGCCCTGATGATTTCGGACAAGGCGCACGAGCACTATGGAAAGTTGAGGGTGTCGATGATTCATGTGTTGTCACCGGCAAGGACCACACAATGGTGGGATTTATCTTGGTCGAATCCGATGGTGAAAATAGAATCCTGGTCGCAGCTGGGGCCCTGGATGAATTAACGCCAGCTCATGTGGAAAATTTCCGTTCACATATCGCACACGCTGATGTGCTTGTAGTCTCTATGGAACTTGCCTTGCCCGCAGTCTTGGCTTCGCTAAAGATTGGGCGGCAAGAAGGCCGTTTAATAGTTCTTAATCCAGCTCCGGCCGTGAAATTACCGCCAGAGGCATGGTCGATGTTTGATGTCATCACACCCAACCGAACCGAGGCCCCTGTTTTACTTGGGATCCCGGGCGAGCATGGACTCTTACCTAAAGAACTCATTGCCCAGATGCGGCTAAAGACCAGTGCCAAGATAGTGATGACTCTAGGCTCGGAAGGCTCGCTCGTAGATGATGGCAGCGATGTGTATGCCGTCCCGGCAATTAAGGCGATAAAAGTAGTTGATACAACTGGTGCTGGAGATAGTTTCACCTCTGCCTTAGCTGTTGCTATATCTGAAGGGCGTGATTTTCATGAGTGTGTGAAATTTGCAACCGCTTCAGGTTCACATTCTGTTGGAATTGCAGGGGTAATCGATTCCCTACCCACAAGAGAAGAGATTGAAAAATGTCTAGCACAGTAGATGCCACCACTTTAACCCCAGCCCAACTTGCTCCGTATATTCAACATACCAAGATAGAAGTGGGCTCAACTCGGCAAGAAATGATTGCACATGTGGAAGATGCCATTAAATATGGCTTTAGCGCTGCAATGGTGCCGGGATCATGGGTTGCACTGACCGCATCAATTCTGAAAGGAACGGGAATTGAAGTTGCCTCAGCTTTAGATTTTCCCACCGTAGGAGTGATGACTAGCGCGGGCAAAGCTGCCGAGGCAGCAGAACTTGTCAGATTAGGTGCCACCCAAATTGATATTGGTGTTCAAATCGGCTGGCTTAAATCTGGGATGTATGACGAGTTTCGGGAAGATATCGCAGGTGTGGTGCGCGCATCTGGCGTTCCGATCAAGGTGATGTTGGAACTTCCACTGCTTAGCGCAGAAGAGAAGGAGTTGGCAGTGCAACTCTCAATGGAGGCTGGTGTGGCATATTTAAAGAATGCGAGTAGTGGTCAGATAGAGACAGCTAACGCTGCGAGTGTGCGATATTTAGTCGAGCGTGCCAAGGACGGAGTTCTCGTTAAAGCCTCTGGATCAATTAAGCATTTAGCCCAAGCTCGCGAGTTAATTGCCGCCGGTGCATCTTTACTTGGAACCAGCGCCGGAATCGAGATAATTTCTGATACGAGCAGCGCGGAGACAAAGAGTTACTGAGAGGTAACCGATAGGAAGGTGCAACGTAACGGTGCGTTACTCAACCGGTTGCAGAGATACAGACCAGGAAAGTTTCTCCTGGCTAGGGGAATCCACCCGACACTTGCCAGAAACCTATTGACTTTCAGGCGTAGTGGGGGTTTTATACCAATATTGCCCTGGAAAGGATTCCACGGGTGCGTTCATCAGAGAGGGTGAGCAGGTATGTCCGCAGGGGCTAAATCTCGTCGAGTCAAATTGCCAGAAGAGGCGAGCGTTATTTTTGCCCTCCTTGTTCTGGTGGGCATCGTGGGGGCACTGCGTCCAACATTTCTAAAGCCTGAAAACCTTCTTAATCTCGCAGCAAGCTATTCCATCTCAGCACTTCTTGCCGGGTGCATTGTCTATTTACTTTCAATGGGAGAAATTGATCTCTCATTCGGTTGGATCCTTAATCTTTCTGCTGTGGTTGCAGGTCTTTCCATGATTGCTGGAGTTCCGGTCTGGATTGCAATCATTTTAGGAATTGGCGCTGGTGGTTTTATGGGAGCAATCAACGGTGTGCTCACAGTTGTGATGAGACTTCCCCTAATCATTGTCACCTTAGGCACAGCTTCAATATTTCAGGGTCTTTCGCTAATCTCAAATAAGTCAGGTTCTGTAGTTCCAACGGAAAAGAAACTTACTGAAAATATTTTCTTTAGAGTCCTTGGTGGCGATATCGAAACACCAGTACCTTTCATTTTGATTTTTGTGGTATTTGCATTTTTAGTACTACATTTGACTTTGCATAAAACTCGTTTCGGATATCGAATTCTAGCAATCGGTAGTAATCCAGAAGCGGCACGTCTAGCTGGCATACCAACTAAGAAAATCAAGATTCTCACCTGCACGCTTATGGGCGTTGTTTCTGGCATTGGTGGAATTCTCTTCCTTGGTTTTAGAGGAGCAGTTGATCCAAGTACGGGAGCTAACTTGCTTCTGCCAGTTGTGGCAGCAGCAATCATTGGTGGAACTCCACTTTCAGGTGGAGCCGGAACAGTCTGGGGCTCATTAATCGGTGCACTGATTGTGGGGGTTATCGGAGTAGGCATTGTCTTCTTGGGTATCGATGCCGTGTGGAGCACCCTGGTAACCGGCCTCGTCATTATTTTTGCTATCGGTGTAGATCAAATTGTTCGAGTTCGAAAAAATCGAGCCAGCTAAACCAGGTTTCAACCTTGCTCATCGGGAGCATTGCTTGAATAGAAAAGAAGGAGAGGGAAAAGATGACAATCAAGAGCCGTCATTCACGTTTTAGTGCAATAGCAGTTGTTACAGCGTTGGTTTTTTCTGCTAGCGCAGTAGCCACTCCTGCGCAGGCTGCGCAGAAGAGACTGACCATCGGTTTCGTAGTACACGTAATCGGTAATCCATTTATTCAACAAATTGTCGAGGCAGCCCAAATGGCTGCTAGAGATCTCAATGTAAAACTCTTAGTAACTGGCCCAGCTGGTGCTGAAGGCGATGCGCAACTCACTGCGGTGCAAAACCTAGCCGCATCTGGTGTTGATGGAATTGCAACTTCTGTTCCTGCTGCTTCCATGGTTAAGGGACTGAACACAATCATTAAGGCCGGAACACCTATCGTCATGTTCAACGGACTTGGCGAGGGAGTTAACGGACCATATGTTGGTGAAAAGTCTGTTGAATCCGGACGTCTTCTTGGAAAGATGGTTTTGGAGAAGATCGGTGGAACTACCGCAAAGGGTGATGTCATCGTTGGAAATTGCTATCCAGGATTCCCAGTGTTGGAAAATCGCCAGAGGGGTGTGCTAGAAAGTCTTGCTAAGGCTTCTGGAGTCAAGATTATTGGACCATCAGATGTCAAGGTTGACTCAGCAGCTAACTTCGCTGCATGGCAAGGCCTTCTTGCTGCGAATCCAAAGGCACTTGCAATGGTCGGTCTCTGTGCTCCCGATGTTGAAAGCATCGGCAAAGTAAATGCAGCTGCAAAATCATCAAGTGCAATCGGCGGCGGCTATGACCTCACAATCGGAAACCTCGAAGCTCTAGCAAATGGAACTGCTCACATCAGCTTGGGACAGACTCCATTCGTTCAGGGATATCTTCCTGTTCAGGTGCTAGTAGATAGCATCCGTAACAAGATCAAGATCAACAAGCCTGGCTTCTTGGACTCAGGAACAGAAATTGTTACTGCAACTAAGGTCATTGAGCCATTCGGTTCAGCACCACTTACCTTCAAAGCGCTGCAGAAAATGTCAGCTTCAAAGGCTGTGACTCGTAAGTACTACGACCCAATAGTTAAGGGTTACATCAAGGATTGGCAGAAGAACCTTAAGCCAATCGCAGATGAATCTGCTTAATTAATAAGTAACCGGGACAAAACTACGAACGGAGGTCACACATTGAATACTCAAAGCGTTCATAACGTGATCTCCGTTCGTGGCCTGTCCAAGCGCTACGGCGGAGTAAAGGCCCTGAACGGACTAGATCTAGATCTCGCAGCAAATAAGGTGCATGCCATTGTTGGTGAAAATGGGGCCGGCAAATCAACTTTTATGAAGATCCTCTCGGGTGGAGTTACCCCTGATGAGGGCAGTATTGAGGTGATGGGGGAGAAGTTCTCCTCCTTTACCGTGCAATCAGCGTCAAAGCTCGGCATCGGAATCATGTATCAAGAGCTGCGATTATTCCAACATCGCGATGTGTTAACAAATCTTTTTCCAGATCGTGAAATGCGCATCGGCCCATTTATTGCCAGAAAGAAGATGGCGCAAATTGCGCTACCGGTCTTTAAGTCAATTGGACTTGATGTTCCTCTGGATCGAATTGTTGGGGAAGTGCCACTTTCAGACCAACAACTCATTGAACTTGCCCGTGTGCTCATTGAAAAACCTAAACTTCTCATTTTGGATGAACCCACCTCTGCCCTCAATGCCCGTGAAAGTAAGCGACTACTTGACCTGGTGAAAGCTTTGCCTGCGCAGGGAACGACAGTGCTTTATGTCTCACATAGATTAGATGAGGTTTTTGCAGTAGCAGATCACATCACTGTGATGCGCAACGGCTCTCTTGTATTTTCAAAACCCACCACGGAGCTCGACATTCCTACCGTCATTGGCGGAATTGTGGGAGAAAAAGCCGCTTCCTCCATTGCCAAGAAAACGGGCAGTGCCGATTTATATGCAAGTGCGGAAAAAGTCTTGGAAGTGAAGAACCTCAGTAATGGTAAGCAGGTCCTAGACATTTCGCTAAACGTTGCAGCAGGTGAAATTGTTGGTGTTGCCGGGCTCATTGGTTCTGGCGCCGATGAACTACTTGAGACTCTCTTTGGAGCGCGCCCAAAGGTGGCTGGCACGGTCACTGTGCAAGGCGTTGAAAAGACCCATTTAAGTCCCCAGAATTCAGTTCGCGATGGTGTTGCCCTCATTCCTGCAGATCGCAAACGGGTAGGGCTGATGCTGGAGCGAACAGTTTCAGATAATTTATCTCATATTTCTGTGGGAGGATATAAAAAGGGAACGGTATTAATCTCTTATAAAGGGTTAGCAGCGGCTGCGATGAAGATAGTTGATAAGTTCGCAATAAAGACGGAAAGTGTTCAAGTGCGGGTGGGAAATCTATCTGGTGGTAACCAACAGAAGGTAGTTATCGGCAAGTGGCTAGAAATTAGTCCAGGACTTGTCCTGCTCGATGACCCAACGCGGGGTGTTGACATAGGTGCCAAGGTCGAGCTTTTCCGGCTCGTTCGCGAAATTGCTGCCGAAGGCAAGGGCATTTTGTTTAGGTCAACAGAGATCTCTGAGTTAACTACCTTGTGTGATCGCATAGTCGTAGTCAAAGATGGTGTCAGTACACGTGAGGTCATCGGCGTTGATGATGGCGAGCTCATCAAGTTAATAAACGAATAGTTCACCCATAAGACCGATTGAAGAGAGAAAGAGGAAGAAATGGTAAGAAGAGCCTTCACTATGCGTTTAAAGCCAGGCAGCTTGGCGACATACAAGATGCACCACGATGCGATTTGGGCAGAGATGATTGCCGAACTAGAAAAGTCCGGTATTGCAGATATGACTATTTTTGAGAACGATCCAGTACTAGTACTGTATTCAGTGATTACTGATGTTGAGGCATGGGATCGGCTATGGCATTCCGAGGTTCACGATCGCTGGGCGGTATTGATGAATCCACTCATGGAGTTCAACTCAGATGGAATTGTTAATTCAACAGAGCTTCGCGAAGTCTTCCATCTCCAAACTAATGCCGGTAAATAAGAAAGATGTCTGCTCAGAAACTTGTGCTCGTAACGGGTGCTAGTCGTGGAATTGGACGTCAGATCACATTAGGTCTGGCAGATCAAGGCCACCAGGTCATCGCAGTCTCACGTTCAGCACTTGATGCAAGTGGGCTCTCGGCAACTCAAAAAACAATGATCACAAGTATTACCGGAGATGTCAGCGATAATGCCTTTGTCGAAAAGCTCGAAAAGCAGGTTTCGAAAGAGCATGGCGCTGTGCAGATTCTGGTAAATGCAGCCGGTGTTTTTGGGCCCATAGATCTCATTCAAAATACCGATCCCACCGAATGGGTGCGCACCATCATTATCGATGCCATCGCGCCCTATTACACCGCTCGTTCATTCCTACCCGGAATGCTTAAAGGCAAGTGGGGCAGAATTATCAATTTAACTTCTGCTGCATCCTTACATCCACCAGGGCCACTGAACAGCGCTTACGGAACTTCTAAGGTGGCGCTGAATCAACTCACCAGACATCTTGCGGCTGAAGTTGCTGGCTCAGGTGTCACTGCAAATGTGATTCATCCAGGTGATGTTCGAAGTGATATGTGGGGCGATATCAAGGCAAAGGCAGAGGCGCTTGGCGCAGTTGGTAAGGATTACAAAGCCTGGGTTGACTGGGTAGATCAGACCGGCGGGGATGATCCGAAGAAGGCGATGGAGCTTGTACTTAAGTTAGTAAGTGCTGAAAGTGATTCAGTCAATGGCAGATTCTGCTGGATTGATCAACCACTTCAAGCGCCAATTCCAAGCTGGGAAGATCCGGTAGACGCCAGACCTTGGAGTTAGCATGACAGAAGCTAGAACTGCCCTGGTTACTGGTGCATCACGAGGCATTGGTTTTGGGATAGCACTTCGCTTAGCAGAAGAAGGTTTCAGAACTGCCATTGTTGGGCGAGATAAATCAAGAATTCAGTCAGCTGCGAAAGAGATCACTGATATTTCTGGTACCCAAGCCCTGGCAGTAGTCGGCGATGTTTCATCCTGGAGTGATTGTGTTACGGCTGTTGAAAAAGTAGTGCAAGAGTTTGGCTCCGTTGATGTGCTTGTTCCTAATGCCGGCATGGGAATTATTGGCTCAGTTGTGGAGTCAAACCCGGCAGACTGGGCAAAGATGATGCAGACGAACTACCTAGGAACAGCGCACATTGTCAAAGCTGTGCTGCCCACCATGCTCAAGCAAGGCGCCGGAGATGTCATCGCAGTTGTTTCTGCTGGTGGCACAAAGGGATATCCGGAGTGGTCGGGATATTGCGCAACGAAGT
>SHUV01000028.1 GCA_009694515.1 Candidatus Planktophila sp. | reverse complement strand
GGATTTGCGGGACAGGTTGATGGCCTTGTCGAACGCATTACTGATGAACTTGCGCAAAGTTATGAGAAAGCACCGATAGTTATTGCAACGGGTGGATTAGCCCCGCTCATTATTGGAGTTTCAGAAACCATTGATGAGCATGAGCCAGACCTGACTCTCATTGGACTTCGCCTTATCCACGAGAAGAACTCTCACTAGTTCTACTGCCAAAAACGATAGACTGTGTGCCACTATGACCAGCGATAACTCACCCGCACAAGAGGACGATCTACCGGAGCAACTTCGGATTCGTCGCGAGAAGCGCGCCAGCCTGCTTGAGCGTGGAATTGAGCCATATCCGGTGGCAGTTGCTCGCACTAAATCGTTGGCAGAAATTCGTGAAAAATACGTGGGCCTTGAAATTGATATCGCTACCGGAGATATTGAAAGCCTTACCGGGCGAATAATTTTTAAGCGTGACACCGGAAAACTTTGTTTTGCAACGCTGCGCGAAGGTGATGGAACAGAGCTGCAAGCGATGTTATCGCTAGATAAAGTCGGCGAAGTGCAACTCGATGCCTGGAAATCAGATATTGATTTAGGTGACATTGTCTCAGTCACCGGTGAAATCATTACCTCTAAGCGCGGTGAGCTATCTATTCTTGCTAATTCTTGGACCTTGGCATCGAAATCGCTACGGCCACTACCTAATGACCACAAGCCGATGTCGGAAGAGACGCGCATTCGTATGCGCTATGTCGATCTTATTGTTCGCCCGGAAGCGCGTAGCGCTGCTCGTATGCGCCCCAATGTCATGCGCTCACTTCGCGAGACATTTAACTCACAGAGCTTTATTGAAGTTGAAACACCGATGTTACAAGTCATGCATGGTGGGGCAACAGCGCGTCCATTTAAGACCTTTAGCAACGCTTATGACATGGATTTATATATGCGTATTGCCCCTGAACTCTTCTTAAAGCGTTGCGTTGTGGGCGGCATTGAGCGCGTCTTTGAAATTAATCGAAATTTCCGCAATGAAGGTGCCGATTCTTCTCACTCACCAGAGTTTGCAATGGTCGAGTCATATATGGCATATGGTGATTGGCGCACAATCGCAGACCTCACTCGTTCTCTGGTTCAAAATGCAGCAGTTGCGGTGTCGGGTTCTCACGTTGTCACCCATCACGATGGACGTCAGGCAGACCTTGGCGGCACATGGAAAGAGATTTCACTCTACGATGCAATTTCTGAAGGCGTGGGCGAGACGGTAACGGCGTTGACCGCTATCGATGAACTAAAGAAATATGCAACAAAACTCGGTATGAAGATTGACCCAAAGTGGGTAACGGGCAAGCTCGCCGAAGAGATATTTGAACACGTGGCCAAAGATAAGTTAGTTGAGCCAACCTTTGTTATGGGTTACCCATTGGACACTTCACCTTTGGTGCGTGCTCACCGCGAGCTGCCAGGCATGGTTGAAAAATGGGATCTCTATGTCGATGGATTTGAGCTGGCAACCGGTTACTCCGAACTTATTGACCCAGTCATTCAACGTAATCGCTTAGTGGAGCAGGCTCAACTTGGTGCAAAAGGTGATTTAGAAGCGATGCAAGTGGATGAAGATTTCTTGCGTGCAATGGAGTTTGGCATGCCTCCCATGGGTGGAATGGGAATGGGTGTCGATCGTTTACTGATGGCACTCACAGGTTTGGGCATTCGTGAAACGATTTTGTTCCCGCTGGTAAAACCGGAAGTTGATTAGCCATGACAATTATTCGTTCGGCAAAGACTTCTGATGTCAAGGCAATTCGTGAACTTGTAGATTCATATGCGGCGCCTGGGCAAATGCTGGCTAAGGAAACCGTCACGCTCTATGAAAGTGTTCAAGAATTTACCGTCGCTGAAGAAGATGGTGTCATTATTGGTTGCGGAGCGCTGCACGTGCTCTGGGAAGATTTAGCAGAGGTTCGAACAGTTGCGGTAGCTAAGAATTGGCATAAGAAAGGTGTCGGACATCTGATTATGGAAGCAATCATTGATAGAGCCCGCAACGTCGGAGTCCAGCGAATTTTCTGTCTCACATTTCAAACTGAATTCTTTGGCCGACATGGTTTTGAAGTGATTCAAGGAACGCCAGTTGATCATGATGTCTACCAACAGCTACTTCGTTCCTACGATGCTGGCGTCGCCGAATTCCTGGATCTCGAATCGGTCAAGCCAAATACCCTGGGCAATACCCGGATGCTGCGCACTCTCTAAAACCCGGCCACCGCTAGTAATCCGGGGGAATATTCACCCCATATTTAGGGTTCTATGAGGCAAGTAGCTTTCTGCCTCGCGCCTTGCCCGGGCGGGGTTATAGGCTTACGGCCAGCCCATCGAAAGTTAGAAATAAAGGAGTCCGCCAATGTTTGAGCGCTTTACCGATCGAGCTCGACGAGTAGTTGTCCTAGCTCAAGAAGAAGCACGCATGCTCAATCACAATTACATTGGCACTGAACACATCCTCCTAGGCCTGATCCATGAAGGTGAAGGCGTCGCTGCTAAAGGTCTTGAATCACTCGGCATCTCACTCGAAGGTGTTCGCGCACAGGTAGAAGAAATTATTGGCCAAGGCCAACAAGCACCAAGTGGTCATATTCCATTTACACCTCGTGCAAAGAAAGTTCTTGAGCTCTCACTTCGTGAAGCACTTCAGCTCGGACATAACTACATTGGCACCGAACATATTTTGCTTGGACTCATTCGCGAAGGTGAAGGCGTTGCTGCACAAGTTCTCGTAAAGCTTGGCGCAGATCTAAACCGAGTTCGCCAACAAGTAATCCAACTTCTCTCCGGCTATCAAGGTAAAGAAACTGTTGCCCAAGGTGGTCCGGCCGAGGGAACACCTTCAACTTCACTTGTGCTCGATCAATTTGGTCGTAATCTCACAGCAGCAGCACGTGAAGGCAAACTCGATCCAGTTATCGGTCGCGAATTAGAAATTGAACGTGTGATGCAGATTCTCTCTCGCCGCACAAAAAATAACCCAGTTCTTATTGGAGAACCTGGAGTCGGCAAGACAGCAGTAGTTGAAGGCCTTGCTCAAGCAATTGCCAAGAACGATGTCCCTGAAACTTTGAAAGATAAGCAGCTTTACTCACTAGACCTTGGCGCACTCGTTGCCGGTTCTCGCTACCGTGGTGATTTCGAAGAGCGCCTGAAGAAAGTTCTGAAAGAGATCAAGACACGTGGTGACATCATTATCTTTATCGATGAGATTCATACTCTTGTCGGCGCAGGCGCTGCTGAAGGTGCCATCGATGCCGCAAGTATTTTAAAGCCGATGTTGGCACGTGGTGAGCTCCAGACAATCGGTGCAACCACACTTGATGAATATCGCAAGCACATCGAAAAAGATGCAGCGCTAGAACGCCGCTTCCAACCCATCCAGGTGAAAGAGCCATCAGTTGCTCACACCATCGAAATTCTTAAGGGTCTTCGCGATCGCTATGAAACACACCACCGCGTCTCAATTACTGATGGCGCACTAGCTGCTGCTGCAAATATGGCAGATCGTTATGTTTCAGATCGCTTCCTTCCAGATAAAGCAATTGACCTTATTGATGAGGCGGGATCACGTCTTCGCATCAAGCGCATGACAGCTCCAGCTGAACTTCGCGAATTTGATGACAAGATTGCCGAAGCTCGCAAGGCGAAGGAATCAGCTATTGACGCGCAAGACTTTGAAGGTGCCGCATCTTTCCGTGATAACGAGAAGACACTTCTTCAAGAGAAGCAGGAAGCGGAAAAGAATTGGAAGGCTTCCGACCTTGATAAGGTCACTGAAGTTGATGAAGAGCTCATTGCTCAAGTTCTTTCAGCATCGACCGGCATCCCAGTCTTTAAGTTAACTGAAGAAGAGACTGCTCGCTTGCTTCGCATGGAAGATGAACTACATCGCCGTGTGATTGGTCAGGATCAAGCAATTAAGGCGCTTTCGCAAGCAATCCGCCGCACACGTGCAGGTCTTAAAGATCCAAAGCGTCCAGGTGGATCATTTATCTTTGCTGGCCCTTCTGGAGTTGGCAAGACAGAACTTTCTCGCACCCTGGCATCATTCTTATTCGGTGATGAAGCAGCATTAATTCAGCTAGATATGTCTGAGTATTCAGAACGTCACACTGCATCACGTTTATTTGGTTCCCCTCCGGGATATGTGGGTTATGACGAAGGCGGTCAGCTCACTGAAAAGGTGCGTCGTCGTCCGTTCTCAGTCGTGCTCTTTGATGAAATCGAAAAGGCTCACCCAGATATCTTCAACGCTCTCTTGCAGGTCCTTGAAGATGGTCGCCTGACCGATGCCCAAGGTCGCACTGTTGACTTTAAAAACACTATCATCATCATGACTACCAACCTTGGAACACGTGATATCTCCAAATCACTCGGACTTGGTTTCGCTAATGCCGATGATGACCTCACAAATTACGATCGCATGAAGGGTAAGGTGCAAGACGAACTCAAGAACCATTTCCGCCCAGAGTTCCTTAACCGCATCGATGATGTCATCGTCTTCCACCAGCTCACTAGGGATCAGATTATTCAGATTGTTGATCTCATGATTGCAAACCTTGATGAGCGCTTGAAGGCAAAAGATATGGGTATTGAACTCACCCAGGCTGCCAAAGACCTCCTTGCAGCACGTGGATATGACCCACTTCTCGGCGCGCGTCCACTTCGTCGCGTTATTCAACGAGAGATCGAAGATGCACTCTCTGAGCGAATTCTCTTCGGCGAACTTAAGGCTGGCGAAATCATTGTGGTCGATGTTGAAGGCGTTGATGCCGATGCGAAGTTCACTTTCAAGGGTTCTCCTAAGGTCTTAATGCCAGATAGCCCAGAGGATTTAGCCGAGACACCTACTGCTTAATTGCACGCACTTAATTGCGGGCTCATTAGTGACTTCTTTTTCATACCTTAATCACCATTGATTTTTACACGCGCCAGAGCTTGATCAAGTCGAGAGACTTCGACAATCTCCATTCCATCTATCTTCACATCAGAGCCAGCTGGAACTAAAGCGCGTTTGAAACCTAAGCGATATGCCTCAGCTAATCTGCGAGATACACCGCTTACTTTACGAATCTCACCCGCCAATCCAACTTCGCCAATGGCAACCAGATCAGCCGGAAGTGCCAATCCCTTAGCAGCTGATGCAACGGCAAGTGCGAGAGCTAAATCGGCGGCAGGTTCGGACATCTTCATGCCACCGACAGTTGCCGCATAAACATCGCGCCCACCTACTCGAACGTGGGCACGTAACTCCAGAACTGCAAGTGTCATTGAGGTGCGGGCTGCGTCGAGCCCACTTGTCACCCGCCGTGCATTTCCAAAATCATTCTCACGCCCAGCGCTAACGAGTGCTTGAATCTCAGCAAGAAGTGGGCGACGACCCTCAAGAGTGACGGTGACACATGTTCCAGGTACTGGTTCGGTGTGACGAGAAGTAAATAGCCCGGTGGGGTCGAGCACGCTCTCTATTCCGGTATCACTTAAATCAAAGCAACCAACCTCATCGCTAGCGCCAAAACGATTCTTAATAGCACGAATAAGGCGAAGTCGTGAATGACGCTCACCTTCGAATTGAAGAACTACATCGACGATATGTTCAAGTAAACGTGGACCAGCAATTGATCCATCTTTTGTTACATGGCCAACTAATAGCAGAGTGATATCGCGATCTTTGCAGATGCGAATGAGCGCGCCAGCGACCTCTCGCACCTGTGTTACTCCGCCCGGTGAGCCATCGGCAGTTGATGAACCGATTGTTTGAACTGAGTCGATAATGACTAATTCAGGCTTGACTGCATCGATATGTGCAATGACGGCACCTAAATCTGTCTCTGATGCCAGAAATAATTGTGGATCAATCGCGTTGATGCGCTCTGCGCGCAGGCGAACTTGGGAAGCAGATTCTTCACCAGAGATATAGAGCGCCGGAATTCCTTTTGCCGCACTTTGCGCAGCAACTGAAAGCAGCAGAGTTGATTTACCAACACCGGGTTCACCGGCAAGCAATATGGCTGCACCCGGTACAAGTCCGCCGCCGAGAACTCGATCTAACTCTGATACTCCGGTCGGTCTTGCGTGTGCGGCAGATAGGTCGACATCACCTATGGCTGTTGCTTTATTAGTTACTGAACCTGCAACGAGTGAGAGCTTCTTTGGTGCAGCAAGTTCTTCAACTGTGCCCCACGCCTGGCATTCTCCGCAGCGACCAACCCACTTCTGTGAACTCCAACCGCATTCAAAACAGCGAAATGGGTCCTTCTCAACTTTGGCCATAGTCCTAGATTAGACCAGAGAACTGACTACTTACCGGCTGCAATAGTTGCTGGGTGTTGAATAACGAAGAGCGGTAGCGAGCGAGCTTGAGCATCTTTGATGCCGGCAATACGCTTATCGCAATGCTGGGCAAGGACTGCATAGGCGTCTTTACCCATGAGTTGTTGTAATTCTGCCTTATTGGAGATGTAGACAGGTTCACTACCGACGTGAGCATCGGTATTACTTGTGCAGTACCAATCGAAATCATCTCCGCCATCGCCCCATGCAAGACGTTCGTATTCTCCGATAATGGTAATTGAGTATTCACGTTCGCCAACTTCACGAGTTTCAAAGCTGCGTCGCAGTGGTAGTTGCCAACAGACATCTGGTTTTGTATCTACAAAGTGAATTTCACGCTGCTGTGCCAGGTGATGCAGAACGCAACCGAATGATCCGGTAAATCCTGGTGCCTCATGACCTTTGCGGTTAAGGAATATGCAGGCATTATTGACGGTACGAGTCTTGCGTTCTTTATCTTCATCTAAATCGGTAATGCGAAGTTTGCCACCAGGTTTCTTTGGGCGAGCCTCTTCATAGAATTGCCACATTTCAGGAGTCAGATACTCAGCTGCCTTGCGTACACGATCTTCATCATCTTCATCTGAATACATCGCACCTTCGGTGCAGCATCCATCGTTGGGGCGATCCTTAAATACACCTTGGCAGCCATCGCCATAGATACAGGTCCAGAATGAGGTCAACCATGTGAGGTCGCACTTGAAAATTTCTTCTTCATCATTTGGATCTGCAAATTCGACCCAATCACGTGCGAAACCTGGCTTTATCTCTGACATAGTCGCAGAGCCTACGCGTACTCTTTCGCCATGGCTAATTACAAAGGCATCTCCAGAGTTGGCATCATCGGTGCCGGAACTATGGGAGAAGCATTTATTGCAGCCCTTATTCGATCTGGATTGCAACCCTCTTCAATTGCCATTGTTGTGCGCAGACAAGAGCGCGGCCAAGAGCTGGCAAAGAAGTACGGTGTCACAGTTGTTGGCTTAGCTGAAACCATCTCTTCATCTGATGTTCTGCTTCTAGGAATAAAGCCCCAGGGTCTCTCAGATTTATTGCCTGAAATTGCGCCGCATCTGCGTCCCCAAACTCTGGTGATCTCCCTCCTTGCTGGTAAAACCATCGCCGCAATCTCAGAAGGTCTAAGTGGCCATACAGCTATCGCCCGTGTGATGCCAAACACCCCAACCCTTCTTGGTAAAGGGATGGCTGGTTACTCACTGGCTACCGGCGTCACTGAAGATCAGAAGAAGTTTGTTGATCAATTACTGACCGCAACCGGCAAATCACTTCTTATTCCAGAAGAGTTACAAAATGCGCTCACCGGAACAAGTGGATCAGGACCTGCCTACTTCTTCCGTTTTGTGGAAGCGATGATTGATGGAGCTATCGCATTGGGTCTCTCCCGTGAAGATGCAACAACGCTTACCGTGCAAACAATCGTTGGGTCTGCGGCCATGTTAGAAGAATCAGGTGATAGCCCAACAGTTCTTCGTGAGAAAGTCACCAGCCTGAAAGGTGCAACCGCCGAAGCACTTGGCGTCTTTAATGAAGCAGGAATTTCGAAGATTGTTGCAGATGCGATGGCTGCCTCTGCCAAACGTGCAGCAGAGTTAGCGCAGTAATGAAAAGAATTGCACTACTTCTTGTAATGTCCTTAGCGCTGGCTCCATCAGCGCAAGCAGTGCAAAAGAAAGTCGCCGTGAAGAAAGTGACGACGGTTCTTAGCGTTCCTGGTGCCGAGATGCTGGCCGTATCAGCCTCTTCCATCATCACCATTGCAACGATAGATTCACAAACAACTGATATCGCTCTCAGTGCAGTTGATGGAGCAGG
>SHUV01000027.1 GCA_009694515.1 Candidatus Planktophila sp. | reverse complement strand
ATGAGGAACTTGGTAGCAGCGATTACTTCACCCAGATTGTGTGGGGCCATATTTGTCGCCATACCTACGGCAATTCCAGAACCACCGTTGACAAGCAGGTTGGGAAATGCGGCCGGCAGAACAAGTGGCTCTGCTAATTGACCGTCATAGTTTGGACCGAAATCAACGGTGTTCTCATCTGCTTCGGCCACCATCGCCATTGCAGTGGGGGCCAGGCGCGCTTCGGTATAACGCATGGCAGCAGGACCGGCATCGAGTGAGCCAAAGTTTCCGTGGCCGTCAATGAGCGGTAGTTGCATAGAAAAAGATTGCGCCATGCGAACAAGTGCGTCATAGATTGCGGAGTCACCGTGTGGGTGCAACTTACCCATTACTTCACCAACAACACGGGCGCTCTTTACATGTCCACGCTCAGGGCGAAGACCCATATCTGCCATCTGATGCAAGATGCGGCGATGTACTGGCTTTAAACCATCACGTGCATCAGGAAGTGCACGTGAGTAAATAACGGAATAGGCATATTCAAGAAATGATTCTGACATTTCGGATGAGACATCGATATCAACGATCTTGCCTGGAAATTCGCCCGGCTTTGGTCCGGCCAGCTTTGCCGTCTTCTTGGGAGCTGCTGCCTTCTTCGTTGCCATGGCGCGTATTCTGCCAAGGCATTGTGCTAAATCTTGGTACCTACACGCGGTCTAGCCCCAACGATTGCGACACATTGGGCCGCAATCTCAACGCCAGCCTTTAACGCCCCAGATAAATCCCGATTACTTGCATAGTGGGAAATAAATCCAGCGGCGAAAGAATCTCCAGCGCCAGTTGTATCCACAACTACTGCCTGCAGCGCATCCACAGAAACCATAACTCCAGCACGAGATTTAGCAAGCGCCCCATGAGATCCACGTTTAATGACCACTGTCTCACACGGTCCTAACAGCATATCTAGCGCTATCTCTAAATCTGTTTCACCGGTGAGATAAATTGACTCCTCTTCATTAAGAATTAAAACACTCATGTGAAGTAGCCATGATTTTATTTCAGCCAGGCCAACTGCCTTCATCCCACCAACAGATGCTGGATCGAAATAGATTGGGATATTTGCTTCTCGGATTTTTCTCATCATCTCTTTAATTCCAGGTAACGATGATGGGTCTAGCGGGGAATATCCAGAAATATAGACTGCGTCGAAATCATCTAATGGTGGAAGGTCACTGAGCTGTAGCCCAGAATTAGCGCCATTGTCAGGGAGCATGGTTCGTTCTCCCGTGGGGTCTACCAGCACTACAACGACTCCTGATTGCCCGTCTTCTACTACAAGATTATTGTGTTTAACTCCAAGTGCGTCGAACTCTGCAACCAGGACAGAACCCACAGTGTCATTTCCTACATGTCCGACGATTGTCGCCTGCGCACCTGCTCGTGTTAGCCAGGAGGCTACATTGCCAGCAGCGCCGCCTCCATGAGTAGAAATCTTGGCAGAGGTATCACTGCCATAGTTAATTTCAGAAGGCATCACCGATATTTTGGTGACGACATCTAGCATGACATCACCGATGCAGAGAACCTTGGAAGTCATCGGATTATTGTGAGGCAGCTACGGCAATATCTGCGGCTAAGGCCGAATTGGACTTAATGATTTCAATATTGACGTGAAGTGATTCACCTTCAGATGCGGTATGAAAATGCTCCAGTAAATATGGGGTGACTGCTTTTCCAATGATTCCATCACGAGCAGCACCTGCTAGACCGCTCTTAAGAATTACATCGTGACGAGCCCGGTTCATCTCTTTCTGAACTGGGTTAGCCACAATCAATGCATGCTTATTGGTCTTCAGTGATTTCCTGGCATGAATTATCTCTGCAATATCCTGAGCGGAATCAACTTGATGTTCTAGCGTGAAGCCAGAATCAGTGAGATAGAAACCGGGGAATTTATCTGTCTTATATCCAACAACGCCGATTGCGAGAGTTTCAAGTCGTTCTAGTGTTGCTGCGACATCGAGAATCGATTTAACTCCCGCACAGACGACAGTAATGTCTAAATTTGCCAGGGCAGTGAGATCTGCTGATTCATCGAAAGATTCGTTTGCTCCACGATGCACCCCACCGAGTCCACCTGTCGCAAATATATGAATGCCGGCCAGAACTGCAAGGTGAGCGGTAGCAGCGACTGTGGTTGCTGCGCTCTTATGTGAAGCAGTGATGATTGCAAGGTCGCGACTTGAAGCCTTAGCAATGTCATCTCGATTCGCAATGGCGACTAATTGATCATCAGTAAGCCCAATACATACTTTTCCATCAAGAATTGCGATCGTAGCGGGAGTAGCACCATGAGATCTGACGATTTTCTCTACTTCTCGGGCAACTTCTAGATTGGAAGGCCGTGGCAATCCGTGGCTGATAATTGTCGATTCAAGGGCAACTACTGGTTTACCGGCTGAGAGCGCCGCAGCTACTTCAGGGGAGGTCACGAAGCCGAGTGAATTCATAGCCGCAACAATACTCGTGAGAAGATACCTCGGTGCACTTGTCGCAAATCATGCCATCAATCTTTTCTTCATTGGGGCTAGAAAGTGCAGCAGATTCAATCAGCGCCGGGGGATCTCCTTCAGGTCGTGAACTCCTCTTTCTAATCGATGGCTTTGGCGCAGATGTATTAACAACGTATGCATCGATGGCACCGACTCTTGCTTCACTTGTGTCCCATGCCACCGTGCAGACATCATTTCCCTCAACAACAGCAACCAGTCTGGCAACGCTGACAACCGGTGAAATGCCCGGCACCCACGGAATGCTCGGTTACACCGTGCAAGTTCCGCGCAGTGGGGGACGAATACTTAACACACTTAAATGGGATGAACGAGTTGACCCAGTTATTTGGCAGCCAGTTCCCACGCTCTTTGAACGAGGAATGGCTGCTGGAATTACCACTACACACGTGGCGGCTAAGCGCTATGAAAATTCTGGTTTTACCCGCGCTGTTTTTCGTGGCGCTCACTACAAAGGTGCAAATATCACCAGTGATTTACTCAAAGAGACAATCGATGCACTCAAAGTGAGCCCCTCATTTGTCTATCTCTATGTCAACGATCTTGACTCAGCCGGACATTCAGATGGTGTGGGCTCGGATAAATGGCTGGCTGCGCTGACAAGTATTGATCAGCTAGCGGCGCTGCTCATTGAGCAAGTACCACGCGGAACCAGAATTTGGGTTACAGCTGACCACGGAATGATTAACGTGGGCGAGAAAGTTGTGCTGGGACAAGACAACGAGTTACTGACTGATATTGCTGTCATTGCCGGCGAACCTCGAGCTCGTCATTTATATTTGGGAGAGAAGGCTGATTCACAGCAGGCTGTTGCTGAAGTCATCTCTAGATGGAGTGAATTCTTTGGTAAGAAAGTAACGCTGCATACGAGAGCCACCGCAATCGCATCGGGCCTCTTTGGCGCCGAAGTTTCGCTAGCTGCGGCAGAGCGCGCAGGTGATGTGATTGCTATTGCTCAAGATTGCCTGGTCTTACTTGATCCGATGCGGGCAGATAAAGAAGGTGAGATGGTGGGTCATCACGGCGGAGATTCGGAAATTGAGAGTTCGGTGCCGCTTTTAGTAAGAGTTGTTAATTAGTTCTCTTCTGGTTCCTCTTGCGTTTTGTGACCAAACATAATTTCATCCCATGAAGGTACTTTTGCTCGAGCAGTAATTCCATCTTGGGAGTCCGCTGGTGTGGGAGTCTCACGAATAACAGCCAGGCGAGGAGTTTCAATCTTCTCGGCGATCTTTTCAATCGGAAGAGTCTCAAGAATCTCAGCAATGCGAGAGGGATGAGTAGGTTCAGAGTGGATGATTCCAGATGAAACTGGTTGCGCTGGCGCATCTTCATCGATTAACCAAGCACCGTTAGCATCGCTGGCATCAAGTGCGCGGCGAGCTAAATCAAAGTTCCAGGTGGCAACACCGTTGCCATCGCGATTTGGGTATGAGAGTTCGATATGCCAGGTGCTATCAGGAAGACGCCAGGTGTTCCAGGAAATCTGATCAATATCAACACCACGTGGAGCAAGTTTGGCAATTGCAACATCGGCAAATGTCATTTCGATGCGGTGAACATCTTTACGCATCACTAGTTCACGTGCACGATCAAGGATGTATTCGCGCTCTTGCATGATGGGACCGGAGAATCGCTCTACTTTTTCAAGAGTGAGGTGGCCTTCGCGAGCGACTTGTTCCATGCTCTCACCGGCACGTAGTCGACGCTGAATCTCTTTGACCGACATCGTTTCGCTGGCATCGACACTGGGAACTGAGGTCAGACGTTGTTGATTAACTGTTGCACGAAGTGTTTCGCTAATCCGAAGTGAGAACTCGCCCCCTTGATTATCAACGAGTGATAGCTGGCTACCATCGTCAGATTTGCCGGTAAGGCGAAGCTCAGTCATGAGGTGAGAATATCCGATAGGGGAGCATTTTCTAGATAGCTAGACCCTCTAAGATGCGAGTATGTATGCACAATTGTTGTCCTTGGCCCAGAAAGTCGGCGCCGAAGCCGGGGCGCTTTTGCTGGATCGACCGTTGGCATTTGAAGTTGAATCCAAGTCAACGGCAATCGATTTCGCCACCCAGATGGATATTAAGGCTGAAAAATTTATCGTGCAATCACTGCTTGCCGCCCGCCCCGATGATGGAATTATTGGGGAAGAAGGAGCGAGTATCGAGGGAAGTTCAGGCATTACCTGGCTGATTGATCCACTCGATGGCACCGTCAATTATTTCTATGGCCTTCCCGGTTGGAATGTTTCGATTGCGGCCAAAGATAAGAATGGCGTCATTGTGGGTGTTGTAACTGCGCCATCTATTAACTCAACCTGGTGGGCAACCCTCGGCGGTGGTGCGTTCTATAACTCGCATCCAATTCGCTGTAATGAGCCAATTGAATTAGATCGCGCACTGATTGCAACCGGATTTCAATACGATGTGGCACATCGCGTGACTCAGTTAGCAGACTTTGCAAAGCTTGTTCCTGTTGTGCGCGATATCCGTCGCAATGGCGCAGCTGCAGTTGATCTTTGTCATGTGGCAATGGGGGCTATCGATGGCTATTACGAGGCCGGGCTTAAAGAATGGGATTGGTCTGCCGGTGGATTAATTGCCCGTGAGGCTGGCGCAACATTTGCCCAATATGGCCAAGTGCCCCAACAAATCACTGTGGCTGCTGGCCCGCATCTGCACCAGCAGCTGGTGGCAACTCTCGGTTTCTCCGCGTAATTTGCTGGGGTAAATACCCGATTTACGCTCAAGGCCCCTTCTGTGGCAAGATAGGACATCTGCACGGCGATACCCGTGCTTAATTGATTAGGTAATGAACAGGACCGAAAAAGATGAACATTCTCGACGTTGTAGATGCGCCCTCACTCCGCAAGGACATTCCACAGTTCCGTGCTGGCGATGAGCTTAAAATCCACGTCCGCGTTATCGAAGGTAGCAAGTCACGCCTTCAGGTCTTCCAGGGAATTGTTATTGGTCGCCAAGGTGAAGGGGTTCGCGAGACATTTACAATCCGTAAAGTTTCATACGGCGTTGGCGTAGAGCGCACATTCCCAGTTCACACACCAGTTATTGAAAAGATTGAACTAGTAAAGAAGGGCGATGTACGTCGCGCCAAGCTTTACTACCTACGCGATCTACGCGGTAAGGCTGCCAAGATCCGCGAAAAGCGTGATGGCATTGAAGGTTACGGCGATGGAATTCTTTCAACTCCAATTGCTGAAGTTCCGGTAGTTGTAGAAGCAGTGGTTGAAGCCCCAGTAGTGGAAGAGGTCGTAGTGGCCGAGCCAGCTGCAGAAGCAGTGGTTGAAGAAGTTGTAGCAGAAGCAGTTGCTGAAAAACCAGCTACTGAAGAAAAGCCTGCCGAGTAACTTCACTCATATGTCACGCAAGGGCTCAGTCCTTCGTGAGTTCCCGATTCTTGTAATCGTTGCGCTCGCTGTTTCACTTCTGATTAAGACACTCCTTGTTCAATTTTTCTTCATTCCGTCCGGCTCAATGGAGAACACACTCCAGGTCCAAGATCGGGTGGCGGTAAATAAGCTTCCCATTATCTCCAAGGATATAAACCGTGGCGATGTTGTCGTTTTTAGAGATCCGGATAATTGGTTGCCAGAGGCATTTTCTGCTGATGAAAATAAAATCATCGCCAAGATTAAAGAGGGGCTCGTCTTAGTAGGCGTACTTCCTAATCCAGCAAAGCAATACTTAGTTAAGCGTGTGATTGGCGTGGCTGGAGATAACGTCATCTGTTGCTCCAAGAGTGGCAAGTTAACCATCAATGGCAAAGAGACAACTGAGCCTTATATCTTTGCTGGAAATAAAGTCAGTGAGATGGACTTTAATATTAATGTTCCAGAAGGCAAGATCTGGGTAATGGGCGATCATCGCTCGGCATCTGCTGATTCTCGTTATCACCAAGATGATGTAAACAATGGATTTGTTCCGGTATCAAGAATTACTGGTCGCGCCTATGCCATTATCTGGCCCCTTAAAAATATTGGCATCATTTCATCTCAAAACCCAATTAAGTAGCGCAACCGGATGAAGGCAACTCGATGAAAGCTATTGAGGAGTTACTCCAGGCTGCAGGTATTTCTCCCATTGCCGGTGTTGATGAAGCAGGACGTGGCCCATGTGCTGGCCCACTTGTGATTGCAGCAGTGATTCTGCATGATCCATCGGCGCCAGAGTTGGCTGCGGTGCGAGATTCAAAAGAGATTTCAGAGAAGAAGCGGGAAGAGCTATTTGATGTCATCATGGAATTGGCTGCAAGTGTGTGCATCATTCGGGTCTCGGTGCAAGAAATTGATGAGCGCGGTGTGCACGCAGCCAATCTCGATGGCATGCGCAGGGCGGTGAAGGGCCTGACTATTGAACCCGCCTATGTTCTCACCGATGGTTATCCAATCCAAGGGCTAGCTATTCCTAATGTGGCAGTCTGGAAAGGTGATCAGGTAGTGACGGCAATTAGCGCTGCCTCCATTATCGCCAAGGTAACGCGTGATCGCGAGATGATTGAACTTGATAAGAAATATCCGCAATATGGTTTTGCCGGACATAAGGGCTATATCACGGCGGCACATACGGCAGCCCTGGTGAAACATGGACCCTGTGTAGAACATCGCAGGTCTTTTTCAAATATTGCAGCCCTGCTCGCATAGTTTTACACAGCACCACATGTACTGTGGTTTCAGAGCAGTTGGTGCAACTACGGTGCCCACATGCGCCTACTTATAGATGATGTGAAGATACAGAGACTGGCGCTCTTTAACGCCATCGAAGCTGGAAATACTTTTTGGGTGCGTCAGGTCAATGAATTTGGCATCGCAATGGTCTATGAACATCTGGCACTGGGTGTCTATGACGCCACAAAATATGGCGCAATTACCCAGAGCCTCAGCGCCTTTAACGCAGATGAATCACTTGCCGCAATTGCGCAATCCGGTGGCGTCTTTATTACTCCAGAAGATCTCAGCTGGCCCATGCGCGTAAATCAATTAGCAATCCCGCCCTTGGGCCTGATTGTGAAAGGCGATATTTCTATTCTGAACAATCCTTCCCTTGCCATTGTGGGAACGAGAAATCCAACACCGTATGGCGTGCGCTTAGCTGGTGATTTCGCGGCAGGTTTTGTCGATCGAGAATGGGACATCATCAGTGGGGGAGCATATGGAATAGATACCGCCGCCCATCGCGGGGCACTGGTTGCAGAAGGTCGCACGATTGCCGTTATTGCTTCCGGCATTGATGTGCAGTATCCGGCCGGTAATGCACGTCTCTTTGATGAGATCTGTGAAAACGGTGCGATTATCAGTGAAGTAATGCCGGGCATCACTGCGATGCCACATAGGTTTCTTATCCGCAATCGCCTTATTGCGGCGTTGTCCTTGAGCACACTCGTTGTCGAAGCTGCATTTAGAAGCGGATCACTGCGCACCGCCCGTGATGCCGCAGAGCTATTGCGTCCGGTTATGGCAATTCCGGGACCAATTAGTTCGCCATCATCGGAGGGGTGTCATCGACTTATTGGCGAACGTGCCGCTGAATTAGTGACATCAGTTGCCGATGCGATGGAGTTGATTTCCGCCCTTTAGGTAATGCTCGTGTGAAGTGAGAGAATATGCGCATGAGTGAATTCCGTTCGGGCTTTGTCGCAATTGTCGGCCGCCCCAACACTGGAAAATCAACTCTCATTAACGCCCTAGT
>SHUV01000026.1 GCA_009694515.1 Candidatus Planktophila sp. | reverse complement strand
TTTCCAAGGCCACTCCAACGGTTAAGGTCACCAACTTCACCAGCTGCATCGCGTACAAGGGTGACTATTCCAAATGCACCAACAGTGGCAACACCATAGGCAAAAAGATAGAAGATGGAAGCTTCTAGGCCCGTTTTACTCAAGGCGATCACACCAGCGAGTAAGAAACCAGCATGGGCAATCGATGAGTAGGCGAGCATGCGCTTGACATCGCGTTGGGCGATGGCAACGACTGAGCCAAAGACCATCGTGATAATTGCAATGATGATCATCGCAGGTCGCCACTGCCACTCGGCATTTGCGAAGGAGACATAGAAAATACGAAGAATTGCACCGAATGCTGCAACTTTTGTCGCTGCTGCCATAAATCCAGTAATTGCAGTAGGCGCGCCTTGATACACATCAGGTGACCAGGCGTGGAATGGAACTGCGCCCACTTTAAAGAGCAGGCCAATAGAGATAAAGGCGATTCCTAGAAGTAGGAAGACATCATTGCCGGCCCCGCCAATAACACTGGCTTGGATTCCAGCCAAAGTAATGGAACCTGAGTAACCGAAGAGATAGGCAATACCTAGTAGGAAGAAGGCGGAAGAGAATGCACCAAGTAAGAAGTACTTAAGCGCTGCCTCTTGCGAAGCTAATCTGCGACGGCGTGAAAGCCCAGCCATGAGATAGAGCGGCAGTGAAAGAACTTCCAGTGCCACAAAGAGCGTAATCAGATCAGTAGCTACTGGAAATAGCAGCATTCCGGCCACTGCAAAAAGTGTGAGTGGGAAAACTTCGGTGACGCGCAGATCAGATTGCACCGCATCACGTTCTTCCTCTGAACCCGGAACTGACGCTGCTAGCGCTGTGAAGTTCTCTTGATCTGCAATCAGAAAGATAGAGAGCACAGCGATAATAAGAATGGAACCCTGCAGCAGGACTCCCACGCCATCGAATGCAACTGAGCCCATTGCGGCATCGACTGAAGTCTGGGTGCGCACGCGCATGAGCGCGGCAAAAGATGCTACGAGTGAGAAGAGTGCGATAAAGAGTTGCGATGAGTAACGCGAAGCACGAGGGGCGAAGGCTTCGATGAGTACGCCAGCGAGAGCGCCAGCCAGCACAATAAGAATGGGAGCAAGTTGGGCGTAATTAAGGGAAGGGGCGATAAATTCCATTTACTTGTCTGCGCCTTCTGCTGGTGTTGGATCAGTAAATCCCTGCACTTCAAGGACGTGCGCGGATGCTGGATTAATGACGTTGAGTAGTGGTGATGGATAGAAACCGAGGACAATAATGATTGCCATCACTGGCGCTATGGCAATCTTTTCCCGAAGGTTTAAATCTGGCAGGTTCTCATTGCCAGGTGTAGTAGGCCCATGCAGCGCCTTCTGCACTGGAATCAAAATATAGAGCGCGGCAAGCACGATTCCGAAGGTGGCGATGACGGCCGCAACTGGATAACGAGTAAATGTTCCCACGAGTACTAAGAACTCACTGACGAAACTTGATAGTCCAGGAAGTGCCAGCGATGACATGCCGGCGATAAAGAATGACCAGGCCATCACTGGTGTGACACGCTGTAAGCCACCGAAGTCAGCAATTGTGGATGAGCCACGACGAGCTGCCATCCAGCCGGCGACAATAAATAGCGCCGCTGTTGAGAAGCCGTGGTTAAACATATAAAGAGTGGCACCGCTATGGCCTTGAGTAGTCATAGCGAAGATTCCCATGGTGATAAATCCAAAGTGAGAAATAGAGGTGTAAGCAATCAGGCGCTTAATATCAGTAGCCCCAATTGCTAGGAAGGCGCCGTAGATTATTGAAATCACGGCCAAAGTAATAATGATTGGCGTGAAGGTCTTGCTCGCATCTGGAAAGAGTGTGAGGCAGAAACGAATCATTCCGAATGTTCCGACTTTATCTAAAACGCCAAGTAGCAACACTGAGGTTCCAGGAGTTGCAGAGGATGCCGCATCTGGAAGCCAGGTATGTAGCGGCCATAACGGTGCCTTGATGGCAAAAGCGATAAAGAAACCGAGGAAGAGCAGGTTCTGTGTAGTCGGGCTCATGTAATTATGAAGCTCGGATAATTTGTTGATATCAAATGTGTGTCCACCATTGGCACCGGAAATCACATAAAGACCAATGATTGAGGCGAGCATCAAGAGGCCACCGAAGAGGCTATAGAGCAAGAACTTCACGGCTGCTGCTGCGCGATCGCCAGTGCCATATCCACCAATGAGGAAGTAGACCGGAATCAACATCGCTTCGAAGATTACGTAGAACAGGAATACATCCGTTGCCGCAAAGACACCAATCATCATCGTTTCCAGAACAAGAATGAGCATGTAGAAGACTTTGGCAGACCAACGTCCGCCTTCAGATTCTTTCCACCCAGCCAAGACCACAATGGGCGCAAGGAGCACGGACATCAGAATGAGAACAAGTGAGAGACCATCGACACCTACTGCGTAGTTGATTCCAAATGAAGGAATCCAAGCAACTGATTGCACAAACTGGAATGAAGTATCGGCTGCATTAAAGTTAAACCAGGTGAGTACACCAGAGATTGCAACTAATAGCGTGGTGGCAAGTGCTGCCTGCTTAATGCGCAGTACTTGATCACTCGGAATAACTGCAAGCAGTAGCGTGCCAAGGATTGGAAGCAACATCATTGTGCTCAGCGCGTTCATTGTGTGACCACCCAAATTGCTGCAATCAGAACGACAGCTCCGATAAGAATGAGGGCAGCGTAGCTGCGGGCAAAACCTGTCTGTGTCTTTCGAAGTTCAGAGCCAGCACTTAACGCCGTGCGTCCGACCAGGCGCACAGTGCCATCGACAACGCTGTCATCAACTTTCACAAAGAATCTCGTGAGCACTTGTCCAGGGCGCATAAAGATTGACTCATTAAATGAATCTTGGAATAAATCTCTGCGTGCAATGCGAGTAAATTCTGTGACATTTTCTGGCGCCTCGGCATCAACATCTGAGAATTGATACTTTATCAGCGCGATCGCAACACCAATAATGACGGCGGTAATAGCCATCCCTGAAACAACTATTGCCGGCAAGAACTCTTCATGTTCGCCATGCTCACCAAATACCGGCTCCAACCAGTGCACGAGCCCATCTCCACGAGTAAATAGGTACCCGGTTGTTACAGACCCCACTGCCAAAACAGCCATAGGCAGCCACATCAAAAACGGTGACTCATGTGGATGTTGATCTTCTTCCCAACGCTCTGGTGAAGTAAATGTCAGCACCATGACGCGTGTCATGTAGAAGGCGGTGATAGCTGCGCCAAGTAGGGCGGTTGATCCCAAGAGAATTCCTTTTAGTCCACCGGCATTAAAGGCGGTCTCAATAATTGCATCTTTGGAGTAGAAACCAGCAAATGGTGGAACGCCAATGATTGCAAGGTAACCAAGACCAAAAGTGGCAAAGGTGATGGGCATAAATTTACGAAGTGCTCCATAGCGGCGCATATTGACTTGGTCATTCATGCCATGCATCACTGAACCAGCACCTAAGAACATGCCAGCTTTAAAGAAACCGTGTGTGAGTAAGTGCATGATTGCAAATGCATATCCAGCAGGTCCAAGACCAGCAGCCAAGATCATGTAACCAATCTGGGACATAGTTGATGCTGCGAGTGCTTTCTTAATGTCATCTTTTGCAGTACCGACAAGGGCGCCAAAGGTCAGAGTAATTGCGCCAACGATGACAACAAGAAGTTGCGCCGTTGGTGCGGCATCAAAGATAAAGTTAGATCGAGTAATCAGGTACACACCAGCTGTCACCATCGTTGCTGCGTGAATGAGTGCAGATACTGGCGTTGGACCAGCCATCGCATCGCCAAGCCATGCTTGCAACGGGAATTGCGCCGACTTACCTGCGGCTGCCACTAACAACATAATTCCAATACCAGTAAGTGCGGCAGTCGATGCCGTCTCTGAAGCTTCTTTAACTCCACTAAAAGAGACTGTTCCAAGAGTTGCAAAAGCAATCATGATGGCAAAGGAGAGACCCATATCGCCAATACGGTTCATGACAAATGCCTTCTTTGATGCAGTTGCATATGCCGGCTTCTGATTCCAGAAACCGATTAAGAGGTAGGAAGCAAGACCTACGCCCTCCCAACCCACATAGAGGTTGAGGTAGGAATCTCCGAGAACGAGCAAGAGCATGGCGGCGATAAAGAGGTTGAGGTAAGCAAAGAAGCGACGTCGGTCTGGGTCGTGAGACATATAAGAGATTGAATAAATATGGATCAGGGTGCCCACACCGGTAATAAGGAGTACAAAGCAAATTGAGAGTTGATCAAGTAAGAGCCCGGCATCTACGTTAAATGTTCCAACGCTGATCCAAGAAAAGAGCTTCTGCGAAAATGCGCGCTCTTCTGGCTCACGTGCAAGCATCTGTGTGAGTTGATAAATACCAACACCAAATGAACTTGCCGAAAGTGCGGTGGCAAGCAGGTGGCCCCACTTATCGGCTTTGCGGCCAGCGAGTAATAAAATTACCGCTCCTGCAAGTGGCAGGGCGATGAGATACGCCAGAGATGTCGAAGTAGTCATCGTTATCGCTTCAACAAACTAGCGTCATCGACAGAGGCAGAACGACGTGAGCGATAGATCGTCACGATAATTGCGAGTCCAACCACAACTTCACATGCAGCCACGACCATCGTAAAGAAGGCGACCACTTGACCATCCAGGGTGCCGTTTATACGCGAGAAAGTAACGAGGGTGAGGTTTGCGGCATTGAGCATCAGCTCAACACACATAAAGACCACAATTGCATTACGGCGGACAACAACGCCCACTGCGCCAATGGTGAAAAGAAGCGCTGCTAAGTAGAGATAGTTATACGGATTCATTACTTCTCCTCCGCCACCGTGTTATCAACTTCGCCGAGTTCAAAGGATCGAGATTCCAACATATCTCCGCGTGCTTTCAGCGTTGCCGAAATTGAGGTAGGTGCAGCGCTTCCATCAGGAAGTAGCGCTGGCACATCTACTGCGTTGTGACGGGCATAAACACCTGGGCTAGGAAGTCCGGCCACACCTGCAAGTGAACCGGTGCGAAAACGTGCAATGGATTGTTCGCGTTGGGTTGGGCGAGCAACACTTCGTTGGTGATGAGCAAGAACCATGGCGCCAAGGGCTGCCGTAATTAACAACGCAGAGACGACTTCAAAAGGAAAGACATAGGTCGAAAAGAGCTTGGCGGCAAGGCCTTCCACATTTCCGTTGGCATTTGCCTCGGTCAGTCCAACCGCATCACGGCCCAATGACGCTCTGCCAATCAGAGAGACAAAAAGACCACCAAAGCCAACGGCTGCGGTAATTGCTATCGGGCGAAGACCAGAAATTGTCTCGGTCAATGAATCAGAGGCATCGACACCGACAAGCATCAAAATAAAGAGGAAGAGCATCATGACTGCCCCTGTATAAACCACGATCTGAACAATGCCGAGGAAGAGTGCATCTTGTGCAATATAGAAAATTGCAAGACTAATCATGACCCAGGCAAGTAATAGCGCAGAGTGCACCGCCTTCTTCACCAGCAGCATCCCCAGGGCGGCAATAACAGAAAGTGGAGCCAGCACCCAGAACATGATGGTCTCAGGAGTTTGAATTTCTAGCATTAGTTCTGTTCCTGTTGTGATGGGTGTGCTTGCGTAACTTCGCCGTTGTAATAATTAGTATCTGTCATGCCTGGATACATTGGATGTGGCGGTGCCAGCATTCCTTGACGTAGCGGGGCAAGGAGATCTTCCTTTTCGAAGATTAACTTTTCCCGCTTATCATCTGCAAGCTCGTATTCATTAGTCATAGTCAGGGCACGCGTTGGGCATGCTTCAACACAAAGCCCACAGAAAATGCAGCGCAGATAATTAATCTGATAGACGGCGCCATTGCGCTCTCCTGGAGAAAGTTGATTTCCTGGAGTGTTATCTCCTCCTTCAACATATATGGCATCAGCTGGGCAGGCCCAGGCACAGAGTTCGCAACCGATGCATTTTTCTAAACCATCAGGATGGCGGTTAAGTTGGTGGCGACCATGAAAACGTGGCGCCGTTGGGGCTTTCACATCTGGGTATTGCACAGTCTGGTTCTTCTTAAACATGGATGAGAAGGTGACCCAGAATCCTTTTGCTTGTTCCAGCAGTGGCGCAGCACCAGGTTGGGCTACCTCGATAAAAGGAACTGAATTGATACCGAGCTCTGAGCTCTTGCGTGGCTCAATAAAATCTGTCATTTCTGGCCTCCTGTAACGCTAATGGAGCTTAGATGTGGAAGTGATGGCACTGGGAATTCAGGGCTTTCTCCTTGCGCAAGTGGTGCTCGAGAAACTTTCTTACTGCGATCTGTAAGCGATGACACCGCCATCAAGAGCAGAGCTACTCCCCCTGCAAATGCGATGGTCACTACTCGATTTGCACCTTGTTGCTGCAAGACGCGAAGAGTTGCAACGATGAGAATCCAAACAAGTGAGGCAGGAATGAGAACCTTCCAGCCAAATTTCATAAACTGGTCATAGCGCAGGCGCGGAAGAGTTGCGCGCAACCACATGAAGATAAAGAAGAACAAATTAACTTTGGTGATGAACCAAACAAATGTGAACCATCCACCAAGCCATTGCTCTGTGAAACCAAGTCCTGGAGGTGCGTGATAGCCACCGAGGAAGAGTGTTGTTGCAAGAGCTGAAACTGCAATGATGTTGACATATTCGGCTAGGAAGAAGAGTGCGAATTTAAGTGATGAATACTCGGTATGGAATCCACCAACGAGTTCGCCTTCTGCTTCAGCTAAGTCAAATGGTGCGCGGTTGGTCTCGCCCACCATAGAAATAAGATAAATAACAAATGATGGGAAGAGCACCACTGCATTCCAAATATTTTGGTGCTGTGAATCAACAATCGCCGAGGTAGACATCGAGCCGGCATAGATAAAGACTGCAACAAGTGAGAGCCCCATTGCGATTTCATAAGAAATCACTTGAGCACTTGAACGCAATCCGCCAAGTAGTGGATAAGTAGATCCAGAAGACCACCCTGCAAGTACCACGCCATAGACACCGATTGATGTCACGGCCAGAATGTAGAGAACTCCCACTGGAAGATCGGTCAGTTGTAGCGCGGTCTGATGTCCAAAGAGATTTACTACTCCAGTCATTGGAATAACAGCAAAGGCCATAAAGCACATTGAGGTAGCAATAATCGGTGCGAGGATGAAAACAACTTTATCTGCAGCTGCCGGAATGATGTCTTCTTTCAAGGCTAGCTTGACTCCATCAGAAAGTGATTGAAGCAGACCAAACTTTCCCACGCGATTAGGGCCAGTACGCAGCTGCATTTTGGCGAGAACGCGACGTTCAGTCCAGACTGCCATCAGCGTTGCTACCACACAGATAATAAAGACAATGAGTGCTTTAACAGCGATAATCCAACCTGGATCTTTTCCTAAAAGCTCTGCTGTACTCATGCCTTCACCACCGTTACTACATCGCCGTGCACTGCATTGAGTGAAACTAGAGTCTGTGATGCAAAGGAATTACGTGGTAACCACACAGCATCATCGTGAATATCTTCAACCAGTGCCGGAATAGTGATGGAGCCGTGCGCATTTGCTACTCGCACCTGATCACCTGATGTAACACCGAGTGATGTCGCACGCTTAGCTGAAATCACAGCAACTGTTGGACGACGCGTGCCGGCAAGATTGTCTTCACCTTTTTGCAAAGTTCCCATATCAAGCAGGCGGCGCCATGAAGTAAGAAGTGCTTCGTTGGCCCCAATAGCTTTCGCAGTTACTGGTGTGACTGATCTAAAGGCAACGCGGGCGCCATCCCACTTACCAAGTTGATTAAATTCACGAGCTGCTGCGGTGACGGTGCCGAGCATGATGGATTCACCCATGGCATCGGCAATCATGGACAGAATTCGAACATCGCTACGGTTCTGGGAATCTTCTACCGCTGCATCAAATACGCGTGCTCGACCTTCCCAGTTAAGGAAACTTCCACTCTTTTCAGTAATTGCAGCAACGGGCAATACAACGTCGGCAACTTCGGTAATGGAACTTGGCGCAATTTCTAATGAGACGACAAATGATTTCTTCAACGCATCCAGTGCCTGGCGCGAGTTCAGTAAGTCATGAGCATCGACGCCGCCCACAACAAGTGCATCAAGCTGATTAGATGCAAGGCCAGAGATTATTTCTGCTGTTGTCCGCCCCAGTTCAGTTGGTAGCGCGGCAACTCCCCATGCAGCTGCAATATCTACTCGAGCTGCGGCATCAGCAACTGGACGTCCACCTGGAAGAAGTGATCCAAGTGCACCTGCTTCTAGTGCCCCACGTTCTCCTGCTCTACGTGGAATATAAGCAATCTTTGCACCGGTCTT
>SHUV01000006.1 GCA_009694515.1 Candidatus Planktophila sp. | reverse complement strand
CCTGACTTAACACCAGCGAGCCACGGACAGCTCCTTTGGCGCGATCAATTTCTTCCTGGGTCATCCCGTTTTCTGCAACATCATTTAGGACACTTCGGATAATTTCGACGACCTCCACCGCCTTAGACGGGTTACATCCTGCATAAAAACCGATCAACCCAGAGCCAGCAAATTGTTGCGCGTATGAATAGACAGAGTAGGCAAGCCCACGTTTTTCGCGAATCTCTTGAAAGAGGCGCGATGACATGCCGCCACCGAGGGCTGCCGAAAGAACTCCCATGGCAAAGCGACGTTCATCTGCTCGAGCAACAGCTTGCATTCCGTAGAACATATGAGCTTGTTCGCTCTTCTTATACATAAGACCAACAGATTGTTGCTTTGAATTCTTAATCGGAATATTGGGGCGAATAACAGGAGCAGCCATAACATCAAGGAAGTTATCGCGCGACAGGGCCTGTTCAACCATGGCGACCACGCGCTTATGCTTGATATTTCCAGCCACAGCAACGACAAGGTCTTGCGGTAAGTACTTCTTCTTGTAGTAATTAAATACAGTGTTGCGAGACATCGCATTGATTGAATCAATCGTTCCTAGAATTGGGCGCCCGATGGGGGTATCGCCATAGTAGGTATCGCTAAAGAGATCGTGCACGAGATCACTGGGATCATCATCGCGCATTGCAATTTCTTCAAGTACTACTTTGCGCTCGGCATCGACATCTAGGACTGAGACAACTGATGAAGTGATGAGATCACTGACAACATCGATTGCCATTGGCAAGTCAGTATCGATTACACGGGCGTAGAAGCAGGTGTATTCCTTAGATGTAAAGGCATTCATCTCACCACCGACTGACTCAATGGATGAAGAGATTTCTAACGCTGTTCTACTTGTTGTTCCTTTAAAGAGAAGGTGCTCGAGAAAATGAGAAGCACCAGCGGTAGCCGGTGCTTCATCACGAGAACCTACATTGACCCAAATTCCCACAGCAGCGCTGCGTACTGACGGAACTTCTTCCGTAACAATACGCAGGCCACTTGCGTGAACTGAGCGTTTAACTGACATCTACTTATTCGGCAGCTGGAGCTGTTCCATCTTCGAGAACCGGAACCAAAGAGAGCTTGCCCTTTGGATCAATCTCGCCGATTTCAACCTGAATCTTGTCGCCAACCTTCATGACTTCTTCAAGGTTTTCAATGCGCTTTCCACCATGCATCTTGCGAATCTGAGATACGTGGAGCAGGCCATCTTTACCTGGCATCAATGAGATGAATGCACCGAATGTTGCAAGCTTTACAACAGTTCCGAGGTATCGCTCTCCCACTTCTGGCATTTGTGGATTAGCAATCGCGTTAATCTGCGCGCGAGCAGCTTCCGCCGATGGTCCATCGGTGGCACCGATGTAGATAGTTCCATCATCTTCAATAGAGATATCTGCGCCGGTTTCATCTTGAATCTGATTAATAATCTTGCCCTTAGGCCCGATTACAGCACCGATCTGATCTACTGGAATCTTTACCGAGATGATGCGAGGAGCGTATTGGCTCATCTCATCCGGGGTATCGATTGCTTCATTCATGACATCAAGAATCGCAAGCCGCGCTTCCTTTGCCTGGTGAAGTGCGCCAGCGAGAACTGAAGCTGGGATGCCATCGAGCTTGGTATCAAGCTGAAGGGCGGTAATAAAGTCCTTCGTACCGGCAACCTTAAAGTCCATATCTCCGAAAGCATCTTCGGCCCCGAGAATGTCTGTGAGGGCAACGTATTCAATCTTGCCATCAACATCATCTGAGATAAGACCCATTGCAATACCAGCAACAGGGGCCTTCAGTGGCACACCAGCTTGGAGCATTGACAGTGTTGATGCACAAACTGATCCCATTGATGTGGATCCATTTGAACCAAGTGCTTCTGAGACCTGACGGATTGCATAAGGGAACTCTTCGCGGGTTGGAAGTACTGGAATGAGTGCGCGCTCTGCAAGTGCTCCGTGGCCAATTTCGCGACGCTTTGGAGTTCCTACACGACCGGTCTCACCAGTTGAATATGGTGGGAAGTTGTAGTTGTGCATGTAACGCTTTGATGTTTCAGGGCTCATTGTGTCGAGCTGCTGTTCCATCTTGAGCATATTAAGAGTTGTAACACCGAGAATCTGAGTCTCTCCACGTTCGAAGATTGCAGAACCGTGAACGCGAGGAATGACTTCAACTTCTGCAGACAAGGCACGAATATCACGAAGACCGCGACCATCGATACGGATCTTGTCACGCAATACGCGCTGACGAACAAGCTTCTTTGTTAGTGAGCGAAACGCTGCTGGAACTTCCTTCTCGCGACCTTCAAAGGCGGCAGAGACAGATTCCTTAGTTGAAGCAGAGATCTCATCGATCTTTGTTTCGCGCTCTTGCTTACCTGCGATTGTCATCGCCTTTGCAAGATCGTCTTTTGCAGCCTTTTCAACTGCGGCAAAGACATCATCTTGGTAATCCAAGAAGACTGGGAAATCTGCGGTTGGCTTTGCAGCAACTGCTGCCAGCTTTGACTGAGCTTCGCAGAGAATGCGAATGAATGGCTTAGCTGCATCGAGTCCTTGCGAAACAATCTCTTCCGTAGGTGCTGCTGCGCCACTGGCGATGAGACCGATTGTGCGTGATGTCGCTTCTGCTTCCACCATCATGATTGCTACATCATCTGCTGTGACGCGACCTGCAACGACCATGTCGAAAACAGCGTTCTCAACCTGTGAGTGATTTGGGAATGCAACCCACTGGCCTTCGATAAGTGCAACACGAACTCCACCGATAGGACCTGAAAATGGTAGACCTGCAAGTTGGGTTGACATTGATGCTGCGTTGATAGCAATCACGTCATACATGTGGTCAGGATCGAGTGCCATTACTGTGACAACGATTTGTACTTCGTTACGAAGTCCCTTGATAAATGATGGACGCAAAGGGCGATCAATCAGACGGCAGGTAAGAATTGCCTCTTCTGATGGTCGGCCTTCACGACGGAAGAATGATCCGGGGATCTTGCCAATTGCGTACATCTTTTCTTCTACATCAACTGTAAGTGGGAAGAAATCGAATTGATCTTTAGGTGTCTTTGATGCTGTTGTTGCTGAGAAGATCATTGTCTGATCATCTAGATACACAGCTGCAGCTCCTGCTGCTTGCTTTGCGAGGCGTCCGGTTTCGAACTTGATCTCGCGCTTTCCATACTTTCCGTTATCGATAACGGCTACTGCTGTCTTTACGTCTTGACCCTCCATGGGTCCTCCTTTGATTCGTTTGTTGCATATTCCAAGGTGCATGAGCACAGCTTGGAAGCGGTAACTACTCGCAAGGCGAAACGAATGAATCTTCGATCGAAGTTCACAGATGCAAACATCTGGAAACCACTACCGAGGACCATTAGTCCCCCGGCGGGTAGTTCTTACTTAATTAGCGACGGATTCCGAGTTTCTCGAGAATTCCACGGTAACGATTGATATCTGTCTTTGCGAGGTACTGCAAGATGCGACGACGCTGACCTACGAGCAACAACAGACCACGACGGTTGTGGTGATCATGTGGGTTGGTCTTAAGGTGAGTCGTAATGTCATCGATGCGACGTGACAATAAAGCGATCTGAGCTTCAGGGCTTCCTGTATCAGTAGCTGATGAGCCGTACTTCGCAATGATTTCTTTCTTTACTTCTGGTGTTAATGCCATGGTGCTGTATTCCTTTTCATGTTAAGTACATCAGTACTGTTCAAGAGGCTTCCCGGTTTGAATCACGGGAAATCACTTTCTCGTTGGACAATGCGAAGTTTACCCGTGGGGTGTGGATAAGTGAAATTGAGGCTGAATTGCCCTTATTTCTCGGTTAATTCGCGCGCTTTATCGCAGTCTTTCTTCATCTGGACCAATAGCTCTTCCAAGCTATCGAATTTCAGAGTGGGCCGCAGATACCAACCGAATTCAATCGATGCGTTCTTGTCATAGAGCTCTAGCCCCTCTTGATCAAGTGCGTATGCCTCTACTTGCCTTCCGCGCTCACCTGCAAATGTTGGATTGGTACCAATCGAAATTGCTGCCGGCCAGAAATTAATTCCCACAGTCAACCACCCAGCATAGACACCATCGGCAGGAATAGTTTGTCCATCAATGTCTCCTAAATTAGCTGTGGGGTAACCAATTTCCCGACCGCGCTTTTCACCGTGCACCACCACACCATCGAGTCGATGAGGTCGAGACAGAAGTGCGCGCGCTTCCTCAACTTTTCCTGCAATCACAAGTGCGCGAATACGTGAAGAGGAGATGACTTCGGTATCTGCTTTAAGCTCCTGCACATCGACTGTGAAATTATGTGTAAGGCCATCGGCAATAAGTGAATCAACGTTTCCAGCTGCTTTATGACCGTAAGTGAAATTCTTTCCCACCACCACAGTGCTGGCATGAAGTTGGCCTACCAAGACATTGGTGACAAAATCTGCCGCCGACATTGCGGCAAAGTTCTCGTTGAACTTCATTACTGCTACTTGATCAGCGTTGTGAATCTTTAAGAGCTCAACTCGATCTGCCAGGGTTGTCAGAGCAGTGGGCACCTTCGTGGGGGCATAAACAGTCGTTGGGTGTGGATCAAAAGTCAGGGCAACGATTGATCGTCCAGCTGCAATCTCTTTTGCCCGATTAAGCAGTTGTTGATGTCCTTTATGTACCCCATCAAATACCCCAATGAGTACAACGTTAGTCTCGGACATGCCCCAATCTTGCCTTACCTAGTTCGCGGCCGCAAAGACAGATATTGGTTTTGCGTGCCCTCCATCGTCTTTGAGTAGGGCAATGAGTCGATTATCTGGTGACATCGCAGCAGAGATGGAAGTATGCCCATTCTCAGAGAGAGATCTACCGAAAGATAACTCTCTGACTTCTTCCAGAGTGAGCTCGCGCACAGCGAAAGTTGTCCGGGCCACATCTGCAAGCTTTAGTGGCGTGAACTTCTGATCTTTCAGATCAGCAAATGAGACCACATCTTTTTCAGTAAAGCCGGCAACTCGTGTGCGCCGAAGGGCGCTCAGGTGTCCACCAACTTCTAACGCCTCCCCTAAATCGCGGGCGATAGCTCGAATAAATGTTCCAGCTGAGCAGGTGACTTCAATATCAACTTCGGTTGTGGCAGCTAAATGGCGAATTGCCAGAATATCTAGTTGCGTGATTGTTATCTGGCGTGGCTCAAGTTCAAACTTCTCACCAGCACGTACTCGATCATAGGCACGCTCTCCACCAACTTTAACGGCTGAGACAGATGACGGACGTTGGGCAATGGTTCCAATCATGGCCTTAAGGATCTTTTCAATGTCCGCATCATTTACCTGTGAGGCATCGGTGCTGGTAAGTACTTCACCTTCTTTATCATCAGTAACTGTTGAGCTCCCGAGAACAATTGTGGCAACGTAGGACTTATCGCCATCGGTGATGTATTGCAAAAGGCGGGTGCCATTTCCGAAACCTAGGACCAATACTCCAGTAGCCATCGGATCAAGTGTTCCGGCATGGCCCACTTTGCGCGTTCCCAGAGCTTTTCGCCCCACTGCTACGACATCGTGACTGGTCATTCCCCCAGCTTTGTCAACAACGAGGAATCCGTCTGTCATTAGTTATTAAATTTATCTTCTACGACGCGTGGGACTTTATAAGCATCTTCCATCACTGGCTTTGCATTCTCGCGTGCCTTCGCAACTTCGGCATCAAGTTGGTGAACTCGCTCTAGCAATGAATCTAGGGCTTTTGCAGATTCCGGAAGTCCATCAAGAATGAATTCCAGTGATGGAGTGATGCGGGTACCTAAATCTTTTCCAACAGCGCTACGGATAACACCTTTTGCAGATTCCAGGGCAGCTGCGGTTGCAGCGCGCTCATCATCTCCACCAAGGACGGTGTAGAAGATGGAAGCGTTCTGTAGATCTCCGGTCACACGCGCATCGGTAACAGTGACAAAGCCAAGACGCGGATCTTTAATCTTTGTCTCAAGCAGCTGTGCCACTACTACCTTGATGCGGTCTGCAACCTTCTGGCTGCGGTGTGAATTTCCCATTTGTTTACTCTTCGAAGCGTTATGCGCGCTTCTTCTCACGCATCTCAAAGACCTGAATGATGTCTCCTACAGCAAGATCAGCACCCTTACCTACGCCGATACCGCATTCAAAGCCCTCGCGGACTTCAGTGGCATCATCTTTAAATCGCTTGAGCGATTCGATAGTGACCTCTTCGGCAATGACTGCTCCGCCACGTATGACACGTGCCTTTGCATTTCGGCGAATGATTCCGTCGCTGACGACTGAACCTGCAATCGTTCCAACCTTTGAAGATTTAAAGAGATCGCGTACTTCAGCGTTACCGAGTACAACCTCTTCAAACTCTGGCTTAAGGAGTCCCTTAAGTGAGAGTTCAATCTCTTCGATTGCGTTATAGATAACTGAGTAGAAGCGAACTTCGACGCCTTCTTGATCAGCATAGATAGCAGTCTGTGGCTCTGGCTTAACGTTAAAGCCGATAACAACAGCAGTTGAGGCAGATGCAAGAGTGATATCGCTCTTGGTAATTGCGCCAACACCGCGGTGAATAACTCGTAGATCTACTTCAGCACCAACATCGAGTTGCATCAGTGCATCTTCGAGTGCTTCCACTGAACCAGAAACGTCACCCTTCAGGATGAGGTTAAGAGTTGAAATCTTGGATTGCTCCATGAAGTCTTCCAGTGAGACCTTCTTGCGCGCCTTCGCCAATTGCGCGTTGCGCTCTGCAGCTTGACGCTTTTCGGCAATCTGACGAGATGTGCGGTCATCTTCTGCAACTAGGAAGGTATCTCCAGCATTAGGAACGGATGTGAATCCGAGAACCTGCACTGGACGTGATGGCCCTGCCTCTTCGACCGTATTACCATCTTCATCGTGCATAGCGCGCACGCGACCAAATGATCCTCCGGCAACGATGGCATCTCCAACTTTGAGTGTTCCGCGCTGCACAAGAACTGTTGCAACTGGTCCACGACCACGGTCGAGGTGAGCTTCAATGGCAACACCGCGAGCAACATCGAGTGCCACTGCCCGCAGATCAATCGCAGCATCGGCTGTCAGCAAGATTGAATCAATAAGTTCATTGACTCCGACACCTGATTTAGCAGAGACGTTTACGAAGATTGTGTCTCCACCGTATTCTTCCGCAATCAAGTTGTACTCAGTAAGTTGCTGGCGGACCTTATCTGGGTTCGCACCTTCCTTATCAATCTTGTTCACTGCAACCACAATTGGCACATCAGCCGCCTGTGCGTGGTTGAGCGCTTCAATTGTCTGAGGCATGATGCCGTCATCTGCTGCAACTACCAGCACTGCAATATCTGTGACCTTGGCACCACGTGCACGCATAGCGGTAAAGGCTTCGTGACCTGGTGTATCAATAAATGTAATCGCGCGATTGACGCCATCGTGATCATGGTGAATTTGGTAGGCACCAATGTGCTGTGTGATGCCGCCGGCTTCGCCCTTAATCACTTCGGTCTTACGAACCGCATCAAGAAGAGAAGTCTTACCGTGGTCCACGTGTCCCATTACGGTGACAACTGGTGGGCGGGCAGTGAGGTTTTCCTCGTCGTAGTCACTCATTTCGGCAGCGAGATCGATATCAAATCCCTGCAAGAGTTCACGATCTTCTTCCTCAGGCGAAACAACTTCGATGACATATCCAAGTTGGGCTCCGAGAATTTCAAATGTGTCAGCGTCAACAGATTGAGTTGCAGTCACCATTTCACCTAAGTGGAATAGCGCTGATACCAACGCTGCTGGATCTGCATTGATCTTCTCTGCAAAATCTGCAAGTGATGAGCCACGGCGCATGCGAATCTTTGTCTTGCCATCACCGTGAGGAATAACTGCTCCACCTAATTGAGGAGCTTGCATATTGTCGAATTCTTCGCGCAGCGCCTTACGTGACTTCTGCTTACGCTTAGAAGATTTACTTGCATTCTTTCCAAATGCACCTGCAGTTCCGCCACGACCTGGACCGCGATTAGGAGCACCGCCACCTGGACGTTGTGGGCCACCAGGTGCGCCACCTGCTGGAGCGTTACCTTGTGAACGGTATGGACCTGATGAAGTTGGTGCGCCACCTGTGCGTGGTGGATAGTTTCCAGTTCCAGTACCTGCACCTGGCGGACGTGCACCACCAGGACGTGCTGCAAAACCTGGACGAACAGAACCGGGACGAGCACCTGCCATACCTGGACGTGGTGCACCAGTTGAACCTGCTGGTCTTTGAGGTGGGCGCGGAGCTAGGCCACCTGTTGAAAATGGATTGTTACCAGGACGTGGTGGACGTGGAACCACAGCCCCTGATGAAAATGGATTATTTCCTGGACGAGGTGCACTGGGTGTGGCAGGAGTAGTTGGCACTGTTGGAGTTTGCGCTTCTGCAGTTGCTGCAGCCTTCGCTTCTTCGTGGGCAGTTGCAGCCGCATCACGCGATGCCTTTAGCGCTGCAAGATCGACACCGAGTTCGGCAGCTAACTCTGCTGCAAGTTCTGGATTTACTTCAGCAGTTTTCTTGGAGGCGGCAGTTTTCTTTGCCGCAGCCTTCTTCACAGGCTTCTTCTCTTCTACCGGTTTAGCATCTGGGTATAGCGCAACTAACTTGCGCACTACCGGTGCTTCAACTGTTGATGATGCTGATCGGACGAATTCGCCCATTTCTTGGAGTTTTGCAAGGACTTCCTTGCTCTCCATACCGAGTTGCTTTGCTAACTCGTGTACGCGGACCTTTGACACATTTCTCCTGTCTTGGCCCGCATTAAAATTTGTGGGATGCGAGCCCTAGTTGTTCGACCTCATGATGTAAACGAGCTCATTTGAGTTTCATATCTTTCGCATCCATTTCAGTAATTGCACTCACGCTTATGCGCTTATGCGATGGCCCCAGTCTAGCGAATGAGGTGAGAAATCCCTATTTCACGCGGGAGTATCGGGGTGAATATCTATTCGCCAGCCGGTAAGTCGTGCGGCAAGACGGGCATTTTGTCCATCTTTTCCGATGGCCAGCGATAGTTGGTAATCCGGAACAATGACTTTTGCAGAACGAATTGATTCATCAACGATAGTCACACTCGTTACTTTGGCCGGAGCAAGTGCGTGAGCGACAAACTTAACTGGATCTTCATCCCAATCGACGATATCAATCTTCTCTCCATGTAATTCATTCATCACAGCCTGCGCGCGCGAGCCCATGGGGCCAATCAGTGAACCTTTCGATGAAACTCCGGCGCGGTGAGAGCGAACTGCAATCTTTGTGCGATGTCCTGCCTCTCGTGCTACCGCCATGATCTCGACGATGCGATCTTGTATTTCTGGAACTTCTAGTGCAAATAACTGCTTCACCAGTGCTGGATGGCTTCTAGATAACATAATTTCTGGACCCTTAAGTCCTTGCTTTACCTCAACTACAAAACATTTGATGCGATCGCCGTGGTTGAAGACTTCACCAGGAACCTGCTCTTGCGGCGGAATGCGACCTTCTGTTCGACCAAGGTTGACGTTAATCATCTTGGGATCGCGCCCCTGTTGAACGATTCCGGAGATAACATCGCCCACAGATGCGGTGAACTCTCCCACGATTTCAGCATCGTTAGTTACACGCATTTGAAGCTTAATCACTTGGCGAGCAGTGGAAGTGGCAGTGCGATCAAAGCCCTCAACCTCAAGCACCTTCTCGGCAATGCGCTCCCCTAGTTCATTGAACTCGGGAACAAATATCGCAATGTCTCCGGTTTCGCGATCAAGTTGCACTCGTGCGTAACGGTTCGGCTCCAGCGTCTCGGAATATGCGGTGAGTACTCCAGCTTCAATTGCCTGAATTAACTGCTCTAGCGGCATACCTTTTGCATCGGTTAGTTGTTTGAGCGCTGCAATGTCGACACCCATTACTTATCACTCTCTTTCCGGTTAAATTCAATTTCAACTGTTGCGCGCTTAATATCTGAAAGTGCAATCACAACTTCTTTTACTTCCTTCTTCCCCGTTACCGACAGCGTGAGATCGCTTTCAGTATTGCCAGAGATTCGGCCAGTAACGACCTCACCATCATTGCCCACAACCTTGAGCAAGCGATCAACGTTCTTTGCAAAGTGACGGGGCTTGGTCAGCGGGCGATCAACACCCGGAGAAGTGACCTCCAACGTAAAGGGCGCTTCTCCCATAAAGACGGCTTCATCGAGAAGTTCAGAGATGGCGCGTGAGATGGCGGTGACCTGATCCATATTTAACGAACTTTGGCCGTCAACGATGCAGGTAACAATGCGATGTTTGCCGGGTGATACAAGTAGGACTTCTTCAAGGAAGAATCCTTGAGCTTCAACTGCAGGTGTAACCAGTTGCGCTATTTGATCCGTGATTGCCATTTCTAGCCCTTCATATTTAATTGTTCTTAAGTTGTCGCGCAGATTTTATCAGTGAATGTAAGCAATCTGGTAATTAAGGCAAGGTGGGAAGAAGAGCTGCGATTGCATCAACTGCGCCCACCACCGCAATCTCTGACTTTTCACCACTCTTGCGCACCCGAACTTCAACGTTACCGTTTTCCAGCGCCTTGCCCACCACAACAATGACTGGAATTCCGATGAGTTCAGCATCTTTAAACTTAACTCCTGGGCTAGTGCCGCGTCGATCATCTAACATCACAGATATTCCGCGGGCCTCAAGCTCGGCGCTAATCTTCTCGGCAGTCTCGAAAATATTATCTTCCTTGCCTGTGGCAACAACATGGACTTTGGCAGGTGCAACTTCTACCGGCCAAGAAAGTCCAATCTCGTCATAACTCTGTTCGGCAATGGCGGCAACTGCGCGCGAGACTCCAATTCCGTAAGAGCCCATTGTCACAACTTGTGATTTCCCATTTTGATCTAGAACTGTGAGATTAAGTGCCTGCGCGTATTTGCGACCCAACTGGAAGATATGACCAATTTCAATTGCGCGATCAATTACAACTGGAGCTGCGCACTTAGGGCATGCATCTCCTTGACGAATTTGCGCCGCTTCAACGTAATAATCAACAGCGAAATCTCGACCATTAACCACATTGCGTGCATGCTTATCTTTGGCATTGGCACCTGTTACCCACGCTGTGCCGGGGGCAATTCGCGGATCGGCATAGACAGTGATGCCATTCTTCTTTGCATCTTGCGGTCCGAGATAACCCTTAACAAGTCCAGGAAACTTTGAAAAATCTGCCTCTTCAAATACTCGTAAGTCATTGACGCCGGCAAGATTTGCTTGCAAGCGCTTGAGATCAACTTCTCGGTCACCCGGCACAAGAACTGCAATCGCTTTTTCATCAGCCATCAGCATCACATTTTTAAGAGTCTTTGCCCCGTCATATCCCCCACCGAACTTTGCATTCAGAAGTTCAACAAGTGTGTCGATGGTGGGAGTGTTAGGTGAGTCAAAAACTTCTTGCGCCAGCACACTAGCTGCATCACTTGGTGCAACAACTGTTGTCACCGCTTCCACATTTGCAGCATAACCACACTTTTGACAGAGCACATAAGTATCTTCACCGGTTTCACACGGTGCTAGGAATTCCTCTGATGCCGAGCCACCCATCGCACCGGATACCGCACTGACAATGTTGTACTTAAGGCGCAGCCGATCAAAGGTTGCAATATAGGCAGCGCGATGGCGCATGTAGGAGTCAACGAGACCTTCATCGGTGAGGTCAAAAGAATAAGAATCTTTCATGACAAATTCGCGCCCGCGAATAATTCCTGAACGCGGACGAGCTTCATCGCGATACTTGGTTTGAATTTGATAGAGCGAGAGTGGCAAATCTTTATAAGAGGAGTACTCACCTTTGACCATCAGCGTGAACATCTCTTCGTGAGTCGGCCCTAGTAAGTAATCTGCACCTCTGCGATCTTGCAGACGAAAGAGATCTGGGCCGTAATCAGTCCAGCGACCAGTCTGCTCATATGCATCTTTGGGTAAGAGCGCTGGAAAATGAACTTCTTGAAAGCCAGCCTTATCCATCTCTTGGCGGACAATGTTTTCGATATTGCGAAGTGTGATGACCCCGAGTGGTAGCCAGGAATAGACACCGGCAGCGATTCGACGAATATATCCGGCGCGTACTAGAAGTCGATGACTTGGAACTTCAGCATCAGCTGGGTCATCGCGAAGCGTGCGCAAGAACAGAGTGGACATTCGCAACATAATGCGAACCCTACCGGAGGATTACGAAGTAGTGACGGAAGGTACTCCTGATGCAACGCCGGCGGCTTCCATCTCTTCGGCTAAGCGCATCGCTTCTTCAATCAGAGTTTCAACAATCTGTGCTTCCGGAACAGTCTTAATGACTTGACCCTTCACAAAGATCTGACCTTTTCCATTTCCAGATGCCACACCAAGGTCTGCTTCACGCGCTTCACCAGGTCCGTTCACCACGCAACCCATGACCGCAACGCGCAATGGAACTGTCATTCCTTGCAAACCTGCCTGTACTTTCTCAGCCAAGGTATAGACATCAACTTGAGCGCGACCACATGATGGGCAAGAAACAATTTCCAATTTACGCTGGCGCAAATTAAGCGATTCAAGAATAGAAATGCCAACCTTGACTTCTTCCACAGGCGGCGCCGATAGTGAGACGCGAATAGTGTCGCCAATACCTTCAGCCAACAAGATTCCAAAGGCAGTTGCTGACTTAATCGTTCCTTGAAAGATTGGACCAGCCTCTGTTACCCCGAGGTGTAACGGGTAATCACACTTGGCGGCAAGAATTCGATAGGCGTTGACCATCGTGACTGGATCGTGATGCTTGACCGAAATCTTAATATCTCCAAAGCCATGCTCTTCAAATAGTGATGCCTCCCAAAGCGCTGATTCAGCCAGGGCTTCGGGAGTTGCCTTGCCATATTTTGCAAGCAGTCGTGGATCTAGCGAACCAGCATTAACGCCAATGCGAATTGGAATGCCGGCATCTCCGGCCGCCTTTGCTACCTCTTTGACCTTGTCATCGAATTGCTTAATATTTCCAGGGTTCACACGTACGGCGGCGCACCCAGCATCGATTGCGGCGAAGATATATTTTGGTTGAAAATGAATATCTGCAATCACTGGAATCTGAGATTTCTTAGCAATTTGTGCCAATGCATCAGCATCATCTTGGGAAGGCACTGCAACTCGAACAATCTGGCAGCCAGATGCGGTGAGTTCTGCAATCTGCTGCAAAGTAGCATCTACATCTGATGTGAGAGTGGTGCACATCGATTGCACACTGACCTGTGATTGCGAACCAACCCCAACCGAGCCAACTTTGAGCTGACGCGTCTTGCGACGCGGGTGCAGCGTTGGCGGCGGAGCACTTGGAATTCCGAGATCAACCATGATGCGTATTCTGCCCTATCTCGCGCAATCTTGCTCCTGGTGGTGAGTAGTATGAGCTAGAAGTTGATTGAAATTGGATTGATGATATCTGCCACAAGAAGTATCAACGTCAACACAGCTAAGACGCCAAAGACAGCCATAGTAATTGGTGTCATGACATTGACATCGATGCTGGCTGGCCGAGGCTTCCTGCGAATGCGTGCAAAGAGGGCGCGGACTTCATCAGCGATTGCAATGGCCATATGACCACCGTCGAGTGGCAGAAATGGCAGTAAGTTAAAGAGACCAACGAAAATGTTTAAGCTGGCAACGATCAGAATAAAGGTGGAAACTCGTTCATTGCTATTAAGTCTCTGCGAACTCACCGCATCGCCCGAGACCCGAGCCGCGCCAACAATTCCCACAAGCCCATCAGGATTGCGCTCTTCTCCCATAAATGTTTGGCGAATAAGTTGTGGCACCTTAGAAGGAAGAGCAAAGAGTGATTTCACTGATTCTTTGGTCAGCGTTACTGTGGCTCTAGCAGAGGCAGTTAGCGCAGGAAAAAAGCTTTCTCGTTTGTTTCCGATCTGTGTGACCACGCCCAGCACATATCGCTTCTGCTCTTCAACGTATTGTGGAGTCGCGGTAAGAGTAAGAACCTCACCTGCACGCTCGATAGTAAATCGCATCTGCTTGCCTTGCGACTCGGCAATCTTGCGCGAATCTAGATACCAATCCTTAACTTTCTGGCCATCTACTTCAATGATTTTATCTCCGGCTAGAAAACCTGCTTCGGAAGCGGCAGAGTTGGGAGAAACTTGGGCAATATTAGAAAGTAGTGCGGTGTAACCAACTCCAAAGAAGATGGTGAAGATGAGCAGGAAGCCAATCAGGAAATGGGCAAAAGAACCTGCACCTAAAACAATCAGCTTCTTACCTGATGAGGCGGTAAAGAAAGCTCTCGACTCTTCCCCCGCCGGCATCCGATCAGTAGGTGTCATTCCTTCGATGCGACAGTAGCCCCCGGCCGGAATCGCCTTCACGCCAAATTCTGTCTCGCCCTTTCTAAAGGACCACAACTTGGTGCCGAAGCCTAGGAAGAATTCAGTAACCTTCATATTAAATTTCTTAGCGGTGATGTAATGCCCGAATTCGTGCACCATGACAGAGAGAAGTAGCGCAACTGCAAAAGCTAAGATTCCAAGTACTTTCATCGCAGAGCTACCTTCTTCACTAATTCACTGGCTATCTGGCGAGCATCATCTTCTGCCGCACTGACATCTTCCAAATCACGCAGAGTTTTAGCCGCTGTTGACCGCAAGTGATCCACACTCTGACTGACAATGGCGAAAATGTCGGTAAATGAGATCTGCCCCTCGATAAATGCTTGCACGGCAACCTCATTGGATGCATTAAAAATTGCTGGGAGTCCTCCCCCAATTTCACCGCAGGTGCGAGCAAGTGCGACCGCTGGAAAACGACTCTCATCAATCGGAGCAAAGCTCCAAGTGTGAGAAGTGCTCCAATCTATTGGCTTCGTTGCCCCAGGAACGCGATGCGGATGATTGAGCGCAAGTGATATCGGCCCCTTCATATTTGGCGGTGATGCTTGGGCGATAGTTGAACCATCGATGAATTCGACCATGGAGTGCACCACAGATTGCGGGTGGATTACCGCCTCTATCTGAGAGTAGGCAATACCAAATAAATAGTGAGCTTCAATAATTTCCAAACCCTTATTCATCAGGGAGGCTGAATTAATTGTCACAACCGGTCCCATAGTCCATGTGGGATGGGCAAGTGCTTCTTGCAAAGTCACGGTAGATAAATCTGCCCGATCGCGAAATGGGCCACCACTAGCGGTGAGAACTAACTTAGCTACTTCAGATTTCTTCTCACCCAGCAGCGCTTGCCAGATTGCAGAATGCTCGGAATCAACTGGGAGTATCTGATCAGCTTTAGCGTGGGCAATCACTAAATCTCCGCCGGCAATAAGTGATTCCTTATTTGCAAGTGCCACCCGATTGCCCGCTTTGATTGCAGCAAGTGTGGGCGCCAAGCCGATAGAGCCTGTGATGGCGTTGAGCACAACATCGCAGGTAATTGCAGCTACTTCAGTTGATGCATGGGGACCATCAATGACTTGCACTCCTGGAAGTGCCTCGCGAATCATTTGCGCATTCTTAGTAACTCCCACCAGCTTTACCGCAAACTTCTTCGCCTGATCAATAACCAACTGCGGATGAGTTCCAGCTGAAGTGATAGCAACTACCGAAAAGAGCTCCGGATTAGCTTCCACAATCTCCAGCGATTGAACGCCGATTGAGCCGGTGGAACCTAGGATGACAACATCACGCATGAATTAACGATCCAGAAGATTTTGTATGGGTGAATAACTGCTTCCAGTGCGGCGCTTGGCAATTGCACTAAGCGCCTCAAGAACAACACGGTTAGCTAAAATTGCGGTGATATCTGCGCTATCAAAAGCTGGTGCGACTTCAACGATATCAATTCCCACAACAGGAAGCTCCAAACAGATTCGCCTCACAGCTTCAAGTAGCTCACGCGATGTCATTCCACCAGGTTCTGGAGTTCCGGTACCTGGCGCCATGCCTGGATCAACAACATCAATATCAACTGAGAGAAAAACTCCATCGCAGCCGTCAGTAAGAGTCGCAAAAGATTCATCGAGAACGGTATTGAGTCCACGATGATGAATCTCAGTCATCTCATAGGAACGCATACCTTGATCGCGCATCCACGCAAGAGTGGCATGATCCGGCCAATACCCACGCAGGCCTAATTGTAAAAAGCGATCTCCACGCATATATCCATCTTCAATTAAGCGACGCATTGGAGTTCCGTGCCCAATCAATGCACCAAAGTGATCTTCGCCAGTATCAGCGTGCGCATCAAAGTGGATCATTGAAATCTTTCCATGTCCGCGATGGTTTGCAATCCCGGCAACATCTGCCGACACAATCGAGTGATCGCCCCCAAGAATCACAGGTATTGCACCTGCTTGTGAAATTTTCTCTGTCGCCTCGCGTAACACAGTCAAAGATGCAGCGAGGTCTCCTCCTGGCATCATCAAGTCACCAGCGTCAACAACGGTAAGATCTTTCAAACCATCTGTACGTAGCGCTAAGTGTGGTCGACTTGCATCATGGGGCAGATAATCTCCGCCGCGAATTGCTTGCGGACCAAACTTAGCACCGGATCGATGCGAGGTTCCTGAATCAATTGGTGCACCTACAATGACAATATCAGCATTGGCGTAAGTTGCCCGATCATCAAGGTCGCATTGGGCTACACCTAGGAAGGTGAAGCTTGGACCGTACATATTGCCATGATTCACCACTTAATAAACTTTACGCTTACGGCTGACCACTTGTCCAATGATAACAAGGGCTAAGGCAAGGAAAAAGACGGCCGAGGCAATCACGTTAGCCTGCGCCGGGATCCCGCGTGCTGCTGCTCCGTAAATAAATTTTGGAAACGTTGTAACAGTTCCAGAGTTGAAATTAGTGATAATAAAATCATCGAAAGAGAGGCTGAAGGCGAGAAGGGCTGCTGCTGCAATTCCTGGTGCAACCAATGGCAAAGTCACGCGACGAAATGTTTGAAATTCATTGGCATAGAGATCCATGGCGGCCTGCTCAAGCCGAGGATCAAGAGATGCAATACGCGCCTTCACGGTGACAACAACGAAGGAGACACAGAAAACAACGTGGGCGATAACCGTTGGCCAGAAGCCTGGATTTACTTGCAATACAAGAAAGAGCGAGAGAATAGAGGCGCCCAACACAATCTCTGGCGTTGCCATGGGAAGAAAAATTAGAAGATTTGACGCTGATCGTCCTCTAAATGCATATCGCCCGATCGCAAAAGCTATAAGTGTTCCTAAAATTGTTGAAAATATCGTTGCTAATAAACCAATCTTAATTGAGTTTCCAAGAGCCTCGCATACACGTGGCGCCCCACATGGATTTAACCATTTATCAAAGGTGAACCCCTGCCAGGTTATATTGGATTTACCCGAGTCGTTAAAGGAAAAGACAAAGGTATAGGCCACAGGGATAAAGAGATAGGTAAATGCTAGAGCCATATAGATACGTATGAGGTTTTTGCCAAACCAACGCGATAACGAAGAACCTAAAGGTCGCCGTGAGACGATTACTTCTTTCGCTATAGAACTCATACGACCTCATCCGTTCCAGCTTTACGGATATACACAATAACTATAATCAGAATTGCAGCCATCAGCATAAAGGAGAGCGCTGATGTTGTCGGATAGTCTGGAATAAGAAATCTTGATTGAATGACGTTACCAATCATCGTGTTATTTGGTCCGCCCAATAATTCAGCATTAACGTAATCACCTGCAGCGGGAATAAATGTGAGTAAGGTCCCCGCGACAACCCCTGGCATGGATAAGGGCAGCGTTACCTTGCGGAAGGTGGTGAAGCCATTTGCATATAGATCACCTGATGCTTCAAGAGTGCGTGGATCAATTCGATCGATAGATGCATAAAGAGGTAACGTCATAAATGGTAGGAAGTTATATGCCATACCGATAATTACTGCACCCGCAGTTGAAGTAAGGGTGGTTGATTCGCTGATTAATCCAAGAGTTCTAAGTGGAGGAACTACGAAGCCTTCTTCTCCTAGAATTTGCTTCCACGCCACAGTACGAAGTAAAAACGAAGTGAAAAATGGGGCTACGACTAGCACGAGAAGCACATTCTTATATTTTCCAGATTTGAATGCCAGGGCATATGCCAATGGATAAGAAATCATGAGCGCAATAAAAGTTGCCAGTAGTGCATAAACAAGTGATCGTCCGAAGTGCTCTCTACTCTCGAGAAAAGCTTCCAGATAATTTCTAAATCTTAGTGTTTGCTCAAATTCTCCAACGTCTCCCCCACTGATTGGGGTTGCAGTTGAAACTTGAGCCAGACTGAGTATCGGAAAAACAAAAAATGTAAAGAGGAAGGCGAAGCCAGGAAGGAGCAGTAGGTAGGGGGTGCTTATTTTCTTCATAGCCAGAGTCTTTTGATTACTCTTCGTCGAGATCTTCAGGAACTACTTCGGTACCTGCATCGGCATCTTCATCGCCACGCAGTGCAAAGGTAAAAATTGGCTCCCATGAAATATTCACTGGGTCACCAATTCGGAAAGGTGCAACCCCGTCATCGTTTTGTTCAAAGACCATTAGCTCTTGTCCCCATGGCATCATGACTTGATACTGGGTTGAGACCCCAATATATGAAACATCTTCAATCTTTCCACCACTTAATAGATTGCCTGAAGTGGAGGTTTGAAGTAAAGAGATACGAAACTTTTCTGGGCGGATACCCGCATAAATCGATGAATCTGCTGCATGAGAACGAGAACGCGGAAGTGAAATCTTCTGGCCAAAGAGATCTGCAACTAATGAATCTCCATCTGTGCCGACTAGTGTTCCCTTGATTAAATTTGATTGACCGAGAAAGTTTGCGACAAATGCTGTCTTCGGATTGTCATAGAGTTCAGCGGGGCTTCCCATCTGCTCAATCTTTCCCTCATTCATCACCGCAATCGTGTCAGCCATTGTCATGGCCTCTTCCTGATCGTGGGTCACGTGAACGAATGTGAGTCCGACTTCCTTTTGAATCCACTTGAGTTCAATCTGCATCTGACGTCGCAACTTAAGATCAAGTGCTCCTAGTGGTTCATCAAGAAGGAGAAGTGCTGGTCGATTAACAATGGCACGGGCAAGTGCGATGCGCTGTTGCTGACCGCCAGAGAGCTGTGTTGGTTTGCGCTGTGCTAGATGAGGAAGTTCCACCAGGTCCAGCACCTTATTGACGGACTCATCCACATCTTTAATTCCACGACGGCGCAGACCGAATGCAATATTTTCAAAGATTGTTAAATGCGGAAAAAGAGCGTAGTTCTGAAAAACGGTATTGATAGGGCGCTGATATGGCTTAGTGAAGGTGATGTCAGTTGAACCTAAGTGGATAGTTCCCACCGTAGGCTCTTCCAGACCAGCAACCATACGAAGTGTGGTGGTTTTGCCACACCCTGAAGGTCCAAGCAATGCAAAGAATGAACCTTCAGGGATGGTTAGTGAGAGATCATCAACAGCTGTGAAGTCGCCATAACTCTTGGTGACACTAGCGAGTTTAAGGTCACCACGTGCCGAGTTTGCGCTATCTGCCACCTAGATGCCGGATGCCTTCTGGAAGGCCTCTGTCCAAGTGCTTTCTTCAGCAGGTGTGAGTGAACGGAAGACAGAGAGGTTAGCCATTGTCTTCTCAGTTGGAAAGATAAATTCACTCGCCGCTAGATCTGGATCGATCTTCTCCATCTCGGCTTGTGCACCCTTTACTGGAGTTACGTAGTTCACGTAGGCAGCAACTTCTGCAGCAATTGCAGGGTCGTAATACCAGTTAATCAGCTTTTCAGCACTTGCCTTCGCTTCAACCGTCGCTGTGTAAGGAATCATCAAGTTATCACCTGAAATGGTTCCACCTGACTCAGGGATTGCGAAGTCAAACTTGCCATCGTAATCATTCTTCAAGATAAACATATCTCCAGACCAACCAATAACTGCAATAGCATCGCCAGACTTAAGGTCTTCAGCATATTCGTTGCCCTTAACACCGCGAATCCAGCCATCCGAAACTTTCTGTTCTAAGAATTCAACAGCGCTCATATACTGATTTTCGGTCACTGTCTGCAAATCCACGCCGCGTGAGCGCAAGATAACGCCAATGGTGTCACGCATCTCAGAGAGAACAACAATTTTTCCCTTATTTTGTGGAGCAAAGAGTTCATCAAGAGTACGAACCCCGCCAGGAACCTTTTCGGTGTTCCAACCAAATCCACTCATGATTCCTTGCCAGGTCATGGAGTGTTCACGTGTTGGATCAAATGAGGGAGATGCAAGAGTGTCAAGAATGTTTCCAGCATTAGGAATGTTTGCCTTATCAAATTTATGTGTGTAACCAAGACGAATCCAGCGAGCCGCCATCCAATCTGTTGGGCAGACTAGGTCATAGCCAATGTCTTCCTTTAATTTAAGTTGAGCTTGAACTTTTCCAAAGAACTCATCGTTATCGCTGTAATCTTCAAAGTAATTAACATCAATGCCACTCTCTTTAATAAAAGCTTGCAGCGTTGGGTAATTCTTACCTGAGTCATCAACATCGAGGTAGAGCGGCCAGTTGCCCCAACGAATGGCGTTCTCAGAAGATCCACCACCGGAACCACATGCAGCGAGCGCACTTGCACCAGCTACTGCGCCAGCGCCAGCTAAAACGGCGCGACGCGAAACTTTAGAATTGATTATTGAACGTGCTTCTGGAGAGAGCGGTTTTCTAGCCATGGTTAAGGCTCCTTTTGAATTGCCGGAATAAGGGACGGTTTTGCAGGGCCCATTATGTAACTCTTTGCCCCCTAGGCCAAATATAAATCGGTTAATTTCTGGTGATTTTCTCACCCGATTTTTGCCCCAGATGCTTAAGCGTTGAGGTTGCTCATCACATGCTTGATGCGGGTGTAATCCTCAAAGCCATAGCTGGAGAGATCCTTGCCATATCCACTGCGCTTGAAACCACCATGTGGCATCTCCGCCACCAACGGGATGTGGGTATTAATCCAGACACATCCGAAGTCAAAGGCCTTAGCCATCCGCATTGCGCGCCCATGGTCTTTGGTCCAGACCGAAGATGCCAGGCCGTAATCAACACCATTTGCCATCGCAACCGCTTCAGTCTCATCAGCGAATTTCTGAATTGTGATGACTGGCCCAAAGATTTCAGATTGAATCAACTCATCGCTTTGCTTCAGATCTGCAATCACAGTAGGTGCGATGAAGTAGCCAGCTAATCCAGTAGGCGCTCCCCCTGCCACAACCCGAGCGTGTGATGGCACGCGAGTGATAAAGCCACTCACCCGATCAAACTGGTTCTTATTATTTACCGGCCCCACCAAGACATCTTCTGAAGGCATACCCATAGCAATGTGATTGGTTGCTTGATCCGCTAATAAGTTCACCATCTCCTCATATACCCCAGCTTGCACAAGCACGCGAGTAGCCGCGGTGCAATCTTGTCCGGCGTTAAAAAATCCTGCAATCGCAATTCCTTCTGCAGCAGCGGCTAAATCTGCATCGTTAAAGACAACAACGGGGGCTTTGCCACCTAATTCCAGGTGCACGCGCTTGAGTGATTTAGCAGCACCTGCTGCAACTTCCATGCCTGCTCGCACTGAACCTGTAATAGAGACCATGGCAGGTGTTGCATGGTCTACTAGTAGCGCACCTGTTTCACGCTCTCCGGTAACAACGTTAATAACACCATCAGGTAGAAATTCACTCATGATTTGTGCCATAAATACTGTAGATGCTGGCGTGGTATCACTTGGCTTCAGAACTACGGTATTTCCAGCAGCAATAGCTGGTGCCCATTTCCAGACCGCCATCATCATCGGGTAATTCCATGGCGTTACTTGTGCGCACACACCAATAGGCTCACGGCGAATAAAAGAGGTCATCCCCTTCATATATTCACCGGCTGATTTACCTTCCAAATTACGAGCAGCACCAGCAAAGAAACGAATCTGATCCACCATCGGTGGAACTTCTTCAGACGCGGTAAGCCCCACTGGCTTTCCACAGTTTTCTGATTCAATGGCAACAAACTCATCAGCTCTAGATTCAATGGCATCGGCGATCTTGAGCAAAGCTTTCTGGCGCTCAGAAGGTGTGGAATCTCGCCAATCAAGAAAAGCGCTACTGGCCGCCTTCATCGCCTTATCAATATCGGTGGCGTTTGATTTAGGCGCGGTGGCGAAAGGCTGGGCAGTTGCCGGGTTAATTAGGGTTGTGACTTCACCGGATGCGCTATCAACTGATTTTCCATTGATGAAATTCTGTAACTTCTTCACTTTTTATGCCTGACCCTTCGTTGCCCTAACCATCTGATCACCATGATCATATGGATGCTTGGTATATGCCTCTAGCCATCTAGCCACAGTGAATTTACCGGACTCGCTATGCTCACCAAATTTCTCGAGATCACTTTCTTCTAAGCGCTTAAATAAATCCAGTGAACTTGCCCGAACGGCCGCATAAACAGCAATTGCATTCGCAACCGGTGTATCGACATAACCAAGCTTTGCCTCATTAGCCCATGCCGATTCGTCATAACCTTGAATGACTGACCCTTCTGGTTCTGCAATGAGTCTGCGCAGGCGCGCATATGACTGCGCTTCAGAATCTGCCATGTGATGAATACATTGACGCGCAGACCATTCGTTCTCTGCATGGATATCTAATAGATCTGCAGTGATGCCGCGAGCTAAATTAAGAAAATATTGACTCGCTGATTCATAGGCAGCAGCCGCTTCTTTCATATCCATATCAGGATACTAGTTAAATCTTCTCCTTCTCGCTAGCGGCCAACTGACCGCAAGCTCCATCAATTTCTCGGCCACGAGTATCTCTAACCGTTACCGGAACACCGTATGACTCAAGAATTCGCACAAATTCAGCTTCATCTTCCCGCCGCGAAGCGGTCCACTTAGAGCCAGGTGTTGGATTGAGCGGAATCAAATTCACGTGAGCATTGCGATTCTTTAGCAATCTTCCCAATAAATCTGAACGCCAAGATTGATCGTTGATATCGCGAATAAGTGCGTACTCAATCGAGTAGCGGCGGCCCGTCTTCTTCTCATAGGCGTCGGCTGCTGCAAGTACTTCGCGAACATTAAAACGATTATTAATGGGCACAAGTGAGTCTCGTAGTTCATCATCTGGTGTGTGAAGTGAGACAGCCAAAGTGCAGTTGATTCCTTCATCCATCAGCTTTTCAATTCCTGGAACAAGACCAACGGTTGAGACAACTACTGAACGAGCAGAGATTCCTAGGCCATCAGGGTTTGCATCAGTGATGTTGCGTAGTGTGCGCACCACTGCGTTGTAGTTGGCAAGTGGTTCACCCATTCCCATAAAGACAATGTTGGATAGTCGAGTTGGTCCACCTGGCAGCTCGCCATTGGCACATGCACGTGCTGCGGCAACGATTTGATCTGTAATTTCTGCCGCCGATAAGTTTCGTGTGAGGCCAGCTTGCCCGGTTGCACAAAATGGGCAGTTCATGCCACACCCTGCTTGGGATGAAATACATACTGTTGTGCGATCGGTGTAACGCATCAAAACAGATTCAACTAGCACGCCATCATGTAACTTCCACAAGTCTTTCCGGGTCATGCCGCCATCTGTTGTGCGGGTAGTAACAAGCTGAATCATCTTAGGAGTCAGCGCATCTGCAATCACTTGCCGCTCAGCTGCCGGAATATCAGTCCAGTCTTCAGGGTTGTTCGACAAATGTGAGAAGTAGTGAGTTGCTACCTGTGCTGCGCGAAATGGTTGGAAGCCAAGTTCCTTCGCCCATGCTTTTCTATCAGCGGGCGCGAAATCTGCCAGATGCTTTGGCGCCTTCTTGCGTTGTACTGGCTCATCAAAGACTAATTTCAACTCTGAATTAGTTGTCATAACAGACCTGAATCTTGCGCACGTCGCACAATTTCAAGTGCAAGCCACAAGGCAGGGGCGGCAAAGAGAACTGAATCTAGGCGATCCATGACTCCCCCATGTCCAGGTAAAAGAGTTCCCATATCTTTAATGGCAACATCTCGTTTTAAAGCCGATTCAATGAGATCTCCGGCCGTTGCTGTAAAGACGGTGAGCACTCCAGCGGCTGCACCTAACCACCAATCAGAATCCATAATGTAATGAAAAGCGAGTGAACCACCGATCACGGTGAAGATGAGCGAACCGATAGAGCCTTCAATAGTTTTCTTAGGGCTGATCTTTGGGGCAAGGGGATGCTTACCCAAAAGGACTCCAGTTAGGTAGGCAAAGGTGTCGTTGCACGAAACCAGAATGACGAAGGTCATCACGCGCTCAAGTCCGTTATAGGGGCGAGCTAGAAGAATCAAGAATCCTGCAAGAAATGGTAGGTAGATCAGCGCAAGTGCTGAAGCGGAAGCGGTCTTGACGAAGTTTTCGGTTCCACGCGGTAGCAGGAGTACTAGTAGTGCCGGGAAGGAGATTGCGGTTGCAACAGCTAAACCCGATACTCCACCAAGCCAGGTTGATGCACACAGTGCAATGGAGGCGGTAGTTAAGGACCAGAGTGGAATGTGAATATCTACGGCCGTAAAGGCGCGATTGATTTCACGGATTCCAAGAATGACTGCGCAGGTAACTAGAACCGCAAAAAGAACTCGGTAGGTAGAAAGTGATAACCAGACCAGGAGAAGAATTCCTAGGCTGACCAGGATGGAGGGTAGAAGCTTTCGACCAGCGCGCTTATTAATAGCCTCGTTAATCGAATGTAAATCAGACACGGTAAGTGAGCATCAAGGAAGTCTTAGACTTCTAGAAGCTCAGCCTCCTTATGCTTTAAAAGGTCATCAATCTTGGCCACATGATCTGATGTGATCTTCTCAAGCTCTTTTTCACCCCGACTTAAATCATCTTTTCCGATATCGCCATCTTTTTCTAGCTTCTCCATCAATTCTTTCGCAGTGCGGCGGATATTGCGCACGGAAATCTTTGAATCCTCCGCCTTCGTCTTTGCCACCTTGATGTAATCCTTACGGCGCTCCTCCGTTAACTGCGGAAAGCTCACCCGAATCACTGCGCCATCAGATGCTGGATTAACTCCTAGATCTGATTCCCGGATTGCTTTTTCAATTGAGGCACTTGCACCCTTATCAAAGGGAGAGATGATTGCCATCCGTGATTCCGGAATCTGAATAGAGGCAAGCTGTGAAAGTGGGGTGTAGGTGCCGTAGTAATCGACCATGATCTTGTTAAACATGGCAGGGTGAGCGCGACCGGTGCGAATGGCGCCAAAGTCATCTTTGGCAACTTCCACAGCCTTATTCATTTTAGCGCTCGCCTCAGAAAGTGCGCTGGTTACATCTGCCATGGTCTGTGCTCCTTATGTATCTCTCGTTCTAAGAAACGAGAGTTCCAATCTTTTCACCACGTACTGCGCGGCCAATATTTCCATTGGTCATGAGGTCAAAGACAACGATAGGTAGGTGGTTCTCGCGACATAAGCTAAAAGCTGCAGCATCGGCTACCGCCAGTGACTTCTGCAAGACCTCGTCATATGAAATAGTGTCAAACATTTTTGCGTTCTTATCTTTACGTGGATCAGCGTTGTAGACGCCATCGACTCCGGACTTTGCGAGCAAGAGTGCGCCGGCTCCGATTTCAAGTGCGCGCTGGGCGGCAACGGTATCTGTTGTAAAGAACGGCATTCCGGCGCCCGCACCAAAGATCACAACTCGACCCTTTTCCAGGTGGCGAATAGCACGGCGTGGAACATATGGCTCGGCAACTTGACCCATCGCAATCGCTGTTTGAACGCGAGTATCAACGCCCTCTTTTTCAAGGAAGTCTTGGAGTGCTAAACAGTTCATTACTGTGCCGAGCATTCCCATGTAGTCAGCCCTTGAGCGCTCCATGCCCCGCTCAGATAGTTCGGCGCCCCGGAAGAAATTACCGCCACCGACAACAATGGCGATTTGAACTCCACTGCGAACAACATCTGCAATCTGTTTTGCCACATCTGCCAAGACATCGGGATCAACACCGATGCCCTTCTTGCCTCCGAAAACTTCTCCAGAAAGCTTAAGGAGCACCCGCTTATAAGTTCCTCGTGAACCTGGCATTGGTGCTCCTTTCGCTCTACTTCGTTTTAAATCCTTGGGATTTAGTTTACTGACCTACGCGGAAACGGTGGAATGCCTTGACGGCGGTTCCTGCCTCATCGAGGATCTGCTTCACGGTCTTCTTGGCATCCTTGGCAAAAGCCTGCTCGATGAGTGAAACTTCCTTCACAAAACCGGTAACGCGGCCTTCGATAATCTTTGAAAGTGAAGCCTCTGGCTTACCTTCTGCGCGAGCGCTCTCCTCAGCTAGTCGACGCTCGGTTTCAATGAGGTCTGCTGGAACATCTTCACGATTAACAAAACGCGGCGCAAATGCTGCGATGTGCTGTGCAACATCTTTACCCACTTCTGCTGCTTCCTTTGCAAGTGAGACCAGAACGCCCACTTGTGGTGGCAAATCTGGGCTGGTCTTGTGAAGATAAAGCCCAACTGGACCTTGAATTACGGCAACGTTGCGAATTTCAATCTTCTCACCCAATGTGGCATTTCCTTCATCAATTACAGACTGCACGGTCTTGCCGTTAGCCATGGTTGATGCCAGGAATGCTGGAACATCTGCTGACTTAGCAGAAAGCAGGTGTTCAATCATTTCATCGCCAAGTGCGATAAAACGCTCGCCCTTTGCCACGAAGTCTGTCTCGCAGTTCAGCTCTAGCATGACACCAACGTCGCCTGAAACCTTTGCTACGACCAAACCATTTGAAGTTAAACGACCTTCGCGCTTGGTAACGCCCTTTTGTCCTTTAACCCGAATGATTTCAACAGCCTTGTCATAGTCACCGTCTGCTTCATCAAGTGCCTTCTTGCAATCGAGCATTCCTGCTGCAGTTGCTTCGCGAAGGCGCTTTACATCATTTGCTGAATAGTTAGCCAATTTACTTATGCCTCCACTGGTGCATCGGTTGCTGGTACTGCTGCTTGCAGGATCTCTGTCTCAAGCGCGGCTGCTGCTGCGGCTTCTGCTGTTGCAACTGGAGCTGGCGCAGCTGCGGTGCGAGCCTTAAGGCCCTCAACAATTGCGTCAGTGATCACGCGAGTAAGTAGCTCGATGGAGCGAATCGCATCATCGTTACCTGGGATCTTGAAATCAACTTCATCTGGATCACAGTTGGTATCAAGGATGGCAATGACTGGAATACCAAGCTTCTTAGCTTCAGCTACCGCTAGGTGCTCCTTCTTGGTATCTACAACCCAGATTGCTGAAGGCAACTTAGTCATGTGACGAATACCGTCGAGGTTCTTAAATAGTTTTTCGCGCTCACGGCGAAGAACAAGAAGTTCTTTCTTTGTGAGCAAGAGGTCATTTGCGGTCTCAAGTGCTTCTAGTTCCTTGAGGCGCTGAATACGCTTGTAGACAGTTGGGAAGTTTGTCAGCATTCCACCTAACCAGCGCTCTGTAACGGTTGGCATGCCAACGCGAGCTGCTTGATCGATGATTGGCTTGTGAGCCTGCTTCTTTGTTCCTACGAATAGGACGTGGCCACCCTTAGCAACAGTGTCCTTAACGAATGCATAAGCAGAGTCGATAAGTGCAAGTGATTGCTGGATGTCGATGATGTAGATGCCATTGCGTTCGGTGAAGATAAAACGCTTCATCTTTGGATTCCAACGACGAGTCTGGTGTCCGAAGTGGACTCCGCTGTCGAGGAGTTCGCGCATTGTTACAACTGCCATGACGGCACGCTCCTTCTTAGGTCTTTGTGCACAGCACAAGAACCTGCTCGGTTAATGTCTTAACTATTTGCTAAGACCGTCGCATCTACAACGCCGACCATTTCAATAAAGAGTGGACCGAAGAGGCTGGTAATCATCGCAATGCGAGTCATACATAGATGCTGAGATGTCACGCCAATTCCTTGTTTCCAAGTAGTTAGCGTGCGGGGCAAATCTTACCTGCCACCAAGGGGTGCTAAATCCACGCCCAATTCAACGATTACGCGCGAGGATGAGCCTGCTTAAAGGCTTTCTGCAGTCTTTCAGTCGATACATGGGTATAGATCTGAGTGGTGGCAAGGGATGCATGGCCCAATATCTCTTGCACGGTGCGAAGGTCAGCCCCACCTTCTAGCAGATGTGTTGCAGCTGAATGGCGAAGTGCGTGTGGTCCCATTCGCTCTACACCTTCTAAAGCAGAAAGTGCTTCATAGACAATGGTGCGAACGGTGCGCTGGTCTATGCGCGCTCCCCGAGCACCTAAGAAAACAGCTTGGGCTAAGCCATCCTTTGCAATCTCGGCTCTGCCATTTTTTAACCAGTCATTAAGGGCTTTCATGGCGGGGTTTCCCAGCGGGATCATGCGCTGCTTATCGCCTTTACCGATCACGCGGATGGTGTTGCGCTGATAATCGATATCGCCTAGATCTAGTCCGCAAAGTTCTGAAACCCGAGCCCCGGATGCATAGAGAACTTCAACGATGGCACAATCACGCTTAGAGAGCGGACTCTCTTCTTCGGCCACGCGAGTTGCAAGTGAATCCATGGCAGTGCTTGCACCACTGACTGTAAGCACATCTGGCAGCGTGCGATGACCTTTCGGTGTAGCAAGGGTTGCCCCTACATCCTTTGCTAAGTAACCCTTTTTAGCAGCCCACTTGGTAAAGAGGCGGATCGAGACCGCTCGACGTGAGAGAGTTGTGCGCGCACCGCCAGTTACTTGTTGGGTTGCAAGCCAGGAGCGAATGTTGGCAATCGTTACCACAGATATATCTCCCACGCCTTGGGTAGAAAGGCTTTCAAAGAAACTAGTGAGATCCCCTAGATATGCACGAATTGTGTGCACTGAAAGCGTGCGCTCTTTTTCGAGATGGGCGGTGTATTGCGCCAGGATTTTCTCGAAGTTTGACATAGATTAAGAATATCTCCCGTAGTCACGATATCCCCGTCATAAACCGATGCGGATAAGCAACATTTGGACTATCGTGTAAAAATGCGAATCCGGGTTTCTGAGTCTGTCTCTGTTCCATCTATTTCTCGCAGCGAGAATGGCTCAGTTGAACTACTGATCAATACCGAGCTCTCCTATGAAGATATCAAGGTATTCATTGGAGATTTACTCACCGATGACGAGTACCTGATTTTCCACACCTTATGGGCTGACGATCTATCAAAGCGAAGTTTCATACCAATTGAAGGCACTCCCGACTTCTTTATTGAAAGCAGGAAGTAACTAACGCTTATCTAGTGCCCCCAAGACAATCAATAGCGTTTCTGGGGAAACTTCCAAAACCTCACACAGTGGCGCAATCACATCGATAGATGGCCGGCGATCATGCCGGAAGTAGCGCGAGATAGTTCCGCGATCTAGGCCAACAAGATTGGCAAATTCTTCGTAACTACTAATCTCTAACTTGACCAGTCTTTGGGCGAGCCACTCAGAAGACTCCGTATTGGTATATCTCCGACTGAGCATCCTGGACATGGGTAAAAAATACAGGAAGCAGGCGAAATATCTACTCCGACTTGCGACCCTGACGTAGTAGACCAAAGGTAAGGGCATCTTCCAGCGCCATGGCCGAGGCGGCAATCACGTTCTCGTGCACGCCCACGGTATTCCACTCACCTTTTCCATCTGATGTTTCAATCAGTACCCGAGTAACTGCGCCCGTGCCCAGCCGCCCTTCTAGGATGCGCACTTTGTAGTCAGTAAGTTCAAGTGAAGAAAGTTCTGGGTAAAGCTGATTGAGTCCGGCACGAAGTGCAGTATCAAATGCGTTCACCGGACCATTGCCCGCACCAGAACATGTGATCTCTTTGCCCTGTGCAGTAATAGTGACTTCGGCTTTAGTAACAATTGAATTGTTAGCACCACGTTCAGTTGTGGTGAGCCAATGATCAATAGTGAAAAATGATGGGCGCTTTCCGGTTGCCTCTTCCCGTAATAAGAGCTCGAATGAGGCATCGGCTGCTTCAAAGGTGAAGCCACGAGCTTCCATCTCTTTAACGCGTTCAACAACGCGACCGATGAGTTCGCGATCGCCATTGAGATCAACTCCGAGTTCCATGGACTTTAATTCCACTGATGCACGGCCTGCCATATCTGAAACCAACATCCGCATATCGTTGCCAACAGATTCTGGATCTTCATGTTGATACAAGCTGGGATCAACTTTAATAGCAGATGCGTGCAGTCCGGCCTTATGTGCAAAGGCAGAGACGCCGGTATAGGGCTGGCGTGGTGATGGCGAAATATTGGTTACTTCAGCAACTGCATGGGAGATACGAAATGCCTCACGCAGTGCGTTCTGGGGCAGAACTTCTTTCTTCTTCTTCAACTCAAAGTTGGCAATGATTGTGACCAGGTCGGCGTTACCTGTGCGTTCACCATAACCATTAAGTGTTCCCTGCACATGCGTTACACCAGCCTTGACTGCTGCCATTGAATTAGCAACTGCGCACCCGGTGTCGTTGTGGCAGTGAATACCAAGGCGCGCAGAAGATGCACCTAATATGTCATGTACAACATCTGCAATCTCATCAGGCAACATTCCACCGTTGGTATCACACAGTGCAATCACATCGGCGCCAGCTTCAGCTGCAACGCGAACTACTTCTAGTGCATAAGCACGATTGGCGCGATAGCCATCAAAGAAGTGCTCGGCATCAAGAAATACTCTCTGACCTTCCTGGCGCAAGTGCGTTACGGAATCGCGAATCATTTCTAAGTTTTCAGCCAGCGTTGTCTTGAGTGCAAGCTCAACATGTCGATCATATGACTTTGCAACCAGTGTTACGGCAGGTGCCCCAGAGTCACGAAGTGCGCCAAGGAGTACATCATCTGCTGCTTTCGCATTCGGGCGGCGGGTGGCACCAAATGCCACAAAGGTGGCGTTCTTAAGTTTCAGCTCTTTTCTAGCGAGAGCAAAGAATTCCGTATCTTTTGGGTTGGCACCCGGCCATCCGCCTTCAATGAAACCAACACCGAGATCATCAAGGTGGCGGGCAATGGTGATTTTGTCGTGAACTGAAAGGTTTAAGCCTTCTTGCTGTGCACCATCTCGCAGGGTGGTGTCATAGATATGAAAGGCATCGCTGATGCTCACAGTGCAACCTGCTGCATCCAACCGTGCTTATCTTCCATAGTGCCATGCTGTATTGCTAATAAATGGTTGCGAATCTGCATAGTGATTGTGCCGGGTTCGCCATTGCCAGTTACCCAGGTGCCCATCGCAGATTTTGCTTGACCAACAGGTGAAACAACAGCTGCCGTGCCACAGGCAAAGATTTCGGTGATTTCACCGGAAGTCACACCATCTCGCCAATCATCGATGGAGAGCATGACTTCATCTGTCTTATAGCCAAGGTCTTTCGCTACCGAAAGAATTGAGTCACGAGTAATTCCAGGCAACAACGTTCCAGTTAATTTTGGAGTAATCACAGTTGCATCGGCGCCTCTACCTTTAACAAAGTAGAGGTTCATGCCGCCCATCTCTTCCACCCATTTACGTTCTTTGGCATCAATCCAGACAACTTGATCGCATCCTTCTTGGGCGGCAGCTTTCTGAGCAATCAGTGAGGCGGCGTAATTTCCACCACACTTGGCTTCACCTGTTCCACCTTGGGCTGCGCGAACATATTCAGTAGAAATCCAGACAGAGACTGCCTTAGATGGATCAAAATATGCCCCTGCTGGAGTTGCGATTAGAAGATAGGTGGCCTTATTCGTTGGGCGCACACCAAGTCCAACTTCTGTTGCAATCATAAATGGGCGAATATAAAGAGCTTCACCGATTTTTCCTGGAACCCAGCCAGCATCTTGCTTTACCAGAGTCTGGATTGTTTCTAAAAACAACGCCTCTGGCATTTCCGGCAGTGCAAGACGATTAGCAGATTTTGCAAAGCGTCGAGCATTTGCTTCCGGGCGAAAGAGTGCAATACCACCATCTGGTTGGCGATAAGCCTTCATGCCTTCAAAGATTTCTTGTCCGTAATGAAAGACTGCAGTTGCCGGATCGAGAGTGATCGGGCCATAAGGCTTGAGCTCCGGTTCTTGCCATCCCCCACTTTCAGTCCACTCACAGAGGACCATATGGTCGGTGTAGTACTTTCCAAAACCACAGTTGGCGACTTTTTCTTCGCGCTCTGCAGCAGGAACAGCATGTGGATTAAGAGTGATCTTCATTTACTTCACCAGTGCTGCTAACGCTGAACCCACTTCAGTGGTGCTGCGCTTTGTAGTCCCACGTGATGCGAGATCTGTAGCGACAGCCTTTTCAACATCGCGCGCTGCATCATGTAGCTTCAAGTGATCGAGCATCATTGAAATAGACATCACTGTGGCCGTTGGGTCAGCGATATTCTTACCTGCGATATCAGGAGCTGATCCGTGCACAGGTTCAAACATTGATGGGAATTGACCCGTTGGGTTGATATTGCCAGAGGCAGCAAGGCCAATACCACCACAAATAGCAGCTGCGATATCAGTCAAGATATCTCCGAAGAGATTATCTGTGACAACCACATCAAAGCGTTCTGGGTTGGTAACAAAGAACATAGAGGCGGCATCAACGTGCAGGTAATCGGTAGTTACAGTTGGAAATTCCTTAGCAACTTCGTTAAATGTGCGAGTCCAGAGACTGCCCGAGCGGGTGAGCACGTTGTTCTTATGAACAAGGGTGAGCTTCTTACGTTCGCGTGCGGCAGCGCGAGCAAAGGCATCACGAATAACACGCTCAGCGCCACGACGAGTATTAAGTGACTCTTCGGTTGCAATCTCGAAAGGTGTGCCTTCAGCAAGTACTCCACCAGCACCCGCGTAAGGGCCTTCGGTGCCTTCGCGAACAACGATGAAATCGATGGGCGCCTTGGTAGCAAGTGGACCTGTGATGCCAGGTATTAACTTTGCCGGACGCAAGTTGATGTAGTGATCAAATGCGAATCTGAGTTTAAGCAGAAGTCCGCGCTCCAGAATTCCACTGGGGACAGTCGGATCTCCGACCGCGCCAAGCAAGATGACATCTGACTTGGCAAGCTCTGCCAGAACTGAATCTGGGAGTACTTCACCTGTGCGATGCCAATACCCGGCACCTAGGTCGTAGTGAGTCTTGTTGATGGTGAGGTCGTACTTGGCCGCAATGACATCAAGGACTTTAAGTCCTTCACCGACTACTTCAGTACCGATTCCGTCGCCAGCAATAACTGCAAGGTTAATTGTGCGTGACATTAGTTCACCAACGTTACTGATCGAACTATCTCGGCGCCGGTCTCTTTCTTAACACTTTCGGCAACCGCGTCAGAAACAGGAGAATCAACGGTAAGTGCCATGAGCGCGTTGCCCCCAGCAGATACACGAGCAACCTGCATTCCAGCAATATTTATCTTCGCACTACCTAGTGCATTACCTACCGCACCAACTACTCCTGGCTTATCTGCATAACGCAAGAAAAGCAGGTTCTCTGTCGGTGGCAGATCTAGGTCAAAGCCATCGATCGCAATGATTTTCTCCACCTTGCGGATACCCATCAGAGTTCCATCAACGGTAATTGATTTTCCGTTATTAAGAGCGGCACGTAGTGAAATCATGCTGCGGTATTCCGGGCTATCCGGTGTCGTAGTCACAGATGAAGTAACTCCGCGTTCTGCAGCTAATCCTGGTGCATTCACATAAGTAACATCTTCAGCACCTGATGCAACGAGAGCTCCCTTAAGAGCGCTGATTGCAAGAATTGAAGAATCATGACCGGAGATATCGCCTTTAACGATAATCTCCATGGAGACTGGAGTCTCGCCAGCAATAGCAGTTGCTAGCTGTGCCATCTTCTCCACTAGTGGAAGTGATGGACGAATCTCATCGTGAATAGCTCCACCCTTAACGTTGACCGCATCGGGAACGAGTTCACCAGCAAGTGCTTTACGCACTGAAACGGCAACGGCAATTCCAGCACGCTCTTGTGCTTCATCGGTAGATGCACCAAGGTGCGGGGTTGCAACCACTTGATCAAGTTGGAATAACGGAGAGTCAGTGCATGGCTCACTCACATAGACATCAAGGCCCGCACCAGCGACGCGACCTTCAACGATGGCATCATAGAGAGCACTCTCATCAAGTACTCCACCACGTGCAGCGTTGATGATGTGAACTTCCTTCTTCACCTTCTTTAGCGCTGCCACACCTATGAGGTTGGCTGTCTCTTTTGTCTTTGGAAGGTGAATGGTGATGAAATCACTTCGCTTAAGAAGTTCATCGAGCTCTACTAATTCAACGCCTAACTGCGCGGCCTTCGCTGGTTGCAAGTAAGGATCAAAGGCAATGATGTTCATGCCAAATGCCTGCATGCGATGTGCCACTAACTGCCCAATGCGTCCGAAACCAACAACTCCAAGAGTCTTTTCGAAGAGCTCGGCTCCGGTGTACTTTGAACGTGCCCACTTGCCATTGCGAAGCGCCGCATGGGCTGGTGAGATAAAACGAGCAGAGGCAAGCAACAATGAAATTGCGAGCTCTGCCGCTGAAACAATATTTGAAGTCGGTGCATTAACAACCATTACTCCGGCTGCAGTTGCCGCTGGAATATCTACGTTATCAAGACCCACACCCGCACGAGCAATAACTTTAAGACCCTTTGCTGCCGCAATCGCTTCTGCATTCATCTTGGTCGCAGAGCGAATCAGAACTGCATCAACACCGGCGGCCAAAGCTGCCAGAAGTTCATCGCGGTTTGCACCGTCGCAATTGCGAACTTCAAAGTTAGGTCCTAAGGCATCCAGTGTTGCAGCGCTGAGTTCTTCAGCAATTAATACAACGGGTTTAGCCACGCGCGGCACTTCCCTCTTTGTAATCATCCTTATTTGAGCTCTTAATCCAGGTGAACATCTTGCGAAGTTCGCGTCCTACGTTTTCAATGATGTGGGTTTCACCCTTTGCACGGAGGGCTTTAAACTCAACTCCACCTGCTTCTTGGTCATCAATGAAGCGCTTAGCGAAAGCACCAGATTGGATTTCAGCAAGGACAGCCTTCATATTCTCTTTCACGCGTGGATCAATGACACGTGGACCTGAGACATAGTCACCGAATTCAGCAGTATCTGAAACAGACCAGCGCTGCTTTGCAATTCCACCTTCATACATAAGGTCAACAATGAGCTTAAGTTCGTGCAGGCATTCGAAGTATGCAACCTCTGGCTGGTATCCCGCTTCAACGAGAGTTTCAAAGCCATACATCACTAGCTGTGAAGCGCCACCACAGAGAACTGCCTGCTCACCGAATAGATCTGTCTCAGTCTCCTCTGTAAAGGTTGTAAGAATTCCACCGGCGCGAAGTCCACCGATTGCCTTTGCATAAGAAAGTGTGAGCGGCCAAGCGCTGGCCGTTGAATCTTGTTCCACTGCAACGATGACAGGAACTCCGCGGCCTGCTGCATATTCGCGGCGTACTAAGTGACCTGGTCCTTTTGGCGCAACCATGCAGACATCAACTTCTGCAGTTGGTTTGATGTAACCGAAACGAATATTAAATCCGTGACCAAAGAAGAGCGCATCGCCCTTTTTAAGGTTAGGCAAAATTGATTCTGTGTAGATATGACGCTGCAAGTGATCTGGTGCAAGGAGCATGATGACAGTGGCTTCCTTAACCGCTTCGGCAACGCTGACAACACGTAAGCCTTCTGCCTCTGCCTTTGCACGAGATGGTGAACCCTCTTTGAGACCAACACGGACATCAACACCTGAGTCACGTAAGTTCAGGGCATGCGCGTGGCCTTGTGAGCCGTAACCGATGATCGCGACCTTGCGACCTTGGATGATTGCTAGATCTGCATCGTCTTCGTGATACATCGTTGCCACGGTATTTCTCCTTTAGTAGTTTCTTGCTTAGTTTTGATAGTCGGGTTGTGTGCTGATTACTTCTGGTTTGCTGCCGATTAAGACTTCCTTAATTGATATCACGCTAATCAACTTATCGAGCTGGGCGATGACCTGCTCGAGCGAGTGACCTTCCACTCCAACGACGATAACCATCTTGGAAATAGTTGGGTCTTGCGTTGGTCCCACATTAAGTGAATCAATATTGAAGGCACGACGTGAGAATAGTCCAGCTACGCGAGCCAAAACTCCAGGTGAGTTTTCAACCAGAACTTCGAGCGTGTGTTGGCGACGCGATGCTGTAGTCATTAGAGCTCCTGTGAATCCCAGTCCGGGGCGGTAGCCCGAGCGATCAAGATTTCGTCATTTGATGTGCCAGCGGCAACCATTGGCCAGACCATGGCATCGCGGTGAACACGGAAATCGACAACAACTGGTTGATCATTAATTGACATAGCTTTTTCAATTGTCTTATCAAGATCTTCTGGGCGATCGCAGGCAAGTCCCACGCAACCCATGGATTCGGCAAGCATTGGAAAGTTGGGAACGCGCTTTGAATCAAGTGATGTATTTGAGTAACGACTGTCATAGAAAAGTGTCTGCCACTGGCGAACCATGCCGAGTGATTCATTGTTAATGATGGCAACTTTGATCGGAATGTTATTGAGTGCACATGTCACTAACTCTTGGTTAGTCATCTGGAAACACCCATCGCCATCGATTGCCCACACCGTTGAATCAGGTGCTGCCACTTTTGCACCCATGGCAGCTGGAACGCCATAGCCCATAGTTCCGGCGCCACCAGAGTTAAGCCAGGTGCGTGGATGTTCGTAAGAAATAAATTGTGATGCCCACATCTGGTGTTGACCAACACCAGCGGTGAAAATGGTATCGGTGCCAGAAATCTGGCCAAGGCGTTGGATCACAAGCTGCGGTGAAAGCGAGCCATCTTCTGGAATATCAAATCCCAATGGATAGGTTGACTTAAGTGAATTCATCTGTTTTAGCCAGGCAGTGAGATCAGGCTTGTTCTTAGCAAGTGCTGCCTTCAACGCTGGAGCCAGCGCCGCCATGGTCTCTCTGATGTCGCCCACTACGGCCACATCAGCATGACGGTTCTTACCGATTTCAGCAGGATCAATATCGGCATGAAGAATCTTTGCATTCGGTGCAAAGGTAGAGAGCTTGCCGGTCACACGATCATCAAAGCGAGCACCTAAGGTAATAAGCAGGTCAGCTTTTTGTAGCGCAGTTACGGCCGCAACTGTTCCGTGCATTCCCGGCATTCCCATATGCAAAGGATGAGAATCCGGAAAAGCACCGCGCGCCATCAAAGTTGTGACAACAGGTGCACCAAGAAGTTCAACAAGGGCGCGAAGTTCGGCAGCAGCATTTGCTTTGATAACACCGCCTCCAACATAGAAGACTGGCTTGGAAGACTGTGCGATGAGCACGGCCGCATCGGTGATTGCTTGTGCATTGGGAGTCGTCTTTGGCTTGTAGCCAGCTAAATTAATTGAGGTTGGCCAATTAAAAGTTGTCATCTTCTGCAGCGCATCTTTAGCAATATCGACAAGAACTGGGCCGGGACGACCTGTTGTTGCAATGTGGAAGGCTTCAGCGATAGCTCCAGCAATTTCGGCAGGATCAGTAACTAAATAGTTATGTTTAGTAAATGGCATTGTGATGCCCCGGATATCTGCCTCTTGAAAAGCATCGGTTCCAATTGCAGCAGATGGCACCTGACCGGTAATAGCAACAAGTGGCACTGAGTCCATTGAAGCATCCATCAATGGCGTTACCAGGTTTGTCGCACCTGGTCCTGATGTTGCAATACAGACTCCGGCGCGACCAGAAACTTGGGCATATCCAGTTGCAGCATGGCCCGCACCTTGCTCGTGGCGCACCAGAATGTGGCGAATTGTTGAATCATAAATTGGATCGTAAGCAGGAAGAATCGCACCGCCCGGAAGTCCGAACATCACTTCAACGCCAGCAGCTTCAAGGCTCTTCACAAGTGCAGTAGCCCCAGTCATCGCAGTGCCGTTTGCTGTTGGAACATGTGTGGCCATCTTCGTACTCCCTTTTCGTAATCTCATCCTGCTCAATCTTGTTAAATGAAAAAACCCTCAGATATCTGAGGGCGCGTGTGACTTACAGGCACGCGCTATCGAATCACCACCACTGAAAGAACTGACGAACGTGTTGATTGCATCCGCCTATTATCCAACGCAGGTGCCGTGTGAGTCAAGAGGTGAGATGCAGGTCTCAATTTATGAGACAGCCATTGGGCGGGCGCTGAATTAATCGCAGACCGCGCCCTTTGATGCTGACCCAACAAGCTTTGAATACTTAGCGAGCACGCCGCGGGTGTACTTATGAGGCAGTGGTTTCCACCCCACTTTGCGAGCTTCCAGTTCTGCCGGATCGACCAGTAAATCTAGTTTTCGAGTAGCGATATCTATTCGAATGAGATCACCATCTTTAATAAATGCAATCGGTCCACCATCAACTGCTTCTGGTGCGATGTGTCCCACACATAGTCCGGTGGAACCGCCCGAGAATCGACCGTCGGTAAGCAAAAGTGTTTTCTTACCAAGACCAGCACCTTTAATTGCACCAGTAATCATCAACATTTCGCGCATACCCGGTCCACCCTTAGGACCTTCATAACGGATCACAACTACATCACCTTCTTTAATTGTTCCGTTTTCAAGTGCTTCCATCGCCAATTGTTCACGCTCAAATACCCGAGCTGGGCCTTCGAATTTTTCAACCCCAATACCTGCTGTCTTACTGACCGCACCTTCTGGAGCAAGTGAGCCAGCAAGAATTGTGATTCCCACATCTGTTGAAAGTGGCTTATCAATAGCACGTAATACTTCACCGTCAGCCAGTGGAGGCTTGATGTCAGCTAAATTCTCGGCCATGGTCTTGCCAGTAACAGTTAAGCAATCTCCATGTAGATAACCTGCATCGAGTAAGACGCGCAAGACAACCGGGATTCCACCCACGCGGTCAATATCGGTCATGACATATTTTCCAAATGGCTTGAGATCTCCGATGAGTGGAACCTTGGAACCAATGCGATGGAAATCTTCAAGTGTCAGGTCAACTTCAGCTTCATGGGCGATTGCAAGAAGATGTAGAACTGCATTGGTCGAACCGCCCAGTGCCATCAAGATTGTGATGGCGTTTTCAAAAGCTTTCTTGGTCAAGATATCGCGAGTAGTAATTCCCTTGGCAATCAAATTCACTACTGCCGCACCAGATTGCTCGGCAAATTTATCGCGACGGCGATCTACCGCCGGAGGGGCAGCTGACCCTGGAAGTGCCAAGCCAATTGCTTCAGCAATACTTGCCATGGTGTTGGCGGTAAACATTCCACCACACGCACCCTCACCGGGACAGATGGCCTTTTCAATTTGATCTACTCGCTCTTGTGTTATCAATCCACGCGCACAGGCGCCCACTGCTTCAAAGGCATCGATGATGGTGACATCTTTTCCATCAACCTGACCAGGAAGAGTCGAGCCGGCATAGACAAATACTGATGCCACATCCAGGCGTGCCGCAGCCATCATCATGCCAGGAAGTGATTTATCGCAACCAGCGAAGGTCACCATTCCATCTAGGCGTTCTGCCTGCATCACAGTCTCTACTGAATCAGCAATTACCTCGCGCGAAACGAGTGAGAAGTGCATACCTTCGTGGCCCATGGAGATTCCATCGGAGACAGAGATAGTTCCAAACTGCATTGGAAATCCACCAGCATCGATGATTCCTTTGCGAGATGCTTTAGCAAGGCGATCTAATGAAAGATTGCATGGAGTAATTTCATTCCAGGAAGAGGCGATACCAATCTGAGGTTTTACCCAATCTTCATCACCCATTCCAACAGCACGTAACATTCCACGCGCTGGGGCGCGCTCTAATCCATCAGTGACAAGTCCAGAACGTGGTTTCATGGTCGACATGAGAGAATTCTACCCTTACCTACTCGATATGAGACAAGCCCAAAACAATTAAAAGGAGACACTCCTGTGTCAAAGCAAGAAATCGATACGACCCTTGACCCAACCAGATGGCGCACGCTTTTCGTCGTAGCCATATCCCAATTGATGTTGATTCTCGATAGCTCGATTATGAATATTGCGATTCCAAGCGCCAAGGTTGATTTGGGAATCTCTGATGCCAATCAGCAGTGGATTATCACCGCATACACATTGGCATTTGGTTCACTGCTGCTACTTGGTGGTCGTATTGGTGATTTCATGGGCCGTAAGAAGATCTTCATTATCGGACTCCTTGGATTTGCGGGTGCATCAGCACTCGGTGGTATTGCCTCAACGCAAGGCCTGCTCTTTGCATCCCGTGCCTTACAAGGTGTCTTCGGCGCCCTGCTTGCACCGGCCGCCCTTGCAATCATCTCTGTGACATTTACCGTTCCAAAAGAGCGGGCAAAAGCATTTGGAGTATTTGGCGCGATCTCTGGTGGCGGCGCAGCTATTGGCTTAATCGTCGGCGGCGTTCTTACTGAATACACATCGTGGCGTTGGTGCCTTGGCGTCAATACTCCGATTGCCATCTTGGCAGCCATCTTGGCGGCTAAATTCGTGCATGAATCAAGAGCTGCTGGCGATAAGAAATATGACATTCCTGGCGTTGTGACAGCAACTGCCGGCCTCTTCGCACTCACCTACGGATTTAATGAAGCAGCTCGCGAAGGCTGGACTGACTCCCTAACTCTCACCTTCTTTGCTGCCGCAGTTGTACTGCTAGTGGCCTTTGTCATTATTGAATCAAAGGTGGCAAGTCCGCTGATGCCTCTTCGCGTTATTACCGAGCGTAACCGTGGTGGTTCATACCTTGGTTCACTCATTGTGGGAGCTGGGCTATTTTCAATGTTCCTATTCCTTGGTCTCTACCTACAAGTGATTCTTGGATACACACCGCTTCGATCTGGCTTTGCATTCTTGCCATTCTCTGTTGGCATCATCATCTTTGCTGGAGTTGCTTCCCAACTGCTACCGAAGATTGGACCAAAGCCGCTCATGGTGCCAGGGCTTATCTTCGCTGGAATTGGGCTCATCATGCTCACCCGCATCACACCTGAAACTGGTTATGCCACACACGTTCTTCCATCACTTCTCATCATGAGCTCGGGTATGGCACTGGTGTTTATCCCGCTGACATCAACTTCGCTCCATGGCGTCTCTGGTCGTGACACCGGTGTAGCAAGTGCAATGGTGAACACCTCTCAGCAGATTGGTGGGTCATTAGGAGTTGCACTACTTAATACCATTGCGGCAACTGCAACGACAGCCTATGCAGCAACACACACCGAACTTGGAAAGATGGTTCAACCATTTGCTGTGACGCATGGCTTCACAACGGCATTTAAGTTCAGTGCCGCGATGCTTTTTGCTGGTGCCATCGTGCTCTTCTTCTTTATCAATATTGGAAAAGAGTCACTCGTTGAAACTGAAGGCGCAGGCGCGCACTAACTAGTTACTAGCCTTGACCTAAGTGGCCAAGTAGAAGCTCGCGAACTCGCGCCGCATCTGCTTGGCCCTTTGTCTCTTTCATGACCGCGCCAATCAAGGCGCCAGCTGCAGGTAAGTGTCCCCCGCGAACTTTCTCGGCGGTCTCTGCTTGTTCAGCGCAGACTTTCTCAATGGCTGCCATGAGCGCGCCATCATCGTTAACAACTTTAATACCACGCTTTGCCACAACTTCAGCTGGTTTTCCTTCGCCAGCGATAACGCCCTCAACAACTTGACGGGCAAGTTTGTCGGTGAGTTCACCTGCTGCAACCAATGCGATAAGTTCGGCAACATCTGCCGGTGTGATGGCAAGTTCAGTCACTGCAATATTTTGATCATTGGCGATACGCGATATTTCACCAAGCCACCAGGTGCGTGCCTTGGTGGGATCGGCGCCGAGTAATACTGTCGCTTCAACAATATCTAGAACATCAGCGTTAATCATCGCCTGCATCTCTTTATCAGGCACGTTCCACTCTTCTTTGATGCGCTTGCGACGTAGCGATGGACGCTCAGGCAAGGTTGCACGCAGCTCTTCAATCCAGGTGGCAGCCGGTGTGACTGGAAGTAAATCTGGATCTGGGAAGTATCGGTAATCCTCTGCTTGCTCTTTCGAGCGGCCAGAACGGGTTAGACCAGTATCTTCTTGGAAGTGACGAGTCTCTTGCTTAACTTTCTTGCCTTCATTGAGCAGCTCTGCGTGACGAATCATTTCACCCCGGATGGCGCGCTCGACCGAGCGAAGTGAATTCACATTCTTTGTCTCAGATCGGGTGCCTAGAACATCAGAGCCGATTGGCTTGAGTGAAACGTTGGCATCACATCGCAGTGAGCCCTGCTCCATCTTCACATCAGATACTTTCAGGCCGCGAAGGATGTCGCGGAGTTCTGCCACATAAGCCTTAGCCACCTCTGGCGCGTACTTACCTGTGCCAGGAACAATCTTGGTGACAATTTCAACTAGTGGAATTCCAGCACGGTTGTAATCAAGTAGCGAGTAGTCGGCGCCATGAATACGACCGGTAGCACCACCAACGTGGAGTGACTTTCCAGTGTCCTCTTCCATATGCACGCGTTCAACTTCAATCCGGAATTGCTTCGGACCTTCATCAGTATCAATTTCGACATCGACATAGCCATCAAAGCAGATCGGTTCGTCATACTGTGAAATTTGAAAGTTCTTAGGCATATCTGGATAGAAGTAGTTCTTGCGCGCAAAGCGGCTATAGGGCGCGATTTTGCAGTTCAGTGCCAGGCCAATCAGAATCGTTGATTCAATTGCTTTTTCGTTCACCACCGGCAGGGCGCCCGGAAGTGCTAAACAGACCGGACATGTTTGGGTATTTGGCTCTGCCCCAAACTCCGTGGCACAAGAACAGAACATCTTGCTATGAGTATTGAGCTCAACGTGAACCTCAAGACCCAGTACTGGATCCCATTTAGCAACTACTTCGTCATATGTTGGAAGCGCCATTACTTGCCTCCTGCCAGCACTGGTGCTTTGGACAGAATGGGTGCGCCCCACTTTGAAAGTAGCGCTGCTTCCAGGGCTGCCCCTGCTTCGTATAGACGCTGATCTTGCATAGCAGGTGCCATAATTTGGAAACCAACCGGCAAATTATCTTCTTCAGCTAAACCTGCAGGCAGCGACATGCCACAGATTCCGGCGAGGTTAACCGGAATGGTTGCCACATCACCTAAATACATCGCCATCGGATCATCAACTTTTTCCCCGATTTTATAGGCAGTTGTGGGAGCCGTTGGTGAGACCAAGACATCGGCTTTGGTAAATGCCTTTGCGTAATCTTGAATAATTAAGGTGCGAATCTTCTGCGCTCTGCCGTAGTAAGCATCGTAATA
>SHUV01000025.1 GCA_009694515.1 Candidatus Planktophila sp. | reverse complement strand
GTCATTAGACATCTATCGAACTCGGCTGCAACGCTAAAAAATAGTGCTGCTAGCTTTGACATGGTGCGCACAGGTATTGCGATGTATGGACTTTCTCCCGATGTGCAGACACTCGGTGACTCGAAATCTCTTGGCCTTCGTCCCGCCATGCAGTTACGTGCTGCTCTGTACTTAGTAAAAGATGTTGCGGCCGGTTCACCTGTTGGTTACGGGGCAACGCAGAGCACGACCGTGGACACCAAGTTAGGTGTAGTTGCGATGGGTTACGCCGATGGAATTCCACGTATCGCACGCGCTGCCGGAGTGTGGTGTGCCGGAAAGCGCGCACCGATTATTGGGCGCGTATCCATGGATCAATTTGTTGTGGATTTAGGTGCAGACTCCAAAGCCCGATCAGGGGACTGGGTAACAGTTTTCGGTAATGGTTCACACGGTGAATACACCGCCGATGATTGGGGATTAGCATCCCAGTCAATTAACTATGAAATAGTCACACGATTGGGTCCACGTGTGCCTAGAATCTACGCGCCCCATGTCTACTGATTTCATTTTTAGTTCCTCTATGGTGAAGAAAGAGAGGTTGTTATGAGTGCTGGTCCAGCGCTATCAATTTCTCATCTCAGCGTTAAATTTGGCGGCCTTACCGCACTCGATGATGTCTTCCTTGAAATTGCACCCAACACAATTGTGGGACTTATTGGCCCCAATGGTGCGGGCAAGACAACCATTTTTAATGCAATCTCAGGACTTGTCACGCCAGCTTCTGGGGCAATTGCTATTCATGGCAAAGAGATGAAATGGCCAGCAAGTCATGATTTGGCCGGACTAGGTATAAGTCGCACTCTGCAAGGTGTTGGACTCTTCAGTGGCCTGAGCGTTATTGAAAATGTCATGATGGGCGCCAATCACAGCAGCGGTACCAACTTTTTCAAAGATCTATTAGGGCGTTCTGGTCGAGCAGAAGCACAGCTGCGCCGGCGTGCAAGTGATGCACTTGCCTGGGCTGGTGCGTTGGATTTAGCGGAGAAGATGCCGGGCGAACTTACTTATCCAGAGAGCAAGCGAGTATCTATTGCTCGGGCGCTTGTTTCCGAACCGAAGCTATTACTACTGGATGAACCTGCTGCCGGGCTAGGTCAAGATGACATCGATAAATTTGCGGCACTTCTTAAACAATTAAAGCAACGCTGTGCAATTGTGATTGTTGAACATCATGTGGACTTTATTGGTTCAATCTCAGACCAGGTCTATGTTTTAAACTTTGGAAAAGTCATCTCAAGTGGAAGCTTCGACACTGTTAAGCGCGACCCAGCTGTGCTCGCCGCCTACCTTGGCACCTCACAGCAAACCGGCAGTGAGAAGCTGGGAGGCGAGCATGCTTAAGATTGACAATCTCGTCACTCGCTTCGGATCTGTTGTGGCCATTGATGGCATCTCAATGCAGGCGCAGGAATCAAAGATCACTACCGTGATTGGCGCCAACGGCGCAGGCAAGAGCACGTTACTGCGCACGATTTCAGGTCTTGAACATCCCAGTTCCGGATCCATCACATGGAAAGGGCAATCAATTGTTGGCATGCGCCCGGAAAATATTGTCCGTTTGGGAATCGCACATGTTCCTGAGGGACATGCAGTTATTTCAGAGCTGAGCGTTGAAGAAAACATCTCGATGGGATCCCTGTTTCGCCGCAGAAAATTTAAGTCAGATATCACACCTGCGATAGATGAGATGTATGCACTCTTTCCGCGACTGAAAGAGCGCCGTAAACAATTAGCAGGGACTCTCTCCGGCGGAGAACGTCAGATGTTGGCAATTAGCCGCGCTTTGGTTTCGCGCCCGCAACTGCTGCTGCTAGATGAACCATCACTGGGATTGGCACCTCTTGTTGTTGAACAAATCATTGATTCGGTAAATACGTTATGTCGCAGCACTGGGCTTTCGGTTTTACTTGTTGAGCAAAACGCCAATACCGCACTCGGCGTTGCAGACCACGGTGTACTTCTCGCACTTGGGAAAGTTGTGGCAGATCGCCCAGCATCAGAGCTCAAGGCTGATGCAAAACTACGTGCTGCATATTTGGGGTATTGATGAATACTTTCTTAGCAGCCCTATCTTTAGGAACATCGCGTGGTGCCATCTTCGCACTCGTTGCACTCGGTCTCGTAATCGTCTGGCGCGGTGCTGGCATCGTGAACTTTGCCCAAATGGGTCAAGCGATGTTTAGTACCTACATCGCTTCCACGCTGATTGCTAACGGTTATTCATATTGGGTTGCCTTCTTGGCCGCGCTCCTATCAGGAGCCGCACTTGGCGCGCTCCTTGATATTTTCATCATGCGACCGCTGTCAAATAAGAAGCAGAGTGAGCTACTGAGCAGTGAATCAATGCGCGCAGCAGTTCCTGTTATTGCATCCCTTGGAATCCTTGGCGCACTGCAAGCTCTTGCCGGAATTATCTGGGCTGCAGAAGAACGAGGATTTCCGGCACCTGCAAAGGAGGAAGGCTTTACCGTGGCTGGCAACGTTCTGCCCTTTACATCCTTTGATGTATTTGTGGTTTCAATTGTGACGTTGACACTGATCGTCACAACACTCTTCTTTACTAAGACTGGCATTGGTCTTGCCATGCGCGCAACAGCGCTCAATCAAGAAGTCGCAAAATTGAGTGGAATTCGCACTAATCGCACCCGCACAATCAGTTGGGCGATATCAGGTGCGGCATCTTCACTTGCTGGACTTCTCATTACCCCCACATCAAATTTATCGCCGAACACACTTGATCTCGTTCTTATCGTGGGCTTTACCGCAGCCGTTGTTGGCGGACTCGATAGTCCAGTAGGGGCGGTACTGGGAGGATTCATTCTCGGAATGGTCATCTCTTTCGTAACCTTCTATGACACCCCAGAAGATGTCTTCTTGGCTATCTTGGCGGTACTGCTTGCAGTTCTGATCATCAGGCCGCGCGGCATTCTCGGATCAAAGGATGCGCGCCGTGTCTAATCTCAAAAGGAAATCAATTGCTCGCACCAGCCTTATTCGTACTCTAATTTTCGCCGCACTCGTTCTGCTCGTCGGTGCCCAATTTGATGCATATAACCAAGCGCAACTAGCTGTAGTTCTCATCTTGTTTATTGGCGTTCTATCAATCACGCTACTCACTGGAATTTCAGGGCAATTGTCTTTGGGCCAAGGCGCTCTGATGGCGGTGGGCGGATACTCCACAGCACTGCTAATTACTAATTACACACTTTCACTCTGGGTTGCGATTCCGCTATCAGTAATTTCTTCTGCCATTGCTGGCCTTCTTCTCGGTGTTGCCGCAGCTCGACTTCGCGGACCGTACTTAGCCGGAACGACGTTGGTCATAGCCCTGGCGATTCCAACAATTGCAAATAGATTTATGTCAGTTTTTAAAGGTGATGAAGGGCTGCAAGTCGATGTGGGTTACCCACCACAGTGGTTCTCCTCTCTCTTTGGCGAGCCGACATATGAACAGTGGCAGCTCTATGTGGCACTGCCATTTGCAGGGGTAGCACTCTTTTTTGCTTCCAATATTCTTCTATCGCGCACCGGGCGGATGTGGCGATCTATTCGAGACAATGAAAGTGCAGCATCGCTAGCCGGAGTGAACTTCTCGCGTCAGAAGATTTATGTTTTTGTTATCTCATCAACATTTGCCGGGTTATCTGGCGCCCTCTATGGGCTTCGTGGATTAGTAGGCCCGAGCGTCTATCCAGTCTCACTCTCACTGCTGTTATTGACGGCTGCAGTTCTCGGTGGAATTCGTAGTATCACTGGCGCCTTTATCGGAACTGTCATTGTTGTTTTCTTACCTGATTGGATTGAGTTAATCCTTGGAAACTTTGGATTAAGTGAACAGGTCTCCAACTTCCTGCCGGCGCTGATTTCAAGTCTCTTACTGATTCTGACAGTGGTGATAAACCCTGCCGGAGTAGCTGGTGCGCGGCTTCACAAGCATAAATAAGTTTTATAAATAAATGTTATAAATGAAGTGGTAGCGGCAGGGACTCGCCCGTGAGGACACTTTCCATTCACTTTCCGTTCAAATTCTGTTAGCGTGGCTCCGTTCTAGCCCACCTCGGGGCTGGTGGCGATGGCGCTGCAAGTGTGGGCCCATTGCACATATGGCAAAGAGAAAGAGTGAATGCAGTGATAAATCTTGCATCTCTGTCCCGATCACCTCGTAAATCCATCGCAGTTATCTCTGTAGCCCTCGCTGGCGCGCTCGCGCTCACAGCGATGCCGGCTCAGGGTGCGAGCACACCAGGTGTAAGCGACACCGAAATTGTTTTAGGAATGCAGTTGCCACAGACTGGCCCTGCAAGCCCGGGTTATAACAAGGTGGATGACGCCATGCGCGCCTACTTCGATTATGTAAATTCAAAGGGCGGCGTCTATGGACGTAAAATCACATTGGTTGCCAAAGATGACACATACAAGGCTGGCCTCACAGTTACGAGCGCATCAGCACTAATCAACAAAGATAAAGTCTTTGCGATGGTCGGTTCTATTGGAACCCAGACACATATCTCTGTTATCAAAGATATTAACCGTCGTGGAATCCCTGACCTTTTCGTAAACAGTGGATATAGCGGTTTCTACACAGATCCTAAGAAGTACCCAACGACCTTCGGTGCTTTGGGAACCTATGTTGCAGAGGCAAAGATCCTTGGAAAGTACATCAAGGAGAATTTGGCCACTAAGAACGTCGGAATTCTCTATCAAACCGATGACTTCGGTCGTAACACCGTGGAAGGCTTAACAACTGCCGGCGTAACTTTCACCGCAAAGAAGACCGCGGCAACATTTATTGCCGGTACTCAAGCTGGTGGACTCGATGCTCAGATGCAACAACTTAAAGACAACAACGTTGATGTAGTAATTATTGGCGCGGTTGCCTCAGCATTTGCAACAGCTGTGGGTTCAGCAAACAAGATTGGCTATAAGCCACAGTACATTGTGATCTCAGTCGGCTCAGATGCCACAACCTTCCAGACAATTCTTGGTTCAAAAGGAATTGCTCCGGCTGTATCAGCAGGGCTCTTAGCTGGAACGATTTCAGCATCACATGCTCCATCACCAGGTGAAGCCGATGACGAATTTGTTAAAGCATTCAAGAAGATTAATGATGACTTTAATAAGGGTCCAAGTAAGACTTGGGATAACAATGTTCTGCAAGGCATGAATATTGGGTATGTCACTACTGCAGCGCTCATGGGTGCAGGTAAGGACCTCACACGTGAAGGCATCATCAAGTACATCGAAAACAATCCTTTAAAGCTATCTAGTGCAGCCCTTGCTCCACTTGGATACTCTGCAACGACCCACGAGGCATTTACTGGCTTCTGGATCGGAAAATATGATGCAACGACAGTTCTTAAGCCAATCGATGGCACACGAAAAGTGTGGACAACTGATTCAGCTAAAGGTCCTGTAACCGAACTCAAATACACACGTCCTGCAATTGCAGCCGATGCACTACCAAAGGTTGGTTAATCAGATGAAACTATCAATGCGTAAATCAATCGCGGCTGTGAGTGCGGCAGCACTTGTAGCAACAGGCGTTCTCGTCTCTGTTCCTGCAGCAAACGCGGCAGCGCCAACCTGCACAACCGGCCCTGTTGCAATTGCTGCCGGATTTGAAACCTGTACCGGCACCCTTGCCAATGGTGCGGGCTATGTCTTTAGGGTTCCGGCTAACTTCAAGGGAACGATGTTCTTCTGGGAGCACGGATTCCGTCCAACATATCCAGGAGTTTCCGCTGTTCCTACTGGGGTGGAAGAGGTCACTCCTTTCAGCCAAACGACAGGCAAAGATATCTCGAAAGAGATGATGCTCGCCGGTTACGGCGTTGCCGCATATGACGGAACCGTTAAAGGTGCCCGAGGTTGGAATAATACCTTCCGCGTAGAGATGCTAAAGGAAGTTATTGATACGGCAATGGAGAAGTACGGCACGCAGATTAAGAAGAAAGTTGTCTACGGTTCTTCCCAGGCCGGATCTATCATCACACCATTTGTTGAAAAGTACCCAACATATGCCGACTCTGTTGGCATCTTGGCTGGAACAACTCCATCAATTGCTGACTCATTGCAATCAGCGTGTGACATCTTCTACATCCTTAGCGTTTTTGCCGACCCAACCATTAAAGGTTGCGCAGCATTTGGAGTTAAGGGACCGGCAGGCCATGGCGCATCAGTAGGAGAATTGCTAAAAGTTGTAGCACTTCTAAGGGGATGGCAAGTCAATTACGGAGCTCCAGGCCTGCAATACCCAGCAGCTCTCAAAGGTTCACCAATTCCACAACGCTCTGCACTGTTACTTACTGGTCTTCTAGCTGGAGTTCCAACCAAGAGTGCGCATATGGACGGAATTTCCACCAGCACGCTCGTTCCCGAACACAGCATCAATGCCACAGTTGCAATCCTGGAAAATCTTGGAGAAGCGGTTGCAACTGGAGTCTTGGCTGGACAATCACTCTCTGAAATAACAGGTCCTGGTTTCTATGACAATACCAAGACTAATTGGGCAGCACTGCTCGATGAGGGCGATGCAGGTCGTTACAACCTAGGACTATCAGGTGATGAAGGTATAGCTGCAATGCTCGGAGTGCTTTCCATTGCTCCCCGTGTGACAGGTGATGCAGCCGCAATTGCTAAGTTCAAGGCACTTGATAAGTCATCCTTCACATCGACAAAGCCAACAATCACGCTCTCAAATGAAGCAGATCGACTGGTCTTTGCCGGTAACTCATCACGTTATGTAGATCGCAAGCGCGAAGTCTACGAAAAGGCACTTTCAGCTTGGGAGAAGACAAGAACTGGCAAGAAGCCAATCTGGAACACACTTGCACTCTATGCAATTACTCCTGAGATCTACACAAAGTTCCTTGCTACAGGTGCGCCAGATTTGACGGCAGCTCCAGCAGTATCTGGAGTAGGCCATCAAGCCTTCACCACAAAGCAGATGAAGGCGTGGGTAGATATGCTCGCAGTCGCTGCTAAGTCAGGAAAGGTTCCTACAGATGCGTATGTTGAGTACATTGCAACGAAGGTTCCTTACCTCAATGGTGATATTGATTATCGCCCAGCCGATCTGAAGTACAACTTCGGCTAAAAAGAAGTCAAGTGAAGAAGGGCTCCGGGAGACCGGGGCCCTTCTTGCTTTTGTCTATCAACTATCCTTCACGAGTGAGAATTCAATCGGCGCCCGATATGCACGCGCTGGGTATGCGCATCGGTGCACACTGCCGCGCTGGAGATCTCATACTGCTTAACGGCCCATTGGGCGCTGGTAAAACCGTGCTAGTGCAGGGCATCGGTCAGGCGCTGGGAATCACCGATGTCACATCGCCTACCTTTGTCATCTCACGAATTCACGCAGCTTCGCTCTCACTTATTCACGTCGATGCCTACCGTCTTCTTGAAGGTGGCCATGCAGCGGCGTATTTAGATGATCTGGATCTTGATACTGCCCGCGAAAATGCAGTGACTGTCATTGAATGGGGCGGGGCTGAATCTGCACGTTTAAGTGATGAACGCCTAGAGATAACCATTGATCGCACCGATGAAGTTCGTGAAGTGCTTTTCAATAAGGTTGGCGCGCGATGGCAGGGTGTTGATCTATGACAATCTCACTTGCAATAGATACATCTACCTCAAAGACCATAGTTGGAATCGTTGAAGATGGCGTAGTTCTCTTTGAGAAAGCACACGAGGGAGCAACAGATCATGGGCGCGCACTGACAGAACTTGTTGCAGAAGCACTCAAGGTTGCCAAGCCTGCCCACCAAGTAGTTGTGGGAATGGGGCCGGGGCCATTTACTGGACTCCGAGTGGGGATCGCCTTTGCCCAGACCTTTGCACTCTCTCGCCAGATTCCCGTTATCGGTATCTGTTCACTTGACGCGATTGCTATTGATAGCGATGAGTACACGGTGGCCATCGATGCCCGCCGGAAAGAGATTTACTGGGCTAGCTACAAAGACGGTCTTCGCATTGCTGGCCCAGCAGTGAATAATCCAGCTGAGGTCGCAGATTTCATCATTGATGTATATCCCGATATGCAAAAACTTGTTGCACTGGCGCAAACTCAGAACGTTACTGAGCCCATGTATTTACGTCGCCCGGATGCTGTGCCCACCGCGGAGCGGCCATGATTACTTATCGCCAGCCCATCGCATTGGATATTCCAGTTCTTGTCGGTTATGAGAAGGAGTTATTTCCATATTCACCATGGAGCGCTGCGCAATTTAAAGAGGAGTTTGCTGGCATTCCTCGCACACGTTTTATGTCGGTGGCCGAAAGTGATAATCGCATCGTGGGATATTGCGGTGTATTTCTGCCAGCACCGGGTGTGGAGGCAGATATTCTCACCGTGGCTGTACTTCCTGAATTTCGTAGGCAGGCGATAGCCCGCGAATTTATGCGACAGATAGAGAAATGGTCAGAAGAACGTGGTGCCAGCGCCATGATGCTGGAAGTTGAACATACCAATGCCACCGCCATCGAGCTCTATCAGGCACTTGGTTATATGCAGATTTCAGTGCGCATGAATTATTACGGTCCTGGCAGTGACGCTCTTGTAATGCGTAAGGAGTTCACATGATGCAGCCGATAGTTCTTGGTATTGAAACCTCCTGTGATGAAACCGCAATCGGAATTGTGCGCGGTCGCACCTTACTTGCCAATGTCATCGCATCGAGTGTGGAGGAACATGCGCGCTTTGGGGGAGTAGTTCCTGAAATCGCTTCCCGGGCACACCTGGAAGCGATGCTGCCTAGCATTAAACGCGCAGTAACTGAGGCCAAGATTTCACTTAAAGATATCGATGCCATTGCTGTAACAGCTGGCCCCGGACTTGTGGGAGCACTCCTTGTGGGTGTGGCATCAGCAAGTGGTTTAGCGCAAGGCCTGGGCCGCCCGCTCTATGGTGTGAACCATTTGGCAGCTCATGTTTCCGTTGATTACTTAACCCACGACAAACCCACTGATCCAACTATTGCGTTGCTGGTCAGCGGTGGCCACTCTTCACTTTTGCAAGTAGATGACATCACCGGTTCGATTACCAAACTGGGTGCAACTATGGATGATGCAGCAGGAGAGGCCTTCGATAAAATTGCGAGATTATTGGCGTTAGGTTTTCCAGGAGGACCTGCCATCGATCGGGAAGCTCTCAGCGGATCTGCCACAGCTATCGATTTCCCAAGGGGGCTGACAACTTCCCAGGATTGGCAAACTCGCCCCTACGAATTTTCCTTCTCCGGACTTAAAACTGCAGTGGCTAGATATTTGGAGAACACACCAAAATTTGTTCGCGCAGATGTGGCAGCGTCATTTCAAGAGGCGGTAGTCGATGTCTTGCTGCTCAAAGCACTGGCAGCATGTAAATCAACCGGGATTAATTCACTGGTGATTGCCGGTGGGGTAGCGGCAAATTCACGTCTTCGCGCCGTGGCAGCTGATCGCTGCGAGAAGGCGGGGGTAGAACTTCGCATCCCTGCTGCCGACCTCTGTACCGACAATGGGGCGATGGTGGCCGCGCTGGGTGCCCTGATGGTTAGCGCCGGCAGACCTGCCACACGAGGGGCCTTTGACGCTGATTCGAGCCTGAAGGTGGAGCAGGTCAGCCTCTAGCGGCTGGATTTGCCGGGTGGAATAAGCGCCCCTAGGCTTGGCGTTAGCACTCTCGGGTCCACACTGCTAACGGCGGGTGGGTTTCCGACATAGTGGATGTATCGAACCTAAAACTCGAATAAGAAGGAGTACCACCATGGCAGTTGCCATTAAGCCGCTCGAAGATCGCATCGTTGTTAAGGCAAATGAAGCTGAGACAACAACTGCATCAGGACTTGTCATTCCAGATACCGCGAAAGAGAAGCCACAAGAAGGCACAGTTGTTGCAGTTGGCCCAGGCCGCTTCGATGATGGCGTTCGCGTACCAATGGATGTAAAAGTCGGCGACGTTGTTCTCTACAGCAAGTACGGCGGAACCGAAGTGAAGTACAACAACGAGGAGTACCTCGTTCTCTCTGCGCGCGACATCCTCGCGATTATCGAGAAGTAATTCATGGGAAAAATGTTGGAATTCGATGAGCATGCTCGTCGCGCAATGGAACGTGGAGTTAATCAACTCGCGGACACAGTCAAGGTAACACTTGGGCCTAAGGGTCGCAACGTAGTTATCGCTAAGTCATTTGGGCCGCCAACTATCACTAACGATGGTGTGACAATTGCAAAAGAGATTGAACTTTCAGATCCAGTAGAGAACATGGGCGCACAGCTCGTTAAGGAAGTTGCCACAAAGACCAACGATGTCGCTGGTGATGGAACAACTACTGCCACAGTTCTGGCTCAAGCCATGGTCAAGGAAGGTCTTCGTAACCTTGCTGCCGGCGCCCAGCCAATGGATCTCAAGCTCGGTATCGAAGCAGCTGTAGAAGCTGTTTCGGCACGCCTTCGCGAGAATGCAACAGTTGTAAAAGACAAGGCACAGATTGCTGACGTCGCAACTATCTCTGCCCAAGATCGCGCTATTGGTGACCTCATTGCAGAAGCAATGGACAAGGTCGGCAAAGATGGCGTCATCACTGTGGAAGAAGCATCAACTACTGCACTCGAACTTGAGTTTGCAGAAGGTATGCAATTCGACAAGGGTTACATCTCGCCATACTTCGTCACAGACCCAGACCGTATGGAATCTGTATTAGATGACGCCTACGTTCTCATCTCTGCAAATAAGATCTCAGCACTTCCTGAACTCCTACCTCTGCTAGAGAAGGTCTCACAGGCAGGAAAGCCGCTTCTTATCATTGCCGAAGATGTTGAAGGTGAAGCACTTTCAACGCTGGTGGTAAACCGCATGCGCGGAGTATTTACTTCAGCTGCCGTTAAGGCACCAGGCTTTGGAGATCGTCGCAAGGCAATGTTGCAAGACATCGCAATCTTGACGGGTGCAACAGTCATCTCAGGTGAAATCGGAATGAAGCTAGAGGCTGCAACACTTGAAGATCTCGGTCGCGCTCGTCGCATCGTGATCACCAAGGATGCAACCACAATCGTTGACGGCGCTGGTGATAAGGCACTAGTTGCTGGTCGCGTGAGCGAAATTCGTAACGAGATAGCAACCTCTGACTCTGATTGGGATCGCGAGAAGCTCCAGGAGCGCGTTGCAAAACTCGCTGGTGGCGTCTGCGTTATAAAGGTTGGCGCACACACTGAAGTTGAACTCAAAGAGAAGAAGCACCGCCTAGAAGATGCTATCTCTGCAACTCGTGCAGCTGTGGAAGAAGGAATCGTTATTGGTGGAGGAGCAGCACTTGTTCACGCTGCCGATGCACTTAATGACAACCTCGGCTTCACCGGTGATAAGGCAGTTGGTGTGGCACTCGTTCGCAAAGCTTGCGATGAACCACTTCGTTGGATTGCCGAAAATGCTGGACTTGAAGGCTACGTAGTAGTTGCAAAGGTTCGCGC
>SHUV01000024.1 GCA_009694515.1 Candidatus Planktophila sp. | reverse complement strand
AGTGATCAAGGAATCCAACAACTCATCTGTGAGCTCATACGTGAAGCAGCCATGCGCGATGCTCGGGAAGAGCTTCCGCATTCGATTATGGTCACTATCGATGAAATGTCAGAGCGGGAAGAAAAGGGAAGTCGACCATTTTTTGATATTCACGCAACGATTCACGTTGAGCGCGATTCACAGACCGGAATCATCTTGGGTCACCAAGGAGAGCGCCTCAAAGATATTGGAATTCGGGCACGAAAAGATATTGAGCGTGAACTTGGGGCAAGAATATTTCTCGGTCTTCACGTGAAAGTTTCCAAGGAGTGGCAGCGCGATCCTAAGTTACTGGAAAGACTTGGTTTTATTGAGCGCTAAGTGCTCCGGTGGCAAGTGCAATCAGGAGTGCGGTACCTAGCACGACACGATAGATAACAAATGGTGTGAAGGTCTTGGTTGCAATAAATTTCATCAGCCAGGCAATGACGCTATAGCCGACAACAAATGCCACAACTGTGGCAGCCAAGATCTCTGGCATGGAGTAGACCGAGACTGTTGAATCTTCCATGGCAGCTTTTAACTCATAGAGCCCACTTCCGAATACCGCCGGAATTGCCAGCAAGAATGAGTAACGCAAAGCTGCTTCGCGTTTGTATCCAAGAAATCTTCCGAGCGCAATCGTTGCACCGGAGCGGGAAACACCTGGAATAAGTGCAAGAGATTGGGCCAGGCCGTAGGCGATGCCATCTTTGGAATTTAGGACATCTAATGTTTTTTCTCGTTTTCCAATGTGATCTGCAAAGCCAAGGATCAGACCAAAGAGAATCAGAGTTGTGGCAACAATCCAGAGTGATCTGAAGTTATTGGTGATGTAATCCTGACCGAGATAACCGAGAATGACGATGGGAAGAGAGCCAATAATAATCAGCGTTCCAAGACGCGCTTCCGGAGAACCATCGCGTGAAATCCAAGCACGGATGATCTTTAAAATATCTTTTCTAAAGTAGAGCAGTACCGCCAGCTCTGTGCCAATCTGAGTGATTGCGGTAAAGGCAGCCCCTGGATCACTTGCATTCGGCAAGAGCTCACCAAAGATTCGGATATGTGCACTGGAGGAAACTGGAATGAATTCGGTGAGACCTTGTACTAAACCAAGGAAGAGCGCTTCAAGCATTGTCACATTATGGCGCGAATTACTTAGTTACTGGCTTTCGGCTCGCGAAGTAAGAACCAATCAATACCAACGGCAGACCAAGGGCCATTCCGATTGTCAGTGGTTCACCGAGAATAAGCACGCCCAGAACTACTGCGAATGCGGTATTGAGATAGGTCACCAGAGATCCGCGCGCAACGCCAATGATTGATACAAGTGTGAAGAAGGCAGCGAATGCCGCCCCGGTCGAAAGTACTCCAAGACCGATAATTGAATTTATGGCAGCAGTTGAAATCTCATGCGTTGGCCACTGAACAATGGTGAAGGGAAGATAGAAGAGCGCCGAAATCGCCATCGCCACACCATTGATTGCAATGCCTGACACACCTGGCAGCGCTCTTTGCACCATCATCACCGCATATGAGTAACCCACTGCAGCTACTAGCACCATAAAGATGGAGAGGGTATCGGAACTTCCCTTAATGCTTTCAATACCAACAACTGCAACAAGTCCAATGAAACCCAGTACCAACCCCGCTAATCGCGTGCGATGCCAAACTGTTTTATCACCTTGTAGAGAGGCAAAGATGGTCGCCCAGATCGGAACTGAAGCGATAAGAAGTCCGGCTAGTCCAGATGAAATCTTCTGTTCGGCGGTGCCGATCAGAATCCAGGGCCCGATCATCTCTAAGAGTGCATATGGCGCAACATATTTGATTCCGCGAAGGGCGGGCATGAGCTGCTTCTGCTTCATTGCAATCGGAATCAAGATTGCTGCGCCAATTGCGGTGCGCAGACAGACGACGATTGCCGGCGTAAACCCATTATCGGGATCTACGGCAACTTTAATAAATAGGTAAGGAATACCCCAGAGGAAGCCAACTAAGATAAATAGGAACCAACCGCGTCTTGACACTACTTAGATGAGCTTTCTGATTTCAGCGGCAGCGAAATCAATTGCTGTGGCCGATGTTGGCGTGATGCCCATATTTGAGTAAAAGCCATGAATCATTCCTTCATACTCGCGGTATTGAACGCTAACGCCGGCCTTGCGCAAAACCTCAGCATATTTCTCGCTATCAGAGAGCAGTGGATCATATTGGGCTGTGATGATGATAGCTGGAGCCAATGCGGAAAAATCTTTAGCTCTTTGCGGAATTGCATAAGGATTTTGATCATGTGTATCACCTTGCAAATATTGATCCCAGAACCATTCCATGGCCTGGGTTGTGAGCCCATATCCGGTTGCATGTTCCTTATAAGAAAGCGTGTCGAATTTGCGATCATTGCAGGGATAGACAAGGAGCTGGAATGCCAGGTTAATTCCATTATCGCGCGCTTTGAGTGCAACTGCCGATGCCAGATTTCCGCCGGCGCTATCACCGGCGACTCCAATTCTATTTTTATCAATCTGTAGTGATTTGGCGTTCTTAATCACCCAGAGCAAGGTGGCATAGCAATCATCAAATGGAATCGGGAATGGATGCTCTGGGGCCTTTTGGTAGTGCACGCTAATAATTGTTGCCCCAGTTTGATTTGCAAGGCGAGACAGTGAGGCATCATAAATATCAAGGAAGTTCAGCACCCAACCGCCGCCATGTAGATAGATAATCGCTGGGGCGTTGGTAGCTGTTGTTGGTCGGTAGATGCGAATTGGAAGATCAGCTGTTGGGCCTGGGATAAATGTGTTGACTACTTCTGCAACTTTTTCTACCGGGCCGGTAAATGCTGTCTGAGATTGCCTATTTCCGCGGATAACTTCGATGGGGGCTTCCCACACTTGTGGTAATCCGGCGGCGGCACCGGCTTCTAGGAAAGCACGGATTTCTGGCGCTAGTGTCATAGTGGAAAGGCTAGACTGTGCCCGTCAATGTTGACTACCAATCAGCCAATTTTGGAGTATGTAATGCGCATTGGAATTCTTACTGGTGGGGGCGACTGCCCAGGACTCAACGGGGTTATTCGTGGAGTCGTCACAAAGGGAATCAAAGAGTACGGATATGAATTCGTTGGCTTCCGCGATGGTTGGAAAGGCCCGCTAGAGGCGCTGACTATGCCGCTGGATCTAGCAATAGTAAAACCAATTCTTGCCAAGGGTGGAACCATTCTTGGTTCATCACGTACCAATCCTTTTAAGATTGAAAATGGCGTTGAGCGCATTAAGCAAAATCTTGCAGACCAGGGAATCGACGTTCTGATTGCAATTGGTGGCGAAGATACCCTCGGTGTGGCAACAAAGCTCGATGCCCTAGGAGTAAAAGTCATTGGTGTTCCAAAGACGATCGATAACGACCTGAATAACACAGATTTCACATTTGGATTTGATACATCAGTAAATATCGCGATGGAGGCAATTGATCGCCTGCACACCACGGCTGAATCACATCACCGCCCACTCATCGTTGAGGTCATGGGCCGTCACGCCGGCTGGATTGCACTGCATTCAGGAATCGCCGGCGATGCTGCCTGTATCTTGATTCCAGAGGTTAAGTTCTCAGTCGATAAAGTCTGTGAATATGTGAAGTCACGTTTTGCAACTGGCACAGCTCCCATCATTGTTATTGCAGAAGGTGCAATTCCTCAAGATGGGGACATGATTACTAAAGACCAGCCACTTGATGCATTTGGTCACGTTCAACTCTCCGGAATTGGCGATTGGCTTGCCAAAGAGATTGAGAAAAAGACTGGCTACCAAACTCGTTGCACAGTTCTGGGTCACATCCAGCGCGGTGGAACTCCTTCGGCATTTGACCGAGTTCTTAGCTCACGATTTGGACTGGAAGCTATTACGGCGGTCCATGATGGAGATTTCGGAAAGATGATGGCGCTGCACGGAACCAAGATTGCGCGCGTGCCATTGGCATCGGCAACTGATGTCCTTAAGACCGTTCCCTTCGAGCGCTATGAGGAGATCACTTCGTTCTTTGGCTAATCTCGCTCCGAGATTGCAACTGAACGCTCTACGATTATGACTATGAACTCTTCCTCAAAGCTGGATAACCTCTTTGACCCCAAGCTAGTTGCTGCGCAGCAACCTAATTGGCCTGGTGGCAAAGATGGTGCACCACTTGCAAAGGCTGTTGCTGATCTCAAAGCGTTACCGCCACTTGTCTTTGCTGGTGAGTGCGATGATCTCAAGGCAAAGATTGCCGAAGCTGCAGCCGGTCGTGCTTTTTGGTTGCAAGGCGGAGATTGTGCAGAGACATTTGTATCAGCCACGGCAGATTCCATTCGTAATCGAATTAAGACAATCTTGCAGATGGCTGCGGTATTGCAATATCACTCAAGTTTGCCGGTGATCAAAGTAGGTCGGATGGCGGGGCAGTTTGCCAAGCCACGTTCTAATGATCTTGAAACTCGTGGTGATGTCACACTTCCTGCCTACCGAGGCGATGCGGTGAACGATATTGAATTCACGGAAAGTTCTCGTACGCCAGACCCGCAGCGTTTGGTGCGCGTCTATAACACCTCTGCCGCCACGCTGAACCTGGTTCGAGCATTTACGCGTGGCGGATTTGCAGATCTGCGTCAGGTGCACGAATGGAATAAGGGATTTATCCGCGATTCAAAGTTCGGTGAGAAGTACGAACAGATGGCAACTGAGATTGGCCGAGCACTTGCCTTCATGGCATCTGCCGGTGTTGATCCTGAGCAATTTAAGGCCGTTGATTTTTATTCCAGCCATGAAGCACTCATCATCGAATACGAGAAGGCGCTGACGCGTATTGATTCCCGAACAGAGCTACCGTATGACGTTTCTGGGCACTTCATCTGGATCGGTGAACGCACGCGCCAATTAGATGGTGCACATGTGGACTTCGCATCCAAGGTGCGTAATCCCATCGGAGTGAAGTTAGGGCCGAAATCAACTGTGGAAGATGCGCTAGCGCTGATTGCCAAACTCAACCCAGATAATGAACCAGGGCGTATTACCTTTATTACGCGTATGGGCGCTAAGACAATTCGCGAAGTACTTCCCAAACTTGTTGAGGGCGTTACTAAAAGCGGTGCACAAGTGCTCTGGGTCTGTGATCCCATGCACGGCAATACCTTTGAATCAAAGAATGGCTATAAGACTCGTAACTTTGAAGATGTGCTCGATGAAGTCCGTGGATTCTTCGAGGTGCATAAGAAGCTTGGCACCCACCCAGGTGGAATCCATATCGAACTGACCGGTGATGATGTCACTGAGTGTCTGGGCGGGGGTAATGAGGTCTCGGAAAAGGATCTTGAATCGCGCTATGAGACAGCGTGTGACCCGCGCCTGAATCATTCGCAGTCACTGGAACTCTCATTTTTGGTTGCCGAAATGTTGCGCGACCGCTAACTTTGCCAGGGTGAGCCTGCTTCTCTCCACCTTCCAAACCCCGATCGGAACTCTCAATCTCATCGCAGATGAGCATGTTTTGCTGGCTGCTAATTTATCTAGTGTCAAAGCGCTCAAGGAAAGTTTGAGTCAAGAAGACTCGCTGCGAGAAATCACTAGCGTGAAGAAGATTCCGGTCATTACCGATTTGCTCACCGATTATTTTGATGGTGATATCGCTGCCTTAGGTGCAATACATGTGCGTCAATCGGGTGGTCATTTTTCGCAAGAAGCTTGGAAGGCGATGAAGAAGATTCGCCCCGGCAAAGTCATTTCCTATTCAGAGCTAGCGATTCGGGCCGGAAGTTCGGCTGCGATTCGGGCAGCGGGAAGTGCGTGTGCCAAGAATGCAATTGTGTTGGTGGTGCCGTGTCACCGAATAGTTAAAACCGGGGGATCACTCGGTGATTATGCGTATGGGTTAGCGAAGAAAGAGTGGCTACTTCGCCACGAGGGCGCGCTGTAATATCGCAATTGCCTCATCGCATTGCCCATCACTGACATCCATATGAGTAACAAGACGTGCGTAATGTTTACCAAGTGCGCTAATCCATAACCCAGCTTCGCGGCAGCGGGTATTTAACTCGGCCGCTGTCATGCCCATGCCAACTAGGTCTAGGCCCACAATGTTTGTGTGCACGTTATCGGGATGCACAAGCGATGGATTCAGTGCATGCATTGCGCGGGCAATCTTCTTCGCCTTGGTGTGATCTTCGCCAAGCCGAGTGATGTTCGCATCCAGTGCGTAATGGCCGGCAGCGGCGATGATTCCTACTTGTCGCATTCCAGCGCCATAGCGCTTGCGCCAGATGCGCGCCTCTGCCACGCGTGCTTTAGTCGAAAGCATGAGTGAACCAATCGGTGCACCTAAGCCTTTTGAGAGACAGACGCTAATAGTGTCAAAGTGCTTGCCGTATTCGATCAGTGATACTCCTGATGCGACATGGGCATTCCAGATGCGGGCACCATCTAGGTGCATAGAGATTCCACGAGCACGCGCGGCTCGAGCCAGAACTGCAATCTCATCAATGGGTTGAATCGTTCCGCCACCAAAGTTGTGCGTGTTCTCAATTGCTATTGCAGTTGTTGATACTAAATACGGCCCGGCATTTTCATGGGCGATTGCAAGTGGATCTTCGGCGCGCAACACACCATGGGCTGACTGCCAGGTGCGAGTGGTGATTCCACTAAATGTTGCCGCGGCTCCGAGTTCGGCGCGCACGATATGAGAACTAGTTTCGGTCAGCAACTCTTCGCCAGGTTTAACTAATGTGCGAATTGCTAATTGATTTGCAAGTGAACCAGTGGGGCTAAATAGACCGGCCTCGTGTCCAAAGAGTGCTGCAACGCGCTCTTCTAGTGAATTAACGGTGGGATCATCCCCGTAAACATCATCGCCGACAACAGCGCCAGCCATTGCAGCTCGCATCCCAGTGCTCGGCGCAGTGACGGTATCTGAACGTAGATCAATTGCCATCTTTAGGTCTCCTTAAGCACAATCATAAACATAGCAATCAGTACGAGCAGACCACCAAAGAAGGTGCGAAGTGAGAGGGATTCTCCGCCGAAAACCACGGCAAAGAGCGCGGCAAAGACAACTTCCATGGTCAAAATAACGGCGACTTTGGTAGCTGACATATGCGCCTGCGACCAAGTCTGCACAACAAAGGCGACGGCTGTGCAAATGATGGCGGTGAAGAGAACGACATACCAACCATTGCGATCTGGAGGAAGTTCATAGCCCTGAATAAGTGAGATGACACCTGTTGCTAGCGCACACGTTGTGAGTTGCACGATGGTCATGGCATAGACATCAAGTCCATTGCTCCACTTACTTAAAGCGATGATGTGAGCGGCAAAGGCGATGGCACATAAGAAGACTAAGAACTCGCCATAGCCAAGGTTCCACCCTTTAAGTGAAAGTAGAGCCAGGCCAACGGTGGCTAGCAGAACGCATCCCCAGGTGAAGGCAGTGATTCGCACACGAAGAACGAGTGCGGCAAGAACAGGTGTGGCAACAACATAGAGCCCGGTAATAAATCCGGTAACGGCGGCGCCGGTTAGGGCAAGACCCAAAGTTTGCAGAATGTAACCAGATGCTAGAAAAAGACCTGCGATAAATCCTTTCCGCAGTATTTCTCGATTGATCACTTGAATGACAGTTGGTTTAAGTAAGAACATTGCAATCACAGCGACCAGAAAACGGGTGAAGAGAAAGCTGTTCACACTCTGGCGCTCAATCGCATCTTTCATGACCACAAAGGCAAGGCCCCATGATGCAGAAACCAGGAGCAGCGCCCACGGCGCCAAACGCATTTTCAGTGCATGCGAAGAACTCATCCTCGCAACTTCTTTAGCAGTGCAATTTCAGCACCGTGCTCGGGCTCCATTCCTGGAGTTTCAAGAATCAGTGGAGCATTGGCAATAGCTGGGTGCTGCAAAAGTTCTTGAAATGGATCAACGCCGATAAATCCTTCACCAATATTTTGGTGGCGATCTTTAAGGGCGCCACACACATCCATTGAGTCATTGGCATGAATGAGTTGAATACGTTCGATACCGGCAACTTCAACTAAGAGATCCAGCGTTTCTTTCATCCCACCCTTTTTTGCAATGTCATGGCCGGCGGCAAAGACGTGGCAGGTGTCCAAACAAATGCCAACTTTTGGATGATATTCAAGGGCTTTTAAATAGTATTCAAGATCCTCAATGCGCTTTACTAGCGATTGCCCCTGTCCGGCGGTGGGTTCTAGCAGCAGGTATGGCGCATCATCACTGAGCGCCTCAAGAATTGGCATCATGCCTTTATTAATCTGCTTCCATGCTTTATCAATAAAGTCCTCATTAACGGCCGAGCCGGTATGAACCACCACACCCAGAGCGCCAATTTCCTGGCCGCGCTTGAGTGAGTACTCAGTTGATGCCAATGAATTCTTGTAGGTGCCTTCGGTTGGAGAACCTAGATTGATCAGAAATGGTGCATGCACATACGTTTCAAGATCAAGTGCTGCCGCTTTTTCCCGGAAGATGGCATCTGCTTCGTGGTTTGTTTCCGGCATCGCCCAACCGCGAGGATTGGAAGTGAAGACTTGAATAGCTTCAGCACCGGTTAGTTCGGCATAGGCGATAGATCGCTTAGCCATTCCGCCAGATGTGGGGGTGTGGGCGCCGATACGAGGTTTCTTCACCGGCTCACCCTACTGTGATGGTTACAGTACTGCCACGTTTAACCTTCGTGCCTACCTTCGGTGAAACAGAAGTGACTTTCTTTACCGCTTTTTTGCCAATCTTCTTCACAACAACTTTGAGTTCAAGATCTTTCAGGCTTTGAGTCGCTAGCGATTCCTCGATAGAGAAGACATTAGGAATATAGGCAAATTGTGAACCTTTAGATACGACGAGCTCAATCTCGGAACCTTTATTAACGTTCTTTCCACCCTCGGGCTTTTGTGAGATAACTTCACCGGCAAGTCGAGTCTCACTAAAGCCGTAGATCGAACTGACCATGAAACCAGCTTCGGTAAGTTCATTCAGTGCTTGATCCGCACTCTTGCCCACATATGATGCAATTGCAATTTGTTCAATGCCTTTAGAGATGCGAATAGTAATTGCGGTGCCACGCTTTACCTTCTCGCCAGAATTTGGCACCGAGCCAATCACATAACCTTTGGGAACAGTGAGGTTAAATTCTTCAATATTCACTTGCAGCGCCAGTGGAAGTTTTCGCACCAGATTTGCAGCAGCTTTTGGAGTTAGACCAGCTAATTGCGGAATTGCATAACGCTCTGGTCCTTTAGAGATAACGAGATCAACGATTCCGCCTTGATCAATGCGTCCTCCTCCTTCGGGAGAAGATTCAATAACTCGCTCTGCGCCAATCTCTTCGCTAAATCGTTTTTCAGCAACGACAAAGGTGAGCCCGAGTGGATCAAGTGCCGCGCGCACCTCATCTTGGGTTGCACCCACGGTGGAGGGAACAACAACGCGGGAACCTGGCCCAATCAGGGCATACCAACCGAATATTCCAAGTGCGACCGCCAAACCGAGTGCGACAAATCTATTTCGCTTTACTCGCTTACTTATCTTTTTCCGCTTTTCAACTTGGGCCGTTGTTTCTTGGGCTTTTGGAACTGGAATCGCAGCGGTAATTTCGCGCACTCGCTTGCGCAGTGATTTAGGTTCCTTCTTAGGGCGCATCGGTGCAATGGGAATATCTAATTCAAGACTCAGCTGGTTCTTCTTGGGATTCAGTGCGCTGAGCTCTTCAAAGAATGCTCCAGCATCGCGCGGACGCTCATCCGGGTTAGCACTGGTTGCCCGATAGATCAGCTCATCGAGTGCCTTGGGCACATTGTCTAGCACCGAACTTATCTTTGGCACCCGGCTATTGACATGCATATATGCCACTTGAATAGGAGCATCACCTTCAAAAGGTTTATTTCCGGTAAACATTTCAAATGCTGTGATGCCAATTGAATACACATCACTTCGGGCATCTGCAATTCCACGTTGCACTTGCTCGGGAGATAGGTAGGAAACGCTGCCGAGAATCACACTTGATTCAGCCGTCATAGTTCCGCCCAGCAGTGGACCTTTGGCCAGACCAAAATCTGCAATCTTGATGCGACCTTCTTTGGAAATCAAAATATTTTCAGGCTTAATATCACGGTGAACAATGCCAATTTTGTGAGCAGCAGCAAGTGCGCTTAGAACGGGTGATAGGAATTTAATGCCATCATCGATTGATAACTTCCCGCGTTCATTTAGGTATTCCCGAAGGGTGTGACCTTCGATGAGTTCCATGACAAGAAATACTGCAGGTGTTCCATTTTGGTTCCAGCCCTGGTCTTGAACCGCGACAATATTGGGATGTGCCAGTGATGCGGCAGCTTTTGCTTCGCGAATAAAACGTTCCACAAACTGTTCATCTTGAGCAAGGTGTGGATGCATGATCTTGACTGCCACTTTGCGATCAAGTCTGGTATCTACCGCCTCATAGATGCTGGCCATTCCACCGCTGGCCATCTGGCGGATGAGTTGATAACGCCCATCGATTAGCTCGCCGGTCAGGTCAGACATAAGGCAAATTCTAGGTAGTGAGTATGAAATCCGCGGCGTTCTGCGTACCTTCGAGGTGAAAGTGTTGCTCCTGAAGTGTGAGCCACTTCTCCATCGGAACTCTTATTGATTCACCATCGCGCGCGATAACCCGCGCCAAACCTTGCTTATCGTTGATATCTATCCAGATTAAGGCAGCGAGAGAAGAGCGGATAGAACTCTGACCGCTTCCCACACCTTCTAAAATCAATAATTGTGTGTGCGGCACTACTTTTGCTTCATTGAATTTTGCCTCACTCCAGTTATAGCAAGAATAGGAAATATTCTCTGATTTCTTATGTGATTCGACGATATGCGATAGGACTGATGAGAAATCTTCATCGAGTGCGCCATCCCAGCCATCGTAGAGATCATCCATATGAATCACGGTGGTGGACAGAGATGTGGCAAAGGCGAGTGCAAGATTTTGTGCAAGGGTAGTTTTTCCACCACCTGCCGGTCCATCGATTGCGATGATGGGTTGCGCTACACCTTTACAGAGATCTAATAGCGCGGCGGTGAGCTCCATACCAACTGATCCATCCCAGTACTGCCATGATTGTAAAGAGTACGTAGAGCAACGTTGTAAAGAGTAACCCTTGTGAGGCATAGAGGGCGACGTATCCAGCATCAACTACCAGCCATAGTGGCCAAGTCTCGTACTTCTGATAGACCATCAGCATTTGCGCGGCAAAACTTCCGAAGAAGAGAATGGCATCAACGTAAGTAGAGGCTGCTCCCAAAGATTTAAGTACTGGGCCAAGTGCCAGAGTTGAAACCAGAATCGCCGCCAGGATATAGATGCGATAAGAGTTCTTTACTGGCCCTGGTTTAGCACCCGTAGGTTCCCAGCCAAACCAGCCAATGATGGCCGCTGCGATAAAAATAAGTTGCAGGGCGGCACTGGCATAGAGTTCATATTGCAGAAAGAAGATGCCATATAGAACACTGCTTGCGGCCCACCATGGCCAAGTAATTCTCTTTCGAGTAATGCCTAGTGCCACTCCGATAAATGAGACAAGGGAAGCGATAAATTCGAGGTAGGAAACCTCATAACCCCATGCTGTAAATAAAGTTGAGAACAAAATACACCTGCCATTTCTAGATCCGCATTACCGGACCAGTCAGACGGTCGACTTCAATGAAGTCCTCTCAGCC
>SHUV01000023.1 GCA_009694515.1 Candidatus Planktophila sp. | reverse complement strand
AACTCCAGCGCCTTCCATGCCTGGGGTGTACGGCACCTTCATGCCATAGACAGGATTTCCATTGCGTTGATAGATATCTACGAAATTAACACCAGCGGCTGCCACCTTCACCAATAGCTGGGTAGCTGTCGGGGTAGGAGTAGGTGCAGCTACCAATTGCAAAGTCTCGGAGCCACCGAACTGCGCGATTTCAATCTTTTTCACTGGCAGTTCATCTCCTTCGATGAGGTGGTTTTCCGAGACTTAACAAGGTAGTACTTAGAACTTCTTTAGGCTTTCTTGACTTTGATATCAAGGAATCAGAATTGCGCGACCCTTAACCTTGCCAGCGTTTAAATCATGTAGCGCCTGATCGGCATCTTTTAATGAGTACTCCACAGTTGAGAGGTGAACTAATCCGCGATCAGCCAAGGACATGAGCTCATTGAGATCAGCCCATGTTCCCACCAAGTTACCGACGATATTGCGCTCGGTAGTGATGAGGTCGAGCGCTGAGATGGTGATGTTCTCGCCATAGCCAACGATGTAGTAATTACCGAGCGCGCGAGTCATTTCCAGACCCTTCTTAGTTGAGCCCTTTTCGCCCACGAAGTCGATGACTGCTTCGGCGCCAAAGCCTTTGGTTAGCTGCATAACAGCTTCGACTTCATTGCCATCGGCCTTAATGACGTGATCGGCCCCGCTCTCTTTTGCCAACTTCAGCGCCATATCTGACATGTCAACGACGATAATTTCGGCGGCGCACATTGCCTTCAAGCATTGAATTCCAATATGTCCAAGTCCACCTGCACCAATAGCCACCACAAACTGACCTGGTAAAAGTGTGCGAGATGCTTTCTTAGCAACGTGATAGGCGGTAAGACCAGCATCGGCATAAGCAGCAACTGCCTTAGGAGCGAGTGATTTAGGAAGGGCCACAATGTTGCGAACGCTGGTGACAAGTGCTTCGGCGTAGCCACCGTTTTCACTCACGCCCGGAAATGTTCCAGTGCCGTGCATATCTTCACCGCGACGATGCTCAATTTCAAAACCAGAAGATAGACGCGGGTGCAAAATTACTGGATCACCTTTTTTAAGGCCGAAAACTTCGGAACCAACTTCTTCCACCCAGCCAGCGTTCTCATGGCCCATGATGTATGGAAGTAGGGTCTTGCCATCTGGATCCATACGAGATCTCCACTGACCTTCAATGACGTGCAGGTCGGTGCGGCAGACGCCAGCGCCGCCGATCTTTACGAGCACATCTGTTGGCTTAGTAATCTTTGGATCTGGAACATCCTCATATGTGACCCAGTTACTTGCAGTAAGAGACTCGTCGTATTTATGAAGTACTGATGCTTTCATTGTTCCTTTTCCTTTTCCTAAAAGTTTGCCCGCCGTGGGGACGCAAATGTAGGCTCCGCGCGAAGAAATTTCAAGCGGTGACACCCTTGGCGCTAGAGCGTAAGCAGTGTCAGCGCTGCAATAGCGCTGTCGTATCCCTTATCTTCTTTGCTGCCTGGGCGCCCCGAGCGCGCAATAGCTTGCTCGAGGTTTTCACACATGAGCACGCCATAACCAATCGGCTTCGAGAATTTTAACTGCACATCAATCACACCTTGGGTGACACCGTGGCAGACATAATCAAAGTGTGGAGTTTCACCTTTAAGTACCAGCCCCACAGCAACGACTGCGTCATATCCCTTTTCAAACATCTTCTGGGCGGCAAGTGGAATCTCGAAGGAACCTGGGACATAGATGGTCTTGATCTTCTTCACCTGGGCCGCTTCCAGCGCACGTGTGGCACCAGCAACTAGATCACTACAAATATCTAGATGCCAGGAGGAAGAGATGATGGCCACCCTTGCCTTGGGTAGTTGCGGAACTGTGATTGCAGGTGCTTGTCCGGCCATTTATTTACTCCCTTGGGTGCGCCTATGTCCAAGACGATCGCGCTTAGTAGATAGGTACTTCTCGTTAAATTCATTGCTTTCAATGGCAAGGGAGATCTGCTCGCAGGTGATTCCACATTCTGTGACCGCAGCTATCTTCTCTGGGTTATTAGTCAGTAACTTCACTGAGCTCACCTTGAGGTTTTTTAAGATAGCAATCGCCTCCGACCAATCACGAGAATCGATGACATGGCCCAACTCTAAATTGGCATCGACTGTGTCCAGCCCCTGATCTTGCAAGGTATAGGACTTAAGTTTTTCGGTCAGCCCAATGCCGCGACCCTCGTGATCGCGCATATAGATAATGTATCCGCAGCCATAGGCTTCAATGGCAGCAATTGCGGCATCTAGCTGTTGCCCACAATCACAGCGCTGTGAGTGCACCACATCACCGGTGAAGCATTCCGAGTGAATACGCACCATCGGCACTTTATCTTCTCGGCCATAGCGCATCACTACTTGTTCACGGTGCTTCAGTGATGGATAAGTTGCAATATCCCACTCAGCGTTTCGCAACTGAACCTTGACCCACTCAAAATCATAAGCCGGATAGTTCACCAGCGTTGGCACATGCTCTAACTTGATCTGGTACTCATAGATATCGGCAATTGAAACGATTGGAATCTGGTGCACGTGTGCAAAATCAAGTAGCTCTTGGCCGCGCGCCATCGAACCATCGGCTGCCACAATCTCTGAGAGCAGCGCCGCCGGATAGGAACCGGTGAGTTCGGCAAGTGCGATTCCGGCTTCGGTATGTCCCTTACGTGCAGCTAGCCCTTCGCTATGAGCAATCAGTGGAAAAATATGTCCGGGGCGAATGAAATCTGTCGGTAGTGATCTAGCGCTACCCAGTGCGCGAATTGTTGCGGTGCGCTCTTGCGCGCTGACTCCAGTAGTGATTCCTTGGGCCAGATCTACTGAGATGGTAAAGGCGGTCTTTCGCACATCCTGGTTCTGTTCGACCATATAAGGAAGGTGCAGCCGACGCGCTTGCTCGCTAGTAATTGCAACACAGAGAATGCCAGTTGTGTGGCGCACCATGAAGGCAGTCTTGGCAGCCGTTGCATACTCGGCCAACATAATAAGGTCGCCCTCATTCTCGCGCTCGTGATCATCTACCACAATGATCATCTCACCGCGTCTAAATCGATCTAGGCTATCTGCAAAGTTAATTTCCACCAGCAACACCTTTCTTGAGTAGCCGCTCGACGTACTTGGCCAAAACATCTACTTCCACGTTTACTAGTCCGCCTGCTTTCTTTGCGGACAAGTTTGTCTTGGCTAGCGTCTCTGGAATCAGCCAGACGCTCACACCATTAGTTGCATCATCGAGTGCCCCCACGGTGAGTGAAACACCATCGAGTGTGATCGAGCCTTGGGCAACTACATACTTCATTAATTCTGCTGGCACCGTGAGATCTAACTGCGCCCATTTTTCACCAGGTGAGTGTGCAACGACGGTGGCCACGCCATCGACATGACCTTGGACAATATGTCCGCCCATGCGCATATCCAGCTTTGCCGCCAACTCTAAGTTCACAGGTGAGCCCACTTGCACTTGCGAAAGTGATGTCAGCTTCAGTGTTTGCACCATGACATCTGCGGTGAAGCAATCACCGGTAATTGAAGTAGCAGTCAGGCACACACCGTTTACCGCAATTGAGTCGCCAAGGCTAAGGCTGGCTACCGACTGTGGTGCGTTGATGGTAAAGACAGCAGAGCTCTCACCACGGGTAACCGATAGCACGGTGCCGAGTTCTGAAATGAGTCCGGTAAACATCTAGCGCCCCTTCACAATTCGGTAATGGGATTTGGTATCGCTACCAAATTGCGCAGCTGAGATCAGCTCCAGGCCGATGTGATCTGCCAGCGTGGAAATACCGAGATGGCTGACAAATTCTTTACCGGCGCCAAGTAGCTTGGGTGCCTGATAAATAATGAGTTCATCGATATTTCCAGTTGCCATCAGCGCCGAGCCCAGTGTGGGGCCGGCTTCAACTAGCACCTGGTTAAATCCCTCGTCGCTTAACACCTTCATCAGTTCTGGAATCGACTTTGATTTCACAGTAACGGTGCGAGCTTGCTCATCAAAAACATTGTGGGTAGGTGGCACCACTTGTTCTCCGCAAACAATGCGCACTGGGCGAGCAGTGTGACCACGAGGTACTAGATGAGGGTTATCAATGATTGCGGTATTTGTTCCAATCACAATGGCATCAGATTGCGCGCGCAGAACCTGCACGTCATCCCTAGATTCGGGCCCACTAATCCATTGCGATGTGCCATCACTTGCCGCCACTTTGCTATCAAGTGTCATAGCAACTTTCCAGATCATCAGCGGGCGACCTAGTAATTGCTTGGTCAGCCATGCTCGTTGCATGAATTCTAGTTCGGCACTCTTTTGATGTTCCACCGTGATGCCAGCAGCGGTAAGAAGCTGCGCTCCCCCGGCAGCAATCGGGTTGAGATCAGTGATGGCATAAACAACTTTTGAGATTCCGGCATCAATTATTGCCTGCGTGCAAGGTGGTGTTGTTCCGGTATGAGCACATGGTTCAAGTGAAATAACCATCGTGGCACCGCGTGCTGCAGCGCCCGCTTTTTTGAGTGCAACAACTTCGGCGTGATCGGCGGATTGCGCGCGGTTATGAAAACCATCGGCAATCAGCGCACCCTCTGCTGAATAGATAGCAGCAGCAACATTTGGGTTGGGGTATGTGTCACCCAAGCCGGCACGGCTGAGCGAGCATAGATGCGCATAGGCGTCATCGATAAACATGGTGCACCGATTCCGCTGTTATCTCTCATCCGGACTTTAACCGTCGGTCTCAGAGTTTCACTGAGTCAACCGCCCACTGGATGTGTGCGGGTCGCGGACTATAACCGCCGGTTCGAAATTACATCGACCCCGATAACAACTGGTGCAGAGTCTACTACTTATCCACAAGGCCCGAAAATCCTAGAAATTAAGAGCGCTCATAGACCTATTTATCGCCTGCTTCGACTCCTCTTCTCAATGGGTTGCGTCACTGACTTCCCCCAGAAATTCCATCACATGTTGTGGTGGATGAGAAATAAGCAGAAGTTATGAAGACATCAGAAATCCTAGAAATTCTTGCGTGCGTGTGCAAACTGATATTTCTGTTACTGGAAATTATGAGTGCCCGCCGCAAGAACGACGGGCATTCGGATACTGCATAATCGAAGTTGGGCACCGTCTTGAGAATACTCAAGGCGGTGTTCCAAATAAAAGATAGCACTTCTGGGTAGCTTTAAACCTCAGGGTGGTGAATTTCTCATAGAAGGAGAGAGAAAATCCCCCAACCTGTAACCAAGTCGAGGGATTTTCTTACTCTGCGTAATGCAAAAGCCCCGCTGATTTCTCAACGGGGCCTTTGAACGGGGTTGGACAAGTATTAGCTGCAACCAGATGTGTTTCCGCATCCTTCGCAGACAAAGCAAGCACCTGACATACGCATCTTGACTCCACATGTCATACATAGCGGTGCATCAGATTTGATTCCCATTGACTCTAGGAGATCAGATGATGAACCTATTGTTTGAACAGGTGTTGAGGCAACTGGTGCTGCTTCAATCTTTACCGCTACCGGCTTTGGGGCCTCAGCTTTTACAGCCGCAGGAGCCGCCACAGCCGCAGGTGCTTTTGGGGTATCAGCACTCGCAATTGGTGCGTATTCGCCACCGTTATCAAGGGCTGCTGCCCGCTCTGATGCGGTGTAGAGACCCATTGCTGAACGTTGTTCAAATGGCAGGTAATCAAGTGCCAAGCGACGGAAGATGTAATCCATCATGGATTGCGCCATGCGGATATCTGCATCATCTGTCATACCAGCTGGCTCGAAGCGAAGGTTGGTGAACTTCTCAACGAATGTCTCTAGTGGAACTCCGTATTGAAGTCCGATAGATACTGCAATTGAGAAAGCATCCATCACACCGGCAAGAGTTGATCCTTGCTTGCCGAGCTTCAAGAAGACTTCACCGAGTGCGCCATCAGCGTATGCACCAGCGGTCATGTAACCCTCGGCGCCTCCGACTGCAAACGATGTTGTTGTTGCTGGGCGTGCTTTTGGCAGCCGGTTGCGAACTGGAGTTGCAGCAGCTTCAACCGGTGCATCCTTCTTCTTCGCCTTGCCATCAGAAAGTGGCTGACCGACTTTGCAGTTATCGCGATAGACCGCAAGAGCCTTAATGCCCATCTTCCATGCTTGGAAGTGAACTTCTTCTACTTCTTCCACAGTTGCTTCCTCTGGCAGGTTGACAGTCTTTGAGATCGCACCTGATAGGAATGGCTGACAGGCAGCCATCATGCGCACGTGGCCCATTGGCGCAATTGAGCGCGCACCTAGTGCGCAGTCAAATACTTCATAGTGCTCGGGCTTAAGCCCTGGTGCATCAATGACGTGACCATTTGCGGCAATGAATTCAACGATCGCTTCGATTGTCTCTTCGGCATAGCCCAGCTTGCGAAGCGCTGCTGGAACGGTCTGGTTCACAATCTGCATAGAACCGCCGCCAACGAGCTTCTTAAACTTCACTAGTGAGAAGTCAGGTTCGATACCTGTCGTATCGCAATCCATCATCAGACCAATTGTTCCTGTTGGTGCAAGAACTGAGATCTGCGCATTGCGCCATCCGTTCTTATCACCGGTTGCAAGACATGCATCCCATGCTTTGTTCGCCTCGGTCCAGACATCGATATCGAGTGTGGTCTCTTGGCGAGCGGCAGATGATGCTGAAGCATGCTTGCGCATCACGCGAGTGTGGGCAGATGCATTACGGGCAAAGCCATCGTATGGTCCAACAATGCCAGCAAGTTCTGCGGAGCGCTTGTAGGTAATACCGGTCAGAAGTGAAGTGATGGAACCAGCAAGTGCGCGGCCACCTTCTGAGTCATAGGCAAGACCTGATGCCATAAGCAGCGCGCCTAGGTTTGCATAACCAATTCCGAGCTGGCGGTATGCGCGAGTGGTCTCACCAATTGGCGCTGTTGGGAAGTCTGCGAAACAGATTGAGATATCCATCGCAGTGATGATCAGCTCGGCCGCTTTTCCAAATGTCTTGGCATCAAATGAACCATCTGATTTCAGGAACTTCATCAAGTTAAGGGAAGCCAAGTTACATGATGAGTTATCAAGTGACATGTACTCAGAGCATGGGTTGGACGCGTTAATGCGCCCGGTCTCTGGGTTGGTATGCCAATCATTGATGGTGTCATCAAATTGAATTCCAGGATCGGCGCAGGCCCATGCGGCTTCGGCAATCTTGGTAAAGAGTGCGCGAGCATCTACAGTTTCAATCACTTCACCAGTTGAGCGGCCAACTAAACCAAACTGCTCGCCCTTTTCTACTGCGCTCATGAATTTATCTGACAGGCGCACTGAGTTATTTGCATTCTGATATTGAACGGAGATGATGTCTTTTCCACCCAAGTCCATATCAAAGCCAGCATCGCGCAGGGCGCGAATCTTCTGCTCTTCTGAAACCTTGGTCTCGATAAATTCTTCAATATCTGGGTGATCCACATCAAGGACAACCATCTTGGCTGCACGACGGGTGGCGCCACCAGATTTGATTGTTCCAGCTGAGGCATCAGCTCCGCGCATAAATGAGACGGGACCAGATGCGGTTCCACCTGACTTTAATAGTTCCTTTGATGAACGAATACGGGAAAGGTTAAGACCGGCACCAGAGCCACCCTTAAAAATCATTCCTTCTTCGCGATACCAGTTAAGAATTGATTCCATCGTGTCATCAACAGACAAGATAAAGCAGGCAGAAACTTGCTGCGGGGAGGCAGTTCCTACGTTAAACCAGACTGGGGAGTTAAATGAGAAGATCTGATGCAAGAGCATGTAGGTAAGTTCGTGCTCGAAAATTGTGGCATCTTTCTCAGTTGCAAAGTATCCGTACTCTTTTCCAGCTTTTGTATATGTCAAAACTACGCGATCAATAACTTGCTTGAGAGACCATTCACGGTTCTCCGCACCGACTGCTCCGCGGAAGTACTTGGTCGTTACGATAGTTGAGGCATTTACTGACCAGAAGTCTGCAAACTCAACACCGCGTTGTTCGAAAACAACTTCGCCGGTCTTCCAATTCTGTTGCACAACATCGCGGCGATCCCATGTGACCTGGTCATATGGGTGAAGGCCTTCTGTTGTGTAAATACGCCCGATAGTAAGACCTTTGCCGGTCTTAAATTTCGATGCTGGTCGGTTGATGACCGTCTCTGACATGTGTTATTTCCCCGTCTTCTGGTTAAGTGATGATGTTTTTTCTGGTGTTCTTACTTGTGCTGCTGGTGTTGCCTGTCGTGCATTTGAAGGTAGTGCGCGGAGAAGTGCTATCTCACCTTCAAAATCTTCAAGGGAGGCAAAGTTACGGTACACAGATGCGTATCGGAGGTAGGCCACCTCATCGAGTTCGCGTAGTGGCGCAAGAATTGCCATTCCTACCTCTTGCGCTTCGATTTCTGCTTGCCCGGTTCCGCGAAGGGTCTCTTCAACTCGCTGGGCAAGTAAAACCAAATCATCTTCATCTACTGGGCGACCTTGGCACGCCTTGCGCACGCCGACAAGAACCTTCTCGCGGCTAAATGGCTCAGTGGCCCCTGATCGCTTGATGATGTTAAGAAGTGCCACCTCTTGGGTTGAAAAGCGCTGACCACATTTAGGGCATTCCCGGCGGCGGCGGATTTCTGTGCCATCAACGACCGGACGGGAGTCAACGACCCTGGAATCATCGTGTCTGCAGAACGGGCAAATCATCTCGGCGTGTCTCCCTTCGAAATACCTAGAATTTCCAATATATGCATGTAATGGTGAATTGATAAAACTACCGTAAAAACACTACTAATGGAAGTTTTAGCGCTTTCGACCCCTACATCTAGTGGGAACTATAAAGTATTTCTTGAGACTCTGCAGGATGAAGCGCTAATCTCTTTCGCGTGTCGCACCAAATGAGATTACTTCAGCGGGATGCGGATCTTCTGGCCAGCTGTGAGATCAACTGATGCCAGGGAGTTGACCGAAACAATCTCTGAGACGAGCGAGCGCAGATTCCCATCGTGCTCAACGCGAGCGGCCAGCGACCACAAGGTCTCACCGGGAGCCACGGTGATGGTGATAAATGAGCCGGCAGCGGCCGGAACTACCTGGGTACCAGCCCCAGCTTTGGCGCTGACAAGGGATGCTAAAACGATGGCAAGAGAGAGCACCACGAGTGTGCGAGCTAGACGACCACGGCGATTTAACTGGGTTCCGGACGGACGGAGGTTAGCGTTACTCGCGTAAACTCCTTGATTTATAAGGGTTATAGCGCTCATGGTTCTCAGCTCCTGCTACTGCTTAAACCTTGGGGAAGGTTTTCGAACACTTGTTCGATGGGTAAACCATACCTGCCCCCACCGACACCTGCAAGTTATTTTCGAACATTTGTTTGAATTTATCCCCAACCTGTGGAAGAATATGTGTATGACCACAAAGCCCGAGCTCTCAGCTCGCCAGATCACCATCCTTGAATTCATCAAAAGCTCCTCTGAATCCCAGGGCTATGCCCCATCCATGCGAGAAATTGGCGATGCCGCCGGGTTGAACTCCCCCGCATCGGTGAAATACCAACTAGATATCCTGGAAGAGAAGGGCTTCATCCGCCGCGATGAGAACCGCGGGCGAGCCATGGAAGTTGTTTTACCTGAGCACCTGAGCGGCGCCGGTGCCCACACAGATAAGACCCGCTTTATTCCACTCGTTGGCGCCATTGCAGCCGGAGTACCGATTACTGCAGATCAACAGGTAGAACTAACAATGCCGCTACCAGAATCACTTGTCGGCAAAGGTGATCTCTTCATGTTGCAAGTCAAAGGTGAATCAATGATCGATGCCGCCATCTGCGATGGTGACTATGTTGTTATTCGCCAACAAAAAGATGCCAACAATGGCGAGATCGTGGCAGCGATGATTGATGGCGAAGCCACGGTAAAGACCTTCTCACGCAAGGGTGGCCATATCTGGTTACTTCCTGCCAATGGCGACTTCGCCCCGATCGATGGCGACGCTTGTGAGATATTAGGAAAAGTCACAGCGGTACTGCGCTCAATCTAAAAGTGAGAGAGTTCAAATCTGGGGCTTTCCCTACTCTTCCAACTTACTTACGGGTAGCTATTGAATCGTAAGTATCTAGCGGGCTAACATCAAATATGAGCCAAACCTCCACCCTGGAAAACGCCCCGCTAAACGTCTTACTTGTTGAAGATGAAGAGAGCGATCGCCTTGCGGTTCGCTCACAACTTGAAGTAATGGGGCTTAAAGTCACCGACACCGCCTCTCCCATAGAAGCAAAAGAATTCTTTGATAATAGAGATATCAGCCTAATTATCATTCACCTGAAAGCAATCCCCCAGCGCGCACTTGAACTCTGTCGCCTGCTGCGCGCCGAATCAACTGTTCCTATTTTAATGCTCACAAACCGCAATGAAGTAATTGATGATGCCATGGTGGTGTCAGCAGGAGCTGATGATTATGTGAGTAAGCCTATTAATAACAAAATCTTAGTAGCACGAGTAAATCAACAGATTGCACGCGGACAAAGTCAGCGCGCACCGCGCGCTAATGTGCTGAGCTGGGGCCCGCTGCGGATGGACCTAAGCGCCCATCAATTCTCGATTGATCACATTGAGTTGCATCTTACAAATACGGAGTATCACTTCTTGCAACTATTGATGGAAAACCCCCACCGCATCTTCACTCGCAACCAAATCCTGGAAGCAATCGGTGTGATGAAAGGTGTTGGCTCCAACCAGTTAGTTGATACCCACGCCTCCAGACTACGTAAGAAGATCCGTGAAGGCGGCGGCCCAGAAGTCATCTCCGTTATTCGAAGCGTCGGCTTTCGCCTCTCTGATCCAGCGCAGCCACTGATTGAGGTTTAGTTTTCACCTCTAATTCACGCGTCGGGCTCGCGCCTGAAGAAGAAGCCCTCTAATCTTTGCCTAGTTGCCGCACCTGCGGATGCCGCGGCCCTGACCTCGAGGAGAGTAAAAAATGAAGGCTCAAGACTTAATCCAACAATGGAATCAAATGCGCTCGCAAATTATTCAAGCACAGGTAGCACCAGCACTTGTTCTGATCGGCATCTTTGTCTTAGCTGCAATCGGCGCCTTTGAAAACGCCACAGATGGCGCTAAATACCTCACCCTCGGAGTTGCTGCCGCCACCGGAATTCTGGCCATCATTTCGCAATACGCCGCCGTGCGCGAAGGTGAAGCACTAATTACCGACATCAAAGCAGCTTCTGAGCAGAACGCGCTCTCAAAGAAGATCGCTGACTCACGCGGCCTGCTCTCACTCTCAGCAATTGCCATTGTGGGACTTGGTCTGGGCATCTTCGCACTCGTAGTTTGGGCAGTTCTAGGCGCATAATGCGTATTGGTCTAGCGCTCATTGCTATCTACTCCGTGGCAGTTCTCTTTCTTGTCACGCGTGGCGATAGACCATCCAAAAAGCGTGAGCGCTTGACCGGTCGTGGTGGAGATTTCGAATAAGGGATTAAGAGAGAAACCCGCAGAGTGATCTGCGGGTTTTTTATTGCAACAAAAAAGTCGTTTGTTTCCGTAGCGGAATCATGGGTGGACCGGAGATGAGGACGAGAATCGAACTCGCATCTTGCTGATGAGGTAGCAACGGGGATAGTCATTTGGATACGAAATCGGTTCATTCAGCTTTCACTAGGCTGATTACATGCGGTTCTGAGCGTGATTCGTAGTGCGAAAGACCTTACTTCCGTTAACTCTTAATCACCGGGTCGGGGGTTCAAATCTTAATTTGTGCTTTTATTTGGCAGTCGGGACGGGAAAATCAACATAATGATGTTATAGATTGGTATCAATAAGTACCACCCGCGGTGGTCTACATCGTGCATGCGCCGAATTGCGCAGGTAATAGTTGGAATAAATAGCAAGAGATTCCAGATCGAGCCTAAGTAATCACCTGGTATGAGACC
>SHUV01000022.1 GCA_009694515.1 Candidatus Planktophila sp. | reverse complement strand
TAAAGATGGCAGTCGCTGGAAAATTGAGATTCCATCTGTCGAAGGTCCGGCAGCCTTCAAGGTTGTTCTTGAAGAAGCAAAGAAACGTAAACTAAAGATTGATCGCATCTCCCAAGGTTCCGGCATCATGATGCAGACTGATGATGAAATCGCGGAGATGGTGGCAATAGGCAAGAAAGAAAAGATTGAGGTCTGTCTCTTTGTTGGCCCGCGCGCTGCATGGGATATCGGAAAGCAACCTGTCTCATCCGCTGGCGGAGTAGCCGCGCCCACTCTCCGTGGTGCTGATCAACTTCGTTATGCAGTTGAAGATGTGCTCCATGGTGCAAGTCTTGGACTTCGCTCTGTCCTTGTTGGAGATTTAGGACTACTTGCCGTTCTCGGTGAAGCGAAGAAGAAGGGCGATTTGCCGAAAGATTTCATTTTGAAGACCTCGGTTGCACTGCCTTGCACTAATCCTGCCACCGCAAAGATTTTAGAAGAGTTAGGTGCATCAACTCTTAATCTTGCAACAGATCTCTCACTGCAACAGATTGCTGCAATTCGCGCCCAGGTAGATGTTCCACTCGATGTTTATGTTGAGGGACCCGATGATTTCGGTGGAGCTGTTCGCCATTATGAAGTTCCAGATTTAGTACGAGTTGCCGCCCCTGTTTATCTGAAATTTACCGTGCGCAACTCTCCTGGTCTCTACCCATCCGGCGGCCATATCCAAGGTCTCGTTGAATCAACTGCGCGCGAACGTGTTCGTAGAGCATCAATTGGCCACTCCATGCTTACGCGCTATGACTACAAGGGTTAATTTGTGGCAACAAATAACGTTCTAATCTTTGGTGCAACGGGTGCCCTAGGTGGCGCTATCCATGCTCGATTTGTTAAAGCCGATTGGAACATTTACTGCGCGGTGCGCTCACCATCAACCCTTGCCCACTCTTTTCTCCTACCAATAACCAAGGATCATCTTCCGGCTGAGATTACAGATGTTGAATTCGATGCCGTTATTTTTGCGCAAGGAACGAACACAAATGACAATGTGATGAACGGTCAGACTCAAGAACTGTTACGTGTATTCGAAGGCAACGTGGTCGCAATCACCGAGGCAACCGCTGGGTTGATGCACCACGATAAAATCAAACAAGGTGCGCGAATAGTCATCTTAAGTTCGCTGTGGGAGCTATCTACTCGCCAAGATAAAATGTCTTACACCGTCTCTAAAGCCGCGGTAGGCGGGCTAGTAAGGTCAATGGCGGTAGATCTTGGGCGTGCAAAAGGAATTCTTGTTAACGGAATCCTCCCCGGAATCGTAAAAACACCCATGGCAGAGAAATTGCTCACGCCTTCGCAGTTAGCGAATGTGGAAAATGCAACCCCAGTCGGAAGGTTGGTTACCCCAGAAGATGTTGGAAATAGTGCTTATTTATTGGCCAGCGAATCAAATACTGCTATCACTGGGCAAAGTATCTCCGTTGATAACGCATTCACGATTTCGAGAGTTATTTAAGTAATGAGTGTTGAACTTCTCACTGAAGATACGGTAGTTGCATATCTTCAAGCTAGAGGGGTAATTTCTGCCACTGAGAAAACAACGGTAGAAATCCTCACTGGTGGTGTTTCCAATGTAGTTCTTGCTGTTCAGACTCCATCAAAAGATTTAGTTCTGAAACAGGCACTTGCCGAGTTAAAGGTGGCAACTAAATGGGAAGCAGATCAACGCCGGGCCATCGTGGAAGCCCATGCCATAGAGACTTTTCACGCACTCTCTCCGCAACAAGTCCCGGCACTTATTGATTATGATCCTGATTTATTTACCCTCGTGCTTGAGCGAGTTCCACACTCTGCAACGGTCTGGAAGTCAGATTTACTTGAAGGGACTATCTATCCTGAGATAGGGGCAAAACTCGGCCATACGCTAGCTACGTGGCATAACTTTGGGCGCAGCTCCGAAGATTGCCGAGAGAAATTCTCGGAAGATTTACTCTTTGAACAACTTCGCATTACCCCCTTCTATGGCACCGTTGCGGGTAAGAATCCGTCGCTGTCTCCAAGAATTATGAGCTTAGTCAAGGAGTTAAAGAGTGAAAAAACGACGCTAGTTCATGGCGACTTTTCACCGAAGAACATAATGATCAGTGAAGAACAAGATATATACATTCTAGATTTTGAGGTGACGCATACTGGTAACCCAGTATTTGATTTAGCGTTTCTAACCGCCCACTTGCTCTGTAAATTTTATCGAGCGCAAGATTCTCATGACCGAGGGCTTCTTCGTCAAACAGCGCAGGATTTCCTTAAGGCATACGATGCTGAGAGCGAGATTACGCATGCACCCTCTCTTGCCTGGCACACCGCACTTATCGCACTTGCCCGGGTTGAAGGAACTTCACTAGTAAATTACTTAGATGAATCAGCTCAAATCGGACTGGCCAAGCTATGCAAGGGTGCGCTCTCTGAGACAACCCCCATGAATTTATCAGAACTATTTAACGAGGAATCTCGATGAAGATCACAAAAGTTCAGGCATTCCAAGTCCTTGATTCCCGGGGTCGCCCAACAGTTGCTGCAGCGATTACCCTTGCTGACTCCTCTGTTCATACAGCGCGCGTTCCCTCAGGTGCCTCTACTGGGGTTCACGAAGCCGTTGAGTTGCGAGATGCCGGCACTGCTCTTGCCGAGAAGTTCTATGGTGGTAAATCAGTATTTACTGCAGTTGCGAATGTAAATACAAAAATTGCACCAGCACTTGTTGGTAAAGAAGTTGCCCTGCACACAGTTGATAATGAAATAAGGGAAATTGATCCCAGTGAAAGCCGTAAGGGGTTAGGAGCAAACGCCACGCTGGCAGTCTCGCTTGCTGGCGCAAAGGCGGAGGCGCATAGTAAGAACCAATCACTGGCCCGTTTTTTCACGCCCACAGGCAAGCTCTTACTTCCGATGCCGATGGTCAATATCCTCTCAGGTGGAGCTCACGCCAATCGCACATTAGATATTCAAGATGTGCTTGTACTTCCACATGGTGCTAGCTCTTTCTCAGAAGCTCTTTCATGGATTGTTGCAATACGAGAACTTGCTGCAGTTCGAGGTCGAGCAAAAGGCCTAGTTACTCACCTAGTTGCAGATGAAGGTGGCCTCGGAATTCCATTTGATTCGATAGAAGATGCCTGCTCTTTTGTGGTCTTATGTATCGAGCAGATTGGCCTAAAGCCAGGTGTTGATGTCTCCCTTGCGCTAGATATTGCATCCACACAATTCTTTGAAAATGGTCAGTATCAACTTCATAATGCAAAGAAGAGCTACACATCGGCAAAATTTGTAGACTTCATCACCAATCTTGTGAAAAACCAACCCATCATCTCTATTGAAGATCCTTTCGCTGAAGATGACTGGCATGCGTGGAGTGAGTTTGCCTCCAATGCGCCAAATAAATTGCAAATACTCGGTGATGATTTGTTTACAACGAGCCAATCACGACTTGAGCGTGGGATTGCGGAGAAGAGCGCGAATGCAATTCTTATCAAGCCAAATCAGAATGGGCTTGTTTCTGACACTCTCCACGTTTTGCAAAGAGCTCACGAGGCGGGCTTTAAGACTGTTGTTTCCGCTCGCTCTGGTGAAACTGAAGATAGTTGGCTGGCAGATTTAGCAACAGGTTGGAAGGCACAGCAAATTAAAGTGGGCTCAACCCATGGCTCAGAACGCACTGCAAAATGGAACCGCTTACTTGAGTTAGAAGCTACGGAAGAGACGAGCTTCGCTCAACCATTTTAGTTAATGTGAGTGACGCGGAATTCCCGATCCACTTCCACCTACCAGGAAGTCAAAGTCTGCACCTAAATGTGCCTGCTGAACATGTTGCACATAAAGCCGTGACCAACCACGATCGGGAAGCGGATTTGGATTACTCCACTTAGCTCGGCGCTCGGCAAGCACTTCTTCGCTCACATGTAGCGTAAGTGATCGATTCGCAACATCGAGTTCAATCTCGTCTCCATTTTCAACTAGTGCAAGTGGTCCTCCGGCAGCACCTTCTGGCGAAACATGAAGCACAACTGTTCCGTAAGCCGTTCCACTCATGCGAGCATCAGAGACGCGCACCATGTCGGTAATGCCCATCTCAAGAATCTTCTTAGGAAGGGGCATGTTTCCAACCTCCGGAAAACCTGGATACCCCATTGGGCCAGCGTTGCGAAGAACTAGAACGGTATCTGGGGTGACATCTAGATCTGGATCATCTGCTACTTCTAAGTACTCTTCAATACGATCAAAGACCATTGCCACGCCACGATGTTGCAAGAGCGAAGGAGTAGCTGCCGAAATTTTTAGAACAGCACCATTTGGTGCCAGCGAGCCACGTACGACAACGATGCCCGAGCCCGCTTTCTGGAACGGCTTGGCCATTGGAGTAATCACATCATCGTTCCATGATTTAGCGTTTGCAATATTTTCTGCAACCGTCTTACCTGAAACTGTGATTTGATCTGTATGGAGCAAGCTTTCAATTTCTTTCATAACCACAGGAAGGCCACCGGCATCGAAGAACTCTTCCATCAAATACTTACCTGATGGCATGAGGTTTACCAAGACCGGAACGTCGCGTGCTAGTCGGTCGAAGTCATCGAGCTCTAGTTTCACGCCGATTCGGCCTGCGATTGCAAGGAGGTGAACAACAGCATTTGTTGAGCCACCAATAGCGGCGTTTACCCGGATTGCATTTTCAAAAGCTTCTCGTGTGAGAATTTTGGAGAGTCGTTGATCTTCATGGACCATCTGAACAATGCGACGACCAGCTTCATGGGAAGTCGAGTATCTGCGAGCATCAACTGCCGGAATTGCAGCGCTTCCTGGCAATTGCACGCCAAGGGCTTCAGTAACACATGCCATTGTGGATGCGGTTCCCATAGTCATACAACTTCCGTTGGAACGAGCTGAGCAGCTCTCCATCGCAAAGAATTCTTCGATTGTCATTTTGCCGGCGCGAAGTTCTTCACTGTATTTCCACACTGCAGTGCCAGAACCAAGAGTCTTTCCTTGATAGCGACCATTGAGCATTGGTCCGCCGGTAATCATTAAGGTTGGAAGATCCACACTTGCAGCTCCCATAAGTAATCCGGGAGGTGTCTTATCGCAACCTGCAAGAAGTACAACGCCATCTAAAGGATTGGCACGTATTAATTCTTCGGCCTCCATTGCAAGCAAATTGCGATACAACATAGTTGTTGGGCGCATGATTGGCTCACCCAATGACATGGCAGGAAATTCAAGTGGAAAGCCACCAGATTCCCAGACTCCACGCTTAACAGCCTCTGCGACTCGATTGAGATGCCCATTGCAAGGATTAAGTTCAGACCAAGTAGAAGCAATACCAATTACAGGTTTATTGATGAAGACATCTGGGGCGTAGCCTTGATTGCGTAAGCGTTCGCGATAAATGAATCCATGTTTGTCCTTGAGCGCAAACCAGTTCTCACTTCTACGAGCAAATACTTCTTTGGACACAATTGCCTCCTGATATTGAATTCACCAACTAATGTGACTAGCTACCCGTCTGCCTAGATGTCGTGATTCTAATAGCAAATGCATCCCTGAAGATAGGTCCCTCGGCATGCTGACTTTTGTTATGAAATTCAGGCCATTATTTATGACAAATGAAGGAAAGTTTTTCTCAAAGTTTGCAACGTTACGTTATTTAACAACAACCGATTCGATAGCGACCTTTATCTTTGGCGCTCCGATTCCACTTGGATCATTAACCCCTTTAGATGCGATGTATTTCAAGACATCGAGTCCCTTTGTAATCTTTCCCCAAATTGAATATGAGGGACCCAGCGCAGGTGAATCTCCGAAGACTAAGAAGAATTGGCTGCCATTTGTATTTGGCCCAGAGTTGGCCATCGCAACGGTCCCCGCTGGATATGCCAGGGCTTTGCCGATAGGTAAATTCTCGTCAGGATATTTAAATCCCGGACCACCGGCACCTTGCGCAGTTGGATCGCCACATTGCAACATTTCAAAGCCAGATACCGCTTCTCGATGACACAGACTCTTGTTGTAGTAACCAGCTTTAGCTAGTGCGGTAATTTGAGTAACAGTAAATGGTGCCTTTGCATCGAGTGCTATTACTACATCTCCGCAGTTTGTTTTAAGTGTCATTGACTTGGGAAGAGGCTTAGCAGGCTTCTGTGGCGGAACTGTTTTTAAGGGCGTGTGCGCTTTAGCTGTTGTTGGCTTGCAGACAATTGGCGCAGCACTTGCCTGTGGCACAGAAATGAGTGCACCAGCGAGAACCAATACAGCTACTGCAACCGCACTTACTTTTTTCATTCTCGTTCTTCCTATTCCCACTCAATGGTGCCGGGTGGCTTGCTCGTCACATCTAGAACTACCCGATTTACTTCACGAACCTCGTTGGTGATCCGGGTAGAAATTTTCTCGAGCACATCATAGGGAACTCGCGACCAATCGGCTGTCATTGCATCTTCACTTGAAACCGGACGCAGCACGATGGGATGACCATATGTGCGCCCGTCGCCTTGCACCCCAACACTTCGAACATCGGCCAACAGAACTACTGGGCACTGCCAAATTTCACGATCAAGGCCAGCAGCTTTTAGCTCTTGGCGAGCAATGAGGTCTGCCTCGCGCAAGATATCTAAACGCTCTTGTGTTACTTCACCAATGATGCGAATGCCAAGGCCTGGCCCAGGAAATGGTTGGCGCCAAATAATCTCTTCCGGTAATCCAAGCTCAAGACCTACCTGACGCACTTCATCTTTAAAGAGCGTGCGCAGCGGTTCAATTAAGGCAAACTTTAAATCATCGGGCAGGCCGCCCACATTATGGTGAGATTTAATATTGGCAGTTCCGGTGCCGCCCCCTGATTCAACAACATCCGGATACAAGGTGCCTTGCACTAGGAATTCAACATCCCCGCCAGCGGCAATATCGCGGGCTGCTGCTTCAAATGAGCGGATGAATTCGCGGCCGATAATCTTTCGTTTTGTCTCTGGGTCAATCACACCAGCCAGGGCTGAAAGGAATTGCTGGCGCGCATCAACTACAACAAGTTCGATTCCAGTTGCGGCAACAAAATCGCGTTGGACTTGTTCAGATTCTCCACTGCGCAGTAAACCGTGATCGACAAAGACACAGGTGAGTTGGTTTCCAACTGCCTTTTGCACAATCGCTGCAGCAACTGCAGAGTCAACCCCGCCAGAGAGGCCACAAATGACTCGCTTGCCGCCAATTGCAGCTTTCGCTTTAGCTACTTCTTCTTCGGCAATATTTGCAGTTGTCCAGGATGGAATGCACCCAGCGATGTTAATGAGCCAATTCTGCAAGATTGCCTGACCATGTTCTGAGTGCAGAACTTCTGGGTGAAATTGCACGCCAGCTAATTTTCCGGAGGCATCCTCAAAGGCGGCAATTGGCGTATCGGCAGTTGCTGCCGAGATGCTAAAGCCACAAGGTACTTCCGAGACGGCATCGCCATGTGACATCCATACTGATTGTGATGCTGGAAGTCCGGCAAAAATCTTTGAGCCAGCCTTCACATCAAGTGGGGTGCGACCAAACTCTGATTTACCAGTTTGGGCAACTACGCCAGCAAGGGAGGCGGCCATTGTTTGAAATCCGTAACAGATTCCGAATACCGGAATGCCTAGTGCAAATATTGCTGGGTCAACTTTCGGTGCGTGATCTGCATAGACCGAAGCTGGGCCACCAGAGAGAATGATGGCCTCTGGATTCTTTGCACTTACTTCAGCTGCCGTAATCGATGATGGAACTATCTCTGAATACACCTTCGCTTCCCGCACACGACGGGCGATGAGCTGTGCATACTGTGCGCCGAAATCGACGACAAGTACTCCGTGCTTATCGGCCATGCTGCATAACGATTTCTACGCGCTGGAATGACTTCACATCTGAGTATCCGCAGGTGGCCATCGCACGACGTAGTGCACCAAATAAATTCATCGAACCATCGGATGCATGTGATGGCCCATTCAAAATTTCTTCCAGCGTTCCCACGGTTCCAACATTCATGCGCTGACCACGAGGAACCTCAGGATGGTATGCCTCAGAACCCCAGTGCCAACCAAGACCTGGAGATTCAACAGCCTTGGCAAGTGCTGCGCCCATCATGACCGCATCTGCTCCACATGCAATTGCCTTTGCAATGTTTCCAGATTTTCCAACGGCGCCATCGGCAATCACGTGGACATAACGTCCGCCTGATTCATCGAGGTATTCACGACGAGCTGCTGCAACATCGGCAACTGCTGTTGCCATCGGCACTTGAATTCCGAGCACAGTTTGAGTGGTGTGAGCAGCTCCGCCGCCAAAACCAACGAGAACTCCAGCTGCTCCGGCGCGCATGAGGTGTAGTGCGCCAGTTGTTGTTGCAACCCCGCCCACAATAACTGGCACATCTAGTTCATAGATAAATTTCTTCAAGTTCAGTGCTTCATTTTCGGCGGCAACATGCTCAGCTGAAACTGTTGTTCCACGAATAACAAAGATATCTACACCAGCATCAATTACCGCCTTGTGAAGTTGGGCGGTTCGCTGAGGCGACAGCGATGCGGCAACGGTGACACCTGAATCACGAATCTGCTTAATACGCTCTTTAATAAGTTCCGGGCGGATAGGTGCGGCATAAATCTCTTGCATACGACGTGTTGCATGCTGATCTGGCATCGATGCGATTTCACCGAGTGGAATACGTGGATCTTCATATCGTGTCCACAAGCCCTCGAGATTGAGAACTCCAAGACCGCCCAGCTTTCCTATCGCAATCGCAGTCTCTGGTGAGACCACTGAATCCATAGGTGCTGCAATCAGTGGCAGATCAAACTTATAGGCATCTATCTGCCAGGTAGTGGAAACATCTTCCGGGGTGCGAGTACGACGACTTGGCACAATGGCAATATCGTCAAATGAATAGGCGTGACGGGCTCTTTTCCCGGGTGCGATTTCGTAATCCATGGCTATTTCTTCTTGCTGTAGTTGGGGGCATCGGCCACATGCAGAACATCATGTGGGTGGCTCTCTTGTAAGCCAGCTGCAGTAATTTGAATGAGGCGACCTTCACGTCGCAGCGTTTCGATATCAGGAGCACCGGCATAACCCATGCCGCTACGAAGTCCGCCAACAAGTTGGTGAACAACATCTGCAACTGGGCCGCGATAGACAACTTTTCCTTCAATACCTTCGGGAACAAGTTTATCTTCGGAAAGAACATCATCTTGCATATAACGATCTTTCGAATATGACTTCTGTTCACCGCGTGATTGCATCGCACCAAGTGAACCCATGCCACGGTATGCCTTATATGTGCGCCCATCAATTTCTACGAGTTCACCGGGAGATTCTTCGCACCCAGCAAGTAATGAACCGAGCATCACAGAGTGTGCCCCAGCAACAATTGCCTTAACAATGTCACCTGAATATTGAAGCCCACCATCTGCAATGAGCGGAATGCCAGCCTTGTTACATGCCTTTGCTGCTTCAATAATTGCAGTCACTTGTGGCACACCCACACCTGCAACAACTCGGGTTGTACAAATTGATCCAGGACCAACGCCTACTTTGACGGCATCGGCGCCAGCGTTGATCAGCGCCTGCGCACCGGCGCGAGTTGCAACATTGCCACCGATGATTTCAATGGTGGAAGAAAACTTCTTTATTCGCGCAATTGCATCGAGTACCGCACGGTGATGTCCGTGAGCTGTGTCTACGACAACAACATCTACACCCGCTTCAATGAGTGCTTGCGCGCGCGCAAATCCATCATCGCCCACACCAACTGCTGCCCCAGCAAGACCAACGTTTTTCACTAACTTCACATGCGTGACTTGCTCATCGATCGGCAAGTTACGGTGAATAATCCCAATTCCGCCAGCCTGAGCCATCGCAATTGCCATCGTGGATTCAGTCACGGTATCCATGGCAGATGAAACTAGTGGCACGGCTAAAGTAATGTTTCGAGTCAGGCGGGTGGAGGTATCTACTTCCGAAGGAACCACATCAGATGCATCAGGTAAAAGCAGGACATCGTCATAGGTCAGCCCGAGCATCGCGACTTTGTCGGTATCGCCGCTCATGAGCCCTCCCTACTATGGTTGAGCGCCCTAGTCTAACTTGAGAATTAAGCGCCGATTGCCTGCTTGATTTCAGAACAGGCGAGCGCTAAATCCTCAGCAAAGGCAACCTCTTGGCATTGATCTCGGTCCCAGCCAGGGCCACCAAGGACAACTCGCGGGGCTGGGCGAACATTCGGGATATTTTTAAAGAAGATTGGATCACCATTTTGTGCTAACTGAGCCCATAGAAATACCGCAGGTGGGGCGCTGCGAGTTACGACCGAAGCTAGCGCTGCCAGCGGAGTTCGCGCACCCAGCACCTGACATTCAATATTTAATTCAGCCAGTGCGGCGGTAAGTGCATGCAAGGGTAGACAGTGCAGCTCCTCCCCGACAGATGCCAGCAGCACCGGGCGCGGATTGATAGGGCTCTTAATCTCTCTTGAAAAATCACGCAAAACATTTGTGATTGATTCCGAAAGTAAGTGCTCTACTTCAATTCCTTCACCGGTTTGCGCCCAGATATCGCCAACGATTATTAAGACCGGAACCATTACCTCATGCCAACTATCAATCACCCCGAACTGAGAAATTTCCTGGCGCAAGAGCGCCTCGATAAAATTATGATCAAGTGATTGCGCAGCTTTCACAATCGCATCCACCGCTTCCGAGCGCTCGTGAACCGTCTCTAGGATTTGATCAAGGTTGAGCTTGCCCTTATGAGATAGGGCTTGTTCGGCAGCCTCTGCCGGACTGACACCGGCAACGATTAATCGTCGCATCATTATCAATTTGGCTAGGTCTTGCGGGTGATACTTACGATGCTCACCAGCTTCATGGCCCGATGGGCCAAGGCCATAGCGCCGGGCCCAGGTGCGAAGAGTGGCCGGAGCCACCCCAATCCGGCGAGCCACCGCCGCCACGGTGAGTTTCTCTTCATCCATGGCAGCCATGTAGTAATCCTCTCGGAAAGTGGCTTAACTCACCACATGAAAAACGGACATTTTGGGCGTTGAATAAGACACGCAACGATTGCCCCTTGAACAACCTATGAAACGGTTGTACCCTCTACTATCCCCAGATAAAGGAGAAAAATCTTGGCTGAACTATCACGACTTCCTCAACCTATTGCTGAGCAATGGGAATGGCAGTACGAAGGTTCCTGCCGATCGATGGATTCTGAGAAGTTCTTTCATCCAGATGGGGAAAGAGGTCCACGTCGGCGTAATCGCGAAAATGCCGCGAAGACTATCTGCGCATCATGTCCGGTCATCGCAGCCTGCCGCGCCCACGCGCTCGCCGTCCAAGAGCCTTATGGAATCTGGGGCGGTCTGTCAGAAGATGATCGCAGCGCAATCTTGATTCAGCGCGGCATACCAGTGATTTCACACGCATCATAATTATTAGATAAATAATAGAAAAAGAAACCCCCGCACTCAGTGCGGGGGTTTTCTTATTAACTTTTTTATTAGTGGCCGTGACCGCCAGGACCATGAGAATGTCCATGTCCACCAGCTGCTGGCTCTTGATCTGCAGGACGCTCAAATACAACAGCTTCTGTTGTAATAAACATCGCCGCGATAGAAGCAGCATTAGCAAGTGCTGAGCGAGTTACCTTCACTGGGTCGATGACGCCATCTTTTGCAAGATCGCCATAGACATCAGTTGCAGCATTGAAGCCCTCATGTGATTTCAGTGCGCGAACCTTTGCAACTACTACGTAGCCTTCAAGTCCAGCATTTTCGGCAATCCAACGAAGTGGTTCATCGCAAGCTTTGCGAACGAGAGCTACACCGACTGCCTTATCACCTGTGAAGCCGAGGTTGTCATTAAGTGCATCGGCAGCGTGAACAAGTGCGGCTCCTCCACCAATAACGATTCCTTCTTCCACAGCTGCGCGAGTTGCCGAGATAGCATCTTCCAGACGGTGCTTCTTCTCTTTGAGTTCAACTTCAGTGTGTGCGCCAACCTTTATAACGCAGACGCCACCAGCGAGTTTTGCAACGCGCTCCTGGAGCTTCTCGCGATCCCAATCAGAGTCAGAGGTTGCT
>SHUV01000005.1 GCA_009694515.1 Candidatus Planktophila sp. | reverse complement strand
ATCGCCTTCAAATCCTTCAGGCAGTGTATGAATTGTGTATGAGTTTTGAATTAATACACCTTGAGTTATCGAGAATAGATGTCATAATTTACGCACGAAGCTGCTCAAATTCCAGCACAACGTGCCCCCAATCGGACTCGAACCGATACTGGAAGGATTTTAAGGCAGCTACTTCTTCTTATATCCACTGGGACACTTGGGATTAACAGCCGTAACCTTCTTGACTAATTTACTTTTAACACAGGTGATTGATACTTCTGTTTTTGACTTTGTTGAAACTTGTTGTTTCACAAAAGCCTCTGCATCTCTTAGTAGATCCAAGTGCTTATATACTGGTGAAAAGTGTCCAAAAGCATTAGGTTCATTTCTAAGAGAACCACTGGCGCCACAAGCGTAAACGTTGCCTGCATCTAGCCCCATTCCAAGGTAAATCCTTTCACCTTTATAAATTGTTGTAATTGGTCCACCTGAATCACCAGGGCAACCTTGAGGATCTGAAATAAATCTTTCATTGGCCATCTCGCTCATTTTTTGTGAGTCCATCCAAGAAGACAATACAGGTGATAATTTCATCACATTTTTTCTTGGAAACTCACTTGTTGTCTGGTTTGGATTTTGCCAGTCTTTCTTGCAAGGGGGAGATTGACCAGCTGCACAACGATCCCGATACTCACCGTAACCGTGGAATTCCACCTCAGCCTTGGCTTCGACAAGTTCTTGAGTTATCTCGGGTGTTATCAACTTGCCAGGCACCATAGGCACTAAATCTTTTTCAAGTACGTAAATGACAAAATCATTTATAGCACCACCGCTTGGGATTGTCTTGAAATCTGCTAAAAATAATTTCACAACCTTTACTCTGCCACTACTATCTTTTGCGGATGAATTGGGCTTGCCGACTGTGAATATCCCAAGTTCTTTATAAATGAGATTTCCGCTACTGTCGAGATTGTAATGACTGTGTGCGGCAGAAAAAACAATTCGCGATGAGTATAGATAACCTGACCAAGCCGCTTTATCAATATCATTACCAAACATTGCTACAACTCTTGGGTTATCAAGATTTATCGGTGCATCTAGGGCAGCATTAGCAGGAGTGATTGAAGGGATTAGGAGTATCGATGCAAGGACACCTTTCAAAATCTTTTTTCGCATAATAGAAGAGTAGGGTGGATGGGATAGTGATAGCCATACTCTTTTAGTGAATTTTAAGCGTTAGGAGATATTTCTAGCGTGGTAGTACATATACCTGCACGCTCAAAGTTAACAACCCGGGGTCCCCGTAGTCCAATGGCAGAGGCAGATGGAGCGCGAGCTTTGCTCGAGCGCAGATGCTCTGGGATGAGATAGATCGAGGATCAGAGCATCGCCTTCAAATCCTTCGGACAGTGTATTAATTGTGTATTAGTTTTGAATTGATACACCTTGAGTTATCGAGAATCAGTGACATAATTTACGTACGAAGATAACCAAATTCCAGCACAACGTGCCCCCAATCGGACTCGAACCGATACTGGAAGGATTTTAAGTCCTCTGTCTCTGCCATTGGACTATGGGGGCCAATAGAGATGCGAAGTCTACTATGCGAAAAGTTAGTTAATACCCGCGAACTTAGCTGCTTTCTTCAACACTGAATCGAGCATTTGCTTGGTGAGTTTGCCAGTAAATGTGTTCTGTTGGCTTGGGTGATAACTACCAATGATTAAATAGTTAATTCCATTATGTGAGTACTTAATTGTGGTCGCGTGACCAAACTTTGTTGATGGGATTTTATGCCCTTGCGCCTTTAGCGACTTGATTAATACCTGCCAGCCAAAGTTTCCAAGTGCGACAAAAGATCTCACTTTGGGAGTAATCAGTTGAAGTTCATTTTCAAAATAGGGTGCACATGTGTCGCGCTCTTCGGTGGTGGGTTTATTTTCTGGCGGGGCACAACGCACAGCCATCGAGATGCGAGTTTCTTTGAGTACTTGTCCATCATCGCGCGAAGTCGATGTTGCAATCTTTGCAATGCCGATTCGGTGCAGGGAGCCGTAGAGCCAATCTCCAGAAGAGTCACCAGTGAAGATTCGTCCCGTGCGGTTGGCACCGTGTGCACCGGGTGCTAACCCAACGATGAGCATCTTGGGCTTAGTTGAACCAAATCCAGTTACTGGCTTTCCCCAGTATGTTTCGTTTTCATATGATTTACGTTTAGTGACGGCTACTTCTTCTCGCCACTGAACTAAGCGAGGGCATTTGCGGCACTTAATGATTGCCTGATCAAGAAGTGCAATCGACTTATACAAGTGACCAAGCCATTCCATCCAGAATATCGGACTCCGATGCCACAAATTCTTTAGCGCCAGTTGCAAGCATGATTCGTGAAAGTACGAGTGAACCAGCACCGATTACATCAACGCGACCTGGATGCATATATCCAATTGCCTCGCGTTCTTCGCGCTTGCTGGAAAGAAACATCTTTGAAGTTGCATGGACCTTCTCGGCAGAGATTTGGGAGAGATGGATTGCATATCTGTCATAGGTGCGCAGTTCTAGAGCAGCAGCTGCAACAGTAGTTGCCGTGCCAGCTACTGCAATCAAAGTCTTCGATTCAGTTATGGGAACAATCTTGGCAGCTTGGGCAATTGCCTCATCAATATCTTCAATAGCTGCAGCAATTTGGCCCGGGTCGGCATCTCCGCCAGTGAAGTGGCGCTCTGTCATTCTCACGCAGCCAATGTTCATACTTTTTGCAAATTCCACAGTGGTGGTTCCGAAGACAAACTCAGTTGATCCCCCACCAATATCAATGACAAGAAAGGGTCCATCTGTGGGCGGGAAATCTCGCGTGGCTCCTTGGAAGGAAAGTGCTGCTTCAACTTCTCCCGGAATTACCTCTGGTGCAATACCAAGACGATCTTTTACGCCATTGATAAACAAGTCTCTATTGGTTGCATCGCGCGTTGCACTTGTGGCACAAAAGCGAATCTTTTCAACTCCACGCTTTGCTATCTCGATTGCAAATTTATCAACGGCGTTAAGTGTGCGAAGGATCGCATCGGGGTGGAATTGGCCTGTCTTATCAACGCCCTGGCCGAGGCGAACAATTTCCATCTCACGGTGGATTTCGCGAAAGTTGGCACCATCAATATCGGCAATCAGTAAGCGAATTGAATTGGTGCCGCAATCAATAGCCGCTACTCGCATGACAAGTGCTTCCACCACTCGGGTAGTGCTGCAAGTGCTTCATCACCTAATGGGTTTACACCCGGTCCTGCAGAAAGTGAATGAGCAATAAGTGAGTGCAGGCATTTGACGCGATTGGGCATACCACCTGCCGATACGTTTTCTACCTCTGGAACATCTATCTGCAATGCAGAACGAGCTGCAATGTAATCATCGTGCGCCGCTGCATATTCGCCAGCTAAGACAGCATTAGTTTCAAGACGTGCCTGCATCTCACCCATCATGCCGGTTGTTTCCAGAGTTGAAATCGCTGCGGTAAGACGTGGGCAGGTTGCGTAGTAAAAAGTGGGAAATGGTTCACCGTTACTCAGCCGTGGTGGGGTTTCGACAACAGCGGGCTTTCCGCAGGGGCAGCGATAGGCAATAGCGTGTACATCACGGGGTGTGCGCCCCAATTGATTTTCAATAACAGCCAGATCTGCATCCGTTGGTATTCGGTTTTCAACGCTCATGCTTTTCCAGCTTCAGTAATTGAAGCAATCATCCGGGTATACCAAGGTTGACCTTCCGGCAGGTTGCTCACAACATCGGTCTGGGCAGGTTGGTCAGAGTTCTCGCCATCTGTTCCGGTAACAATGTATTGCCGCTCACCTGGCAGCACGAAGTGCAGTCGTTCGCGGGCTTGAGACTTTATATATTCAGGATCTTGCCAGAGCAGTAACTCTTTTCGTGCTGCATCAAGTGCTGAGTTATCACTCTTCAGCTGTGATTCAAGAGCGTTAATTTGTGCGCGCTGAACAAAGTAATTCTTAATTGGCGGAGCAAGGAAAAGGGCTAACATAAAAAAGATTGCTGTGAGCGCTAATAAGCGTCCAGATCCCTGGCGGCGATTAAAATTAAGATTCCGCGAACGGTAACTTTTCTTTCGCTTTGCCGAGCTAGATCTGAGCGCCATCTTATGTAATTAGCCTTTAAAGCGTGGGAATGCTTGGCGGCCTGCATAGACCGCGCCATCAGATAGTTCCTCTTCGATGCGAAGAAGTTGGTTGTATTTAGCAACGCGCTCTGTGCGAGAAGGTGCCCCAGTTTTAATCTGGCCACAGTTTGTGGCAACAGCTAAATCTGCAATTGTGGTGTCTTCAGTTTCACCTGAGCGGTGAGACATCATGCTGCTGTAGTTAGCGCGATGTGCCAGATCTACCGCATCCAGAGTTTCGGTAAGAGTGCCAATCTGATTTACCTTAACCAGCAGGGCGTTAGCGGTATCGGTATCAATTCCCTTTGCTAGACGCACAGGGTTGGTAACAAATAGGTCATCTCCCACAATCTGAATCTTTGAGCCAAGCGATATCGTCATTGACTTCCAGCCTGCCCAATCTTCTTCATCCAGTGGATCTTCAATAGAAACGATTGGGTATGCGCTCACAAGCTCTGCGTAGTAAGCAATCATTTCCTCTGATGTGCGAAGTGAGCCTTCGAACTTGTACTTACCGTTCTCGTGAAACTCTGTTGCAGCCACATCCATAGCAAGTGCTATCTCTTTACCTGGCTTAAAGCCTGCGGCAGTGATTGCTTCAATGATGAGATCAAGGGCGGCGCGGTTGCTGTCGAGGTTTGGAGCAAATCCACCCTCATCGCCAACAGATGTAGCAAGCCCACGCTTTTTGAGTACAGCCTTGAGTGCGTGATAGATCTCAGCGCCCCAGCGAAGTGATTCGCGGAATGTCTCTGCACCAATTGGAGCGATCATAAATTCTTGGATATCAACGTTGGTATCAGCATGTGCTCCGCCATTGAGGATGTTCATCATTGGTACTGGCAGCACATGGGCATTTGGTCCGCCCACATAACGAAAGAGTGAAAGATGTGAAGATTCCGCTGAAGCTTTTGCCACAGCAAGTGAAACTCCGAGAATCGCATTAGCGCCTAAGCGTGATTTATTGGGAGTTCCATCGAGTGCGATCATCTCTGAATCAATCAGACGCTGATCTTGTGAGTCATAACCTTCGATTTCTGGTGCTATTTCGTTATTAACAAAATCAATTGCCTTCAGAACGCCTTTGCCGAGGTAGCGCTTCTTATCGCCATCACGTAACTCTGCGGCTTCAAAAGCACCGGTAGATGCACCACTTGGTACTGCAGCTCGTGCTTGCGTTCCATCTTCGAGTTGAATCTCAACCTCAATTGTTGGATTTCCGCGAGAATCTAGAATTTCGCGAGCGCCGATTGCTTCGATAATTGCCATGTGGTCTCTCCTGTTATAGAAAATCTGTCGATTGAGCGCTCGACGTTGAGGGCAGGAGGTAATCCTATCGCGAGCCTGATTGCTCCTTCGCAAGAATTTCGGCAATCATCTTTCGAGCCTGTGCACGTAAGGCGCTCTCAGGATCGATGCCGTTGGCATGTGCCCAGCCAATGACTGAAGCGAGTGCCGCGCCAACGGTGCTTTCATTGGCCTCTTCTTCAGTGGTGTAGCTGGCAAGCTCTAATTCAACTCCATATTTTTCGGCACGATAGAAAATCTTAGAAACTAGTGGCAGTGCGGGCTGAGACATCGCAATGCCATCAATGGCAGAGGTGCGCCCTTTCTCTCTGGCTTTAATTGCTTCCCAGTTTTCAATAATCTCTTGCGTGCCGCTGACTTCCAGATTGTCAAAGACATGCGGGTGGCGACTGATTAGCTTATCTGCAATAGCTCTTGCTACATCTTCAATGGAGAAGGGATCACTCGGATGTTCTTCGGCGATACGAGAATGGAAATAGACCTGAAGTAATACATCTCCAAGTTCTTCCCGCATCCCGGTGCGATCATCAGTCTCAATGGCATCGATGAATTCATATGATTCTTCAAGCAGATATTTGATAAGTGATTCATGAGTTTGTTCAGCATCCCAAGAGCAGCCTCCTGGTGAACGCAGACGATCCATTACCTCAACTAGGCGTTGAAGTTCTGACTGTGACATAAGCGTTACTTATTTGATGGGACTACAGCTGATCCAGCAGAATCTCCAGCAATGAGATCACCTGAGGCGTCATCCCACACGCCATAACGAGGATTGACTGTGACCTTAAGTTGCTCAGCCTTTTTCTGAAGTAGCTCACTTACCCTTGCCTGAATCTCTGCTTCGCCAACTCCACCCATGGCAAGGGCGCCAGATAATTTCTCTGAAATGATGGTGGCACGTAGATAGCGGTCGAAATTCGATGGCGCAATCTGCGCGGCAACTAAACTCTTTGAAAGTTCCGCCTCTCCACCAATTTGGCCGTAAATACCCGCGCGGGAGTTCTCAAGTTCTGTGGCTGACACAGTGATCTTTAGCTCTTTCGCAATTTCATCAAATACCGTTGTAATAATTGTGAAGCGAAGTTGGCTTCGGTTAAGCGCGTTCCCAGTTTCAAATTGAGTCTCTGCAGTATTAATCTTTGCTCGCTCTGCTAAAAGTTCATTAATTTTTGATTGCGCCTGTTCCTGCGTGATGGTGATATCGCCAATTGATGCAGCGGTATCTGCCTTTGCGCATCCGGTCAGAGCAAGTGCTGAGACAACAGCAATCACGGTAAGGAACTTCTTCACGAGGTACTCTCTTTCGTTACATCATTGAGGGATTTCACAGCCCATTCCAGGAGAGAAGTATCCCCTATGACTGCCGAGCCTTGCGCCGTCGGTGTCCACGCTGCCGCACGTGGAATGGCAATCATCACGGTATTTGATGCCGATTTATAGAGCGAACCTGGAAAAAGTCGGTTCAGTCTGAGTTGTTTTGATTCCGGCAGATTCAGTGGCGAAATGCGCAAGTACTTACCGGCTGCCACAACTTCGCGCACGCCGAGAGATTTTGCAAATGCTCGTAACTGTGCAACTCGAAGTAAGGAGAGCGCCTCGTGAGGTGGCTCCCCGAATCGATCAACTAGCTCTTCTTGAATGGATTGCACTTCGGCATCATTTCGCACATCAGCTAATCGCCGGTAGAGATCAAGTCTTAGCCTTTCACCTGGAACATAGCTTTCAGATAGGTGGGCATTAACGGGGAGCTCAACTTTGCATTCGTGGTTCTTCTCTTCGGTTTCAATAAAGCCAGTCTTATATTCGTTGACCGCTTCACCCACCATGCGCATATATAAATCGAAGCCAACATCTGCAATATGTCCTGACTGCTCTCCACCGAGCAGATTTCCAGCACCACGAATCTCTAGGTCTTTAAGGGCCACACGCATTCCAGAACCTAAATCTGTGTTCGTTGCAATTGTTTTTAGTCGGTCTAAAGCGATTTCGGACAGCGGCTGATCTGGTGGATAGAGGAAGTAGGCATATGCGCGCTCTCGCCCACGACCCACTCGACCACGTAGTTGATGCAACTGAGAGAGTCCGAAGTTCTCAGAGCGCTCGACAATCAGAGTATTTGCATTGGCAATATCGAGTCCGCTCTCAACAATGGTGGTGCAGACCAAGATATCGAAATCACGATTCCAGAAGGCGAGAATGACATCTTCAAGTTGGCCTTCACTCATCTGGCCATGGGCAATTCTTATCCGGGCCTCTGGTAATAACTCTTGTAACTTCGATGCTGCTCTGTCTATAGATTCAACGCGGTTGTGAATATAAAAAATTTGTCCATCGCGCAAGAGCTCTCGGTGAATAGCTGCCTTTATCTGCGCATCTTCGGCTGGTCCCACATACGTAAGGATGGGATGGCGCTCTTCTGGTGGGGTAGTGATGGTGGACATCTCACGGATTCCGGTCACAGCCATCTCTAGTGTGCGCGGAATAGGGGTAGCAGACATGGCCAGCACATCAACAGTGGTGCGCATCTTCTTCAAAGACTCTTTCTGCTCCACACCAAAACGTTGTTCTTCATCGACAACTACCAGGCCAAGATCTTTAAATTGCACATCGTTAGACAGGATGCGATGGGTACCGATTACAACATCGACTGACCCTTGCGCTAAGTCAGCCAAGATCTCTTTGCTCTCCTTTGCTGTGTTAAAGCGCGAAAGCCCAGCTACTTTTATGGGAAAACCGGCATATCGTTCGGCAAAAGTTTTTGTATGTTGTTGCACAAGGAGCGTTGTGGGAACCAACACTGCAACTTGCTTTCCATCTTGAACAGCCTTGAAGGCTGCTCGTATTGCAATCTCGGTCTTTCCATAGCCCACATCACCACAGATGATTCGATCCATTGGATATGGGCGTTCCATATCTCGCTTCACATCTTCTATGGTCGAAAGTTGATCTGGGGTTTCAATGTAAGAGAAAGCATCTTCTAGTTCTCGCTGCCATGGAGTGTCAGGTGAGAAGGCGTAGCCTGGCGCACTGGTGCGCGCGGCATATAAGCGAATTAACTCTCCTGCAATCTGGCGAACAGCCTTGCGGGCACGCCCCTTAGCTTTGAGCCATTCACCACTTCCGATGCGATGCACCGTGGGAGTTTCTCCGCCCACATACTTACTAGTCTGCTCCAACGTATCTGTGGGAACAAATATCCGGTCACCTGGTTGACCACGCTTTGCTGAGGCATACTCAATGACTAAATACTCGCGCGTCACATCTGCCACGGTGCGTTGCACTAATTCGATATATCTACCAATTCCATGTTGTTCGTGCACAACAAAATCACCGGTTCGTAGTTCAAGCGGATCAATTGCCTGCTTGCGTTTAGAAGGCATACGCGTACCATCTTTAGTATTTGTCTTACTTCCCGATAAGTCACGTTCTGTCACGAATAGAACTTCGGCCTGGCTACTTGCGAATCCATAACCCATTACGGATTGGGTTATATGAATTGCGCCTTTCGTGGGCTGCGCTGAAAGCTCGGAAGTCATCTGCACCGGCAGGTCAGCATCACGAAAGATTCCGGCATACCGCTCCGCCATTCCATGGCCGGGAGTTGAGAAAATCACGCTCTCGTGAGCTTCTAGAGCAGTGCGCAGTAATTCACAGAGAGCCTGGACATCCCCACGCATGGGATCAATCGGAGAAAAATCTAAGAACACTGCACTGGAATCAAGATCGCTACCAAAAGAATTTAGCGACCGGACTGGGATCGATAGCCGGCTCATTTCTTGCTCAAGCCCCAACCAATCTAAGAAAGTTACTTCCTCAACAGGCAGTGGCGCGTTTCCGCCTATGGCAGCGCTAGCCCACGAGGCAGCTAAGAATTCAGCATTTGTTTCAATCAGATCAGATGTTCGAGACTTTATTCGTTCTTGATCTATGAAGAACACTTCCGTGCCTTCAGGTAGGCGATCTAAAATTGTTTCAAAGTCATCAGTCAGTAGTGGAATCAGTGATTCCATTCCGTCAACAATCATGCCTTCGGTAATTTTGTCGAGGATTTCAATCGCTGATGGGTATTGCTCTTTCAAAGCTTCTGCACGTTCCCGAATCGCATCAGTAAGTAAGAGTTCACGACACGGCAAAATTGAAAGTTTGCCCACTACTGGCGATGTAGTTCTTTGATCTGAAACATCGAAATAGGACAACTCTTCAATTTCATCACCGAAGAAATCAATCCGCACCGGGTGTGCGGCAAGTGGCAAAAAGATATCGACGATTCCACCTCGCACCGCAAACTCGCCTCGTTTTTCCACGAGATCCGTACGGGTAAAAGAAAGTGAAGTGAGGTGCGTTGCCAAATCAGTCAGAGCTATCTCTTGCCCGATTTCAAGAGTCCACATTGGAGTGTGTGCAAGGTCTGCAATAAATCTGTGAATCACTGCTCGAATAGGTGCGACCACAATGGGACTGCCTGTCGGAGTCTTTAGCGCATAGAGCGTTGCTAGTCGTTTGGCGACAGTGTCACTACGAGGGCTCAGCCGTTCGTGCGGCAAGGTCTCCCAAGCTGGAAACTCAAATACTTCTGGGTGTAATGATTTCAATTCATCGGCAAGATCTTCCGCAGCCTTACTTGAACTGGTGATGACCAGTAGCGGCTTGCTTGCTGCTCTGATTGCCAAGAGAAATGGGTAGGTTGGAGAAGGAGCAATAATTTTTTCGCTATCTGCAAGAGCCGAGGTCACTTCATCATCGCGCTGTAGAAGTTGTATTAACCCGCGCATCAAAGCCTCCTCCCTAGGAACTGTCTTGCCGGCAAAACGCCGCAAGGCCCCTCTTCAAAAAGAAGGGGGGCTAGTAATTACAGTCTAGCGATGACTAGATGTATGTGAGAATTATCCAATGACCAGCGAATCAACGGCAACCGCCAAGAGCTTGGTCGCATCAGATGATGCCACTCTTCGCGCCGATGTCCGTCATTTGGGAGATCTCTTAGGCCAGTCCCTAATTCGCCAGGAAGGACCTGCGCTGCTTGAACTTGTTGAAAGCGTTCGAAAAAGCGTTCGCGAAGGTGGCGGCGTTGAAATTTTGGAAAAACTTTCGGTAGAAGATTCCGTGCAGTTAGTACGTGCATTTAGCACTTACTTCAATCTGGCTAATGTGGCAGAGCAAGTGCACCGCTCACGAGTACTAGCCGAAGTTCGCGCCGAAGGCGGTTCGTGGATTACACGCGCAATCGACAAGATTGAAGATGCAATTGCAAATCCTGTTGCAGGTCATGAAATTTCTCACGAGGATCTCGTTAAGTGGATTAGTGAATTAGATGTGCGACCAGTATTTACGGCACACCCCACTGAAGCTGCTCGCCGTTCTGTCTTAAGTAAATTAGGTGAAATCGCTTCACTTCTTGATACTCCGGCCAGCGTTACCCAAGATGAGCGTTTAGCTGAAACTGTTGATCTACTTTGGCAGACAGATGAATTGCGACTTGACCGCCCGGAGCCACTCGATGAAGCGATGAACGCCTTGTATTACCTCGATGACCTTGCCACCACCACGGTTCCTGAAGTTCTCAACGACTTCGCCCGCGAATTAAAGCGAATTGGCGTTGAACTACCCGTGACATCCAGACCTTTAACATTTGGAACCTGGATCGGTGGTGATCGTGATGGAAATCCAAATATCACTCCGGAAATTACCGAAGATGCAGTTGTGCTTCAGGTTGGCCATGCAATTAGAACCACGATTGCGGCCATGAACAATCTGCGCCAAATGCTCTCGGTCTCTACCCGCATTGCAGGTACTACACCTGAGCTCAGTGCATCGGTAGAAAAAGATTTAAAAAATATTCCAGAATTTGAAGAGAGATTCTTGCGCCTAAACGTGCAAGAGCCATACCGACTAAAGGCCACCGCAATTGTGCATCGCCTTGCCTTTACTCGCCAGCGCCATGCTGCGCGTGGTCCACATGTTCCAGGTCGAGATTACAAGAACACCGCCGAACTTCTGGCAGATCTCACACTCATGCGCGATTCACTCTTTGCTCATCGCGGTGAACTCCTTGCAACCGGCTTACTTGAACGCACAATTCGCACAGTAGCTGCCTTCGGTCTGACCCATGCAACTCTTGATATTCGTGAGCATTCTGATGCTCATCACAAGGCACTGCAGCAGATGATCGGTGGAAAATATGCAGAACTTTCACATGAAGAAAAGTTCCCGATTCTCATCACTCAACTTGCATCATCGGCACCCCTTGATGCCACAAAGCTCGATGCCGCAGGAACTAAAACACTCAATACCTTTGTGGCAATTTCAGATCTGATTGAACGCTTTGGCTCAGAAGTGATTGAGACCTACATCGTCTCGATGACAAAGGGCGCCGATGACCTCATCGCCGCAACTGTTCTGGGTAAGCAAGCTGGGCTTGTTGATATTGATAAGAAGATTGCCAAGATTGGATTCGCGCCACTTCTTGAAACAGTGGCAGAGCTGCGCGCGGCAGGTGAAATTCTCGAGAAGTTGCTGGCAAACCCTGCATATCGCACTCTTGTCGCACTTCGCGGTGATGTGCAAGAAGTAATGCTCGGATACTCAGATTCAAATAAGGATGCTGGAATCGCAACTTCACAGTGGGAGATCCACCGGGCCCAGCGCATACTGCGCGATGTCTCAATGAAGCACGGCGTAAAACTTCGCTTATTCCACGGTCGCGGTGGTTCGGTCGGTCGCGGTGGCGGGCCGACATATGACGCACTTGTTGCACTCCCATGGGGTTCAGTAGATGGCCAAATCAAGATGACCGAACAAGGTGAAGTTATTTCCGATAAGTACGCACTTCCAGCACTTGCGCGCGAGAATGTTGAACTCACTTTGGCCGCATCACTTGAAGCAACAATTCTTAATCGCGGGCCGCGACAAAGCGTGGAAGATTTGCAGAAGTGGAATGAGTGCATGAACTTAGTCAGTGACAACTCCTTCACTCGCTATCGCGCACTAGTTGATCACCCAGATCTTCCCGCCTACTTCTATGCCTCAACTCCCGTGGAACAACTTGGAAATCTATTCCTCGGTTCACGTCCTTCGCGTCGCCCTGATGCCGCAGGCGGTCTTGATTCACTGCGCGCTATTCCATGGGTATTTGGTTGGACCCAATCTCGTCAGATTGTTCCTGGTTGGTTTGGTGTGGGCTCGGGGTTAAAGGCTGCTCGTGAAGCTGGGAAGTCCGATGTGCTTAAGCAGATGCTTTCTGAATGGCACTTCTTCTCAACATTTATTAGCAATGTTGAGATGACTCTTGCCAAGACTGATCTTGTTACGGCAAAGCATTATGTTCAAACCCTTGTTCCATCTGAGCTTCACCACTTCCTGGATGTCATCACAGCAGAGTTTGAACTCACTGTTGCTGAGATTCTTAACCTCACCGGCAAGTCATCATTGCTTGGAGATCAGCCAGTATTGGCTCGCACACTGCAGGTCCGCGATACCTATCTTGCTCCACTGCAGCTTCTGCAAGTGACCCTGCTCAGTCGTGTGCGCGAACAAGGTGAGAAGGCAGATCCAGCTTTAATTCGCGCTCTGCTACTCACAATCAATGGTGTTGCAGCAGGACTTCGCAATACCGGCTGATTAGCTGTTAAATTTACTCTGAGTTAAATCAAGTCCTTTTTCAATCAAGAACTCAACACAGTCCGCTCCCCGATCAATAAATTCCTCGAGTGATTTCTTCTCTTCTTTACTAAATTGTTTAAGCACAAAGTCTGCCGGATCTTGCTCGCCCATGGGGCGACCAATTCCAAGTCGAATACGAAAATACTCTGCCGTGCCAAATGAAGATGTGAGAGATTTCAAACCGTTGTGGCCGTTATCGCCTCCGGCAAGCTTTGCGCGAATTGCGGCATAGCCGATATCTAACTCATCGTGGAGCACAATGATTTTCGCTGGCTCTACTGAATAGAAAGAGGCGAGCGCTTTAACAGGGCCACCGGTTTCATTCATATAGCTTTTGGGCTTAGCCAAAATGATTGAGTGGGCATCGATACCGACGCCTAACTTAAATGCAGCGATATCACAACGAGATTTATGAGATGAGAGTTTTAGATTGTGACGTTTAAGAAGATGGTCAATAACCATCTGACCCACATTGTGACGGGTGGCAGCGTATTCATCGCCCGGGTTTCCGAGCCCCACTACCAACCACGTCATATGCGAAAGTCTAAGTGTTAAGCGTCCTTCTTCTCTGCATCTGCAGCAGGTGCCGCAGCATCAGTAGCATCATCGGCCGCAGGTGCCACAACTGCAACTTCTTCAACGATTGTTGAACGCTCTGACAAGTGAACAATAATTGTGTTCGCTGGGCTCACTAACGTGGTTCCCTCAGGAAGTACTACATCGGATGCGTACTTTGAAGTTCCGGCTGTCATTCCTTCAATATCAAGAACAAGGAACTTAGGAATCGATGTTGCTTCTGCTTCAATTTCAATTGAGTTGTGCTGGTGCTCAAGAATACCGTCTGGATCGTGCTTGCCTTCTGTGTGAACAGGAACGGCAACAGTTACCTTCTCACCGCGGCGCACGAGTACGAGATCGATGTGCTCAAGGATCTGCTTAAGTGGATGGCGAACAATCGACTTTGGCAGGGTGAGCTCTATCTTTCCATCAATATCAATATTAAGAAGAACGTTTGATTCTTTGAGTGCAACACCGAGTTCGCGTGCTGGAAGAGTGATGTGAACTGGCTTCTCACCATGGCCGTAGATAACAGCTGGGACTAAACCTGAAACGCGTGCGCGACGTGATGCGCCCTTGCCGAATTCAGTACGTGTAGTTCCCTTGATTGATACTTCTGCCATGTTAAAGCTCCTCTAATAGATACTTCTTTATGTTGCGAAGTTCCAGCAGGAGTTGATGCCTACGCCGTCGATCACGGATAAATTTCACCCTCGCCGGAACAAGGTGAAGGTTAGCGTGAGTTAGCTATGTCCGTCAAAAAGGCTGGTTACTGAGCCATCTTCGAAGACTTCGCGGATTGCGCGAGCCAAGAGGGGGGCGATTGTGAGCACTGTGAGCTTGTCGAATTTCTGGTCCTCAGAGAGCGGAAGTGAGTCGGTAACGACTATCTCGACTGCTCGTGATTCCTTCAGACGATCAACTGCCGGGCCGGAAAAGACTGCATGTGTTGCTGCCACGATGACATCTTTTGCGCCGCCTTCGAAGAGTGCATCAACTGCCTTGGTAATTGTTCCGGCGGTATCAATCATGTCATCGATAACGACGCAGGTGCGCCCCGTAACATCTCCGACAACTTTTCCGACAACTGACTCATTAGGAACAAGTGGGTCACGAGTCTTATGGATAAATGCGATGGGACAGCCACCGAGAAGTTCTGACCAACGTTCTGCAACGCGAACACGACCTGAGTCTGGTGAAACGATGGTGAGCATGGAGCGGTCAACTTTGCTGCCGACATAATTTGCCAACATCGGTAGTGCGAAGAGGTGATCGACTGGTCCATCAAAGAAACCTTGAATTTGCGAAGTGTGGAGATCGACAACCATGAGGCGATCGGCGCCGGCTGTCTTAAATAGATCAGCCATGAGCCGCGCTGTTATCGGTTCGCGACCTCTGCTCTTCTTATCCTGACGAGCATATGCATAAAAAGGTGCGACTACGGTGATGCGCTTTGCTGAGGCGCGCTTGAGGGCATCAATCATGATGAGTTGTTCCATGATTTGTTTATTGATTGGGGTCGAGTGTGACTGAATTACAAATGCATCACAGCCTCGGACTGATTCTTCAAAGCGAACAAAAATTTCACCATTAGCAAAGTCATAAGCTGAAGTCGGTGTAAGTGGAATACCTAACTCTTGGGCAACTTGCTCTGATAATTCTGGGAATCCGCGGCCTGAAAAGAGACGAAGTTTTTTCTCTGAGGACAATCGGATTTCGCTCAAGGAAATTAACCTTTCTGCTCGTCACTACTGTGGCGCGATGCCGCCTCAGCAGATTTTGTACCGGGGCGCTTACGCAGTACCCAACCTATTACATTTCTCTGCTTTGCTCTGCCAACACCAATCGCGCCGGCCGGAACATCTTCGGTAATGACAGAGCCGGCGGCGGTATATGCGCCATCTCCGATTGTCACAGGCGCAACTAACATCGAATCACTTCCGATCCGAACGTGGTCGCCCACCACGGTGTAATGCTTTTCCACGCCGTCATAGTTCACAAAAATCGTGGCCGCACCGATATTGCTGCCCTCGCCAATAACGGCATCTCCGACATAAGAAAGATGTGGAACTTTAGAACCCTCACCGAGAGTTGCATTCTTCATCTCAACAAATGCACCAGCTTTAGAGCCGGTAAGTAATTTGGTTCCAGCACGCAAGAAAGTAAATGGCCCGACATTGACAGATTCTCCGATAATCGCTTCCGTGCAATGTGATTCAAGTACGCGGGCACTTGCGCCCACTGTGCAATTGTGAAGAGTTGAACGTGGGCCTATGACGGCCCCGCTTGCCACCGTTGTTGTGCCAGTAATTGCAGTGCCAGGCATGACGATGACATCTCTTTCAATCTTGGCTGTGGAATCCACCCACGTGCTCAAGGGATCAACGATAGTGACACCTTCACGCATGAGATCTTCGTTGATGCGATCGCGCAAAAGCGCAGCAGATTCAGCCAATTGCACTCGGTCGTTAACACCGAGAATCTCAAAAAAATCATCAATCAAAACTGGAGCAATGGTGCCGCCTTCATTGCGCAAAATCTCAATCACATCTGTCAGATAGAGCTCGCCTTGAGAATTATCCGCCTTAAGTTTTCCTATTGCGCCCGCTAGCTTTGCGGCATCGAAGGCATAAACTCCTGAGTTAACTTCAATAATTTCTTTTTCATTCTCATCGGCATCGCGTTCTTCCACGATGCGAGCCAAAGAGCCATCATCTGCCCGAATGATTCGGCCATAACCTGTTGGATCTGGGTGTAGCGCAGTCATAACGGAGGCGGTAAAACCACCTGCATGATGGTGCTCGAGTAAGTGCGTAAGCGAAGTGCTTGTCAGCAACGGGGTATCCCCAGCAAGAATCAAAATTGTGCCAGTTGGCTTTACACCGGTGAGTGCTAATTGTGTTGCATGGCCGGTGCCGCCACGTTTTTCTTGAAAGACAGTCACCGCATGAGGAGCAATCTCTGCGATGTGTGCTTCTACTTTTTCCCGGCCCGCACCGACAACGACACGAACTTGCTTAGCCGACAGGCCACTGACTGCGTGCAATACGTGACCGACAAGTGTGCGACCAGAAATTGAATGAAGAACTTTAGGCGTAGAAGACTTCATACGCGTTCCTTCTCCCGCAGCGAGAATCACTACGGTTTCTAGGTTCATGCGGTAAGTCTACTTGCTCCGCCACCAGGTATCGATCCTGGACCCTGGGCTTCAAAGGCCCATGTGCTAGCCACTACACAATGGCGGAACCTATATTCTCCCTTATATTCGGTAGTGCTCGCGACCACTAAACTCACTTCTTATGGAGCAACGCGATGAAGTCGACCGCCTCATTGCGGCGTGGAAGCACGAGCGCCCCGACTTGGACCTCACTCCCCTTTCGGTATTAAGCCGCATCACCCGAATTTCGCGACACCTGGATATCGCCCGCAGAGATGCATTTGGGGAACTTGAGAATTGGGGCTTCGATGTATTGGCTGCACTTCGTCGCGCTGGAGCGCCTTACCAACTTTCACCAGGCCAACTCATGCAAGAAACGATGGTGACGAGTGGCACCATGACAAATCGTTTAGATCACTTAGAAGATTTACAACTTATTACCCGCCAACCAGATCCCAGCGATGGTCGAGGATCACTGGTGACGCTAACGAAATCTGGAATCCGCGCAGTAGATGCGGCGATGGAAGAGCTACTGAGTAGTGAACGTAAATTACTCAAGGAACTCACCGGAAAAGATCGCGAACAGCTCGCTGATTTACTTAGTTCATTGGTCTCTAAATTAGATAGAGCGGTTGAGTAAAAACTTACTAAATTATTTTGGCACCGTGTACTGGACCATGTGCTCGAGTCACACTTCCAACAACACCACTTGCCGTCAGCGCCACAGCTAAATCTAAACCAGCATCCTCATCAGCTACTAAGAATGCAACGGTGGGACCTGAGCCAGAAACTATTGCTCCTAGTGCGCCGTAATCGCGACCTACTTCAAGCACCAAACTTAACGCTGGGCGCAATGAGCAAGCTGCATTCTGCAAATCATTTGTGAGCGCGTTGCCTACACCAATTGCATCTGCTGCCAACAAGCATTGCATCAATACATCTGATACTTGTGGCGCTGCAATATCTAACTCTGAACGCATGCGATCGCATTCGGTATAGACAGCTGGCGTAGATAAACCAACGCTAGAAAGTGCTAGCACCCACTGATAGGTGCCACGAGAAAGTGCAGCGGTAAGTTGATCTCCGCGACCTTGCCCAATTGCAGTTCCACCGGAGATCATAAATGGCACATCACTTCCAAGTTCGCAGCCCAGTGCGTGTAGCTCTTCCCGAGACATATCCAATTGAAAGAGTGCATCCATTGCAATCAGAGTTGCTGCCGCATCAGCGCTGCCACCTGCCATTCCGCCAGCTACCGGAATAGATTTTTTTACCTCAATGTGCACATCAACGGCGAAATCAAACTTACTTCCCACTAACAAAGCAGCTTTGACGGCCAAATTTGAATGGTCTTCTGGAACCCCGTGGGTGTGCTCGCCTGTAACAGAGATCGTGACACCGCTACCAGCATGACTTTTTGAGACAGTAACATCATCAAAGATTGATATTGCTTGAAAGACAGAGACAAGATTGTGAAAACCATCAGATTCCCGGGGCCCAACAGATAGCTGCAGATTCACTTTGGCCGGAACCCGAACGGTTACTGAATTATTTCCCACGTTAAAACTCTACCCTTGTTTCGCAATTGCGCAGAAGGCGCTGATATCAAGTGCTTCACCGCGCAGTGTTGGATCTATTCCGGCAGCGGTGAGGTGAGATTCGGCAGCTGCAGAGCCGCCATAGAGTGAAGAAAGTGCTGAGCGCAACATTTTGCGTCGTTGCGCAAAAGCAAGATCAATAATGGTAAATACCTTCTTGCGAAGTTCTTCATCACCTGGTGTTGGACGGCGAACAAAGGCAACTAACTTTGAATCAACATTAGGTTGTGGCCAGAAGATGGAACGCGATACCGAACCAGCGCCAGTGACATCAGCCCACCATGCCGCCTTCACGCTAGGAATTCCATACTCCTTTGAATTTGGTTTTGCGGCAAGTCGATCGGCAACCTCTGCCTGCACCATCACCACACCACTTCGCAGTGAAGGAAATATCTCAAGTAAGTGCAGGAAAACTGGCACCGAAACGTTATAGGGCAGATTGGCAATCAGCACTGTGGGTGCAACCGGTAGCTCTTTTAAAGTCAGTGCATCTTGATTAATAACGGTCAGCAGATCTGCACGCTCGGAATGTTTGGCAGCAGTTGCGGCAAGTGCACCTGCCAGCCGAGCATCAATTTCTACCGCAATCACTGATTGCGCTTCTTCCAACATCGCCAGTGTGAGTGAACCAAGACCTGGACCAATTTCAAGTGCGATATCACTTGATGTGAGCCCAGCAGTTCGCACAATCTTTCGGCACACATTGCCATCATGCACAAAGTTCTGGCCCAGCGACTTTGAAGGTTTGATATCTAAGGCAGCTGCTAATTCACGAATCTCGGAAGCACCAAGCAGGCTCATACAAAGCTTCCAAATATGCGCTCTGCATTCATAGATAGCGCGGTGGCAAGCTCGGCCACATCATCATTACGCTCTGCCGCCATCGCCCGGACAATATTTGCAATTTGTGCCGGGGTATTTAGTGCACCTCGGTGTGGAGTTGGCGCTAAGAAAGGAGAGTCAGTTTCCACAAGGAGTTGATCATGTGGAACTAACTTCACCGCTTCTCGTAGCTCCGGTGCATTCTTAAATGTCATGGTGCCGGCAAAGGAGAGGATATAGCCGCGCTCAATACAGATTTTCGCCATTGCCACATCGCCAGAGAAACAATGAAAGACAGTCTTTTCCGGGGCTCCCACTTCTAGTAATACCGATAAGACATCTTCGTGAGAGTCACGATCGTGGATAACGAGTGCCTTCTTAGTCTTCTTTGCTAATTCAATATGCCATTTAAAGGATTCTTGTTGCCGCTTCTGCAGCTCTGGTGGAGTTCGGAAATAATCTAACCCAGTCTCACCAATAGCGCGCACGCGTGGTTCTTGGGCAAGTTTTTCAATGATGGCCCAGTCGTGTTCCAAGTCTTGAACTACTGGCGCTTCATTGGGGTGTAGCGCAACAGTTGCCAAAACTCTACCCGGGTGATTATTTGCCAGATCAACGCACCACTGAGACTGTTCTGCTGAATATCCCACTTGAACAACGCGATCTACATTTACTGATTTAGCCTCATCTAAAATCGTGCGCACAGCCTTAGAGTTAGCTGCGTCATTAGTAACTATCTCAAGGTGTGCGTGTGTATCGACAGTGGGAACTGGAAGTGGCTCTGGAAGTGGAGCTTGCTTGCGCTCAATATCTCGGTTGTGGCGATCTGCCATAAAAAATTACTCTTTAACTTCTAACCGTGGAAAGAGAACCGGGGTCTTAGTCACTATTGCACCTTGTGGAAGCTGTCCCCATGTTGCAACCTGTGAAATCTCTTGCTTACCAATTTCACCTAGGGCTGCTTGGGCACCGAGTGATTCCCACAAAATTTGCGTAGTTGCCGGCATTACTGGGTGTAACAAGATGGCAAGTGCGCGCAAAGATTCAGCGGTGTTATAAAGAATTGCTTCGAGTTCGCCCTGATTAGCTGGATCTTTCGCAAGAATCCACGGCTCTTTCTCGGTAACAAAACCATTGACCCGCTTGCAGTAATCCATGATGGCATTGATTCCACCCTGGAAATCAAGTGCCACCATTGCTGCATCAGCCTTGTCGACAGTTTCTTTCAAGGCTTGCGAAAGCCCGGCATCGTGGGCAACTGCTGGCACGGTGCCACCACAATACTTTTCAATCATTGCCGCAAGTCTTGATGCCAGGTTTCCAAAGTCATTTGCAAGTTCAGATGTGTAACGGGCGCTCATATCTTCCCAAGAGAATGATCCATCACTTCCAAATGGAATAGCGCGAAGGAAGTAATAGCGGAATGCATCGACCCCAAAATGGTCAGTAATATCCGAGGGAGCAATACCGGTGAGCTTTGACTTACTCATCTTCTCACCGCCAACAAGTAACCAACCGTGTGCAAAGACTTTCTTAGGAATATCAATTCCAGCAGCCATCAGCATTGCCGGCCAAATCACGGCATGGAAGCGCAAAATATCTTTTCCTACTAAGTGCACATCTGCCGGCCAGGTAGCAGCAAATTTCTTGCCACCTTCTGAATCAGGTGCGTCAGTAAGCCCTACTGCTGTTGCGTAGTTAAGGAGTGCGTCAAACCAAACATAGACAACTTGATTTGTATCCCACGGAACTGGAATTCCCCAGTCAAATGTGGAGCGCGAGATGGATAAATCAGAGACGCCACCTTCAAGAAATGAAAGAACTTCATTGCGAGCACTCTCTGGTTGGCACGCTTCTAGGTTTTTCTTGTAGTGATCTAGCAGTGGTTGGGTGAAATCTGAGAGTTTGAAGAACCAGTTATTTTCATTGACTAACTCAATCGGCTTGCTATGAATCGGACAGAGTTTTTCACCATCGGCATCGATTAGATCACCTGGTAATTTAAATTCTTCACAGCCAACACAGTATGGGCCTTCATATTTTCCAGCATAGATATGTCCTGAATCTTTTAAGGATTGCAGGAACTTCTGAACGCGTTCGGTATGGCGCGGCTCGGTTGTGCGGATAAAGTCATCGTTTGCAATATTGAGCGCTTCCCAATTCGGTTTCCACGATTGGGCCACTAACTTATCGACCCAGGCTTGCGGGGCAACGTTATTTTCCTCTGCCGTGCGCATGACTTTCTGGCCGTGCTCATCTGTTCCAGTTAAGAACCAGACTGACTCACCACGTTGACGATGCCAGCGAGTAAGGACATCACCGGCAACCGTTGTATATGCATGGCCAATATGTGGCGCATCATTTACATAGTAAATAGGCGTTGTCAGGTAGAAAGACTTCATCTGCTCATCTTATTCGCATCGACTACCGCTGCATAAACGATCTTCTTCGGAATCGAGAATTCTTCGGCAACGGTGGCAATTGCTCCCTTGCGGTCCATTCCGGCCACTTCATATTCACGAACTCGGGCAACGGCATCATCTGCTGTGCGCACTTTTGAACCTGCGGCAACTCCAGCAATCACAAGTGTAATTTCACCCAGAACCTCGCGACCTGCGGCCCATGAAATAAGTTCTGAAAGTGGGCCTCTAATTGTTTCTTCATAGGTCTTTGTCATTTCCCGACATATTGCGGCGGCTCTATCAGTGCCCAATATCGAGGCAGCATCTACTAATGATTCGTGTAAGCGATGCGGTGCTTCAAAAATCACCATCGTGCGTTCTTCAAAACGAAGTGATTCATAGAATGAAGTACGTGCACCGTGTGCGCGAGGTGCAAAGCCTTCAAAGGTGAACCGATCTGTTGGTAGGCCAGAGAGTGCAATGGCCATGGTGGGCGCACTTGGCCCCGGAATAACACTTGTTGGTAACTTTTCGGCAATGGCATCGCGCATGAGGCGAAATCCTGGGTCGCTAATTGTTGGCATTCCAGCATCGGTGACAACCAATACTTCTTTGCCTTCACGTAATAGCGTGAGAATTTCTTGGGTGCGATCACTTTCATTTCCTTCAAAGAAGGAGATGATCCGCGCCGTAAAGGTGACTCCGAGATCTGATGCCAATCGATGAAAGCGACGTGAGTCTTCAGCCGCGATAATCTCAGCCGATTCAATTGCCATTTTCAGGCGTGCGCTTGCATCAAGGGGGTTTCCCAGTGGAGTTGCAGCAAGAACTAGTGCCATATGCGAATACTCCCATATTCTCTGCTTATGATTGCAGCGATTGCTCCCATAGTAATTGCGCTTATCTCACTCGTACTTCGAGTGATGAATCTCGGTTCGATAAAGAGCTTCATCTTCGATGAGGTTTACTACGTCGATGGTGCTCGTGATCTACTGAAGTACGGGGTAGAAGTTTCTGGCTCTAAGCCAGAATTTATCGTGCATCCCCCACTTGGCAAATGGATGATTGCCAGCGGAATTAAAGTCTTTGGTGATAATCCATTTGGCTGGAGAATTGCCACCGCAGTAGTTGGCTCACTTCTCATTCTCATTATTGCTCTCGTTGCACATAAGTTATTTAGAGATCCAATCCTTACCGGCCTTGCTAGTGCGTTGATGGGACTTGATGGATTGGCACTTGTACATTCTCGCACATCACTTCTCGATAATTTCCTAACCTTCTTTATACTCCTTGCCACGTATTTCTTTGTGACAAAACAATATTGGTGGACAGCTCTGGCACTTGGCTTGGCCCTTGCTACAAAATGGAGTGCGCTCTATTTCATTATCACCTTTGGGCTGATTGCTTTCTATCGTGCGTTCTCGCATCACACCGGAAAAAGTTTGGTCAAGCCAACTGTGCAACGCATGGTCCAATTCGGGGTAATACCTGTTGGTGTTTATGTCACTTCATGGTCAGGTTGGTTTGCCAGCAATCGTGGCTGGGCCAGAGATCACTCAACAAATATTCTTAACTCATTTATTTACTACCACCAACAGATGTTGGGTTTTCATACCGGACTCACAGAAAAACATGTCTACGAAGCTAATCCATGGAGTTGGTTATTCATGGGTAGACCCACTTCATTTTTCTATGAGTCACCCAAGGGATGTGGTGCAAATTCGTGTTCGCAAGAAGTAATCGCACTCGGCACACCACTCTTATGGTGGCTTGGTATTGCTGCCATCTCACTCATTATCGGACTCTGGGCGCGTTCATTTTTTACCCGTCACTTCGACCCAGCAGTGACAATCATTATCACCGGATTAGCAGCTGGTTACTTGCCTTGGTTCTTCTTTCAAAAACGGACAGTTTTCACCTTTTACGCAATTATCTTCGAGCCTTTTCTGATTTTGGCCCTTGTATTCGCAGTCCGCTCAATTCTCAGTAACTTTAAAAGAAGTGGTGAAGTGATTGTCGCTACCTTATTTATTCTCATTTTCCTTAACTTCGTCTACTTCTTGCCGATATATCTAGGTGAGGTAATTACCTACGATGCCTGGCGAGCCAGAATGTGGTTTCCTAGCTGGATTTAAGTAGGTTATTCGTTTGCGGCGCGGATATCGCGAAGTTTCTGCACCGCTTCATCGGCTAGTTGCTGATCAAATATCTCATCACGTGAAGGAGCAGCTGCTGCTAGCGCTTCGCGTTCTAGTTGTTCTTGCTCATCTGACCACTTGCCGGGTTCTGTCAGATCAATAATGCGCTTTGGTGTGATGGCCTTTGGAGCATTGACATATGTGGGAACAGGAACCTCATTTGGTTGCCACTCAGAACGTGATTGCGCCGTTCCTTTAGGTAACACTGTGACACCAGTTAGCTCGCGTTCGGCAAATGGAATCCAGTGTTCTTTCGAAACGTGAACTTCGGTTGTCTTATTTGTTAGTACTTCAGCAAGATTTGTGTGAGAGACACCTTCGGTTCGCTTATGTAATTGATCAACGCGGTGTCGTTGAATCTGTTCTCTATCCGTTTGACGTCGCACATGTGCGATGTATAAAACTAGGGCTGTTGCTGGAACAGCGATTGCTACATATGTGAATGTTTGCATGATTGCACCTACCGTCGTGAGTATGAGTGTTGTCGAAATAATGAGGAAAACAATTCTGCGACGCATGAGTTGCTGTGCAACTCGTCCGGCGCGATCAACATCTGTATAAATCGCTCCGGTTCCAATTTGGGCACCTGGTGTAGTGCTAGCTACGACTCTCAGTGCACTCTTATAACGTTCGACACTTTTTCCGGAAAATTCATTTTTATTATGGACCCATCGGGGTAGAAAATAGGCAACCCACATCCCGATAATTGCCAAATAGATGATTCCCGAAGCCATGATGGATAAAGGTTAGAGGTGCACCCCCATAACTCTCTGGATTTCGAGGGGGGTTTAACGGATTAATTCGTTAGTTTTAACAAAGCATTTATGATCGCGCCAAGCTCCATCAATGTGCAGAAAAGCCTTCTTGAATCCTTCGAATTCATACCCTGCTTTCTCTGCAACTCTGCATGAGGCGTCATTTTCAGGTCGCACATTGATTTCAATGCGGTGTAATCCAAGTTGGGTGAAACCAAATTCAGAGATGAGTTCTACCGCTTGGGTCGTAAATCCTCGGTTGGCAAAGTTCTTATCAATCCAATAACCGATGTGGGCCCCACGCATGGCGCCGTAAGTGACGCCCCCCATTGTTATCTGACCCACCAGATTCTCTTTTTGCCAGATAAGAAATGAGTAAGAACGGCCAGCGCGTGCTTCGCGTCTAAACAGACTCACCATTTGAAAAAAGGTGGGGCGCACACTGGAGTCTTCATAGGCCGGGCTACCAGCAGGAATATTTGGCAAGGTTGCTTCCCATGGATCTAGCCACTCACGATTTTCTGCTCGGACTTGGGTCCACTGCGATTTATCTCGATATCGCATCGGGCGTAACGTCACTTCGCTTCCGGAAAGCTTAGTTGGCTGCATTATCTACTCTTAGATGTATCGGCGTTCAAGCACAACTACGGTGACAGAATCGCCAGCTGAAAGTTTAGTATCGCTCTCACTGATTGCAATAAGTGAGTTGGCATCTGACAAGGTCGCTTGTTCATCTTGCGAACTCAGTGGTGTGACAGATTTTCCGTCTTCACTGAGTACTGCTCGAACGTAGGAGCGAACTCCACTTTTTGAAGTAATTGCCTTATCAAGTTTTGCTTTCAACGATGGTCTGTGAATTGTTGCTGTTCCGAGCATGGTGCGAATCATGGGGCGCACCAAAAGTTCAAATGAGATGTATGCGGCGATGGGATCTCCAGGCAGTGTCACTACCGGAGTCTTATCAGGACCAATGGTGCCAAAGTTGTGTCGACCACTTGATTCGATGGAGAGTTCCACAGTCTTGATCTCACCAATTTTTTCCAGAGTTCTTGTAATGAGATCAAAGGAATCATCGTGGCGTTCACCGCTGATAATAATGAGGTCAGCGCGAACTAGTTGGTCTTCAATCACATCTTGTAGTTGGGATTCATCATCTGGGATTGAATGAACGCGGTAGGCAACTGCGCCAACCTCGCGCACCGCAGTGGTGAGCAACCAGGAATTTGTTTCATACTCTTCATCTGCCTTAAGTGGAACTCCCGGTTCAACTAGATCGGGGCCGGCCGAGATCACAACAACTCGCGGGTGTGGTCGTGTGGGCAAGTGATCAAGGCCGATCGATGCGGCTAATCCGATTTGAGTGGAACGGATGCGGCTGCCGGCTTTCATCACCAAGCGCTCACCGGCAAAGATATCTTCAGCAAGTGTGGCATCGTGGGCATCAAGTAACGGCATATCAAATGGCTCGAGGGGGCGACAAAGTTCTAAGAGTGAGGCGAGAACTTCATCCACGCGCATAGGTTCTGACATAATCGCTAACCTTACTTGCACGGCACTAATTTCTAGGGGATTTCCATGGGTATCAGCGAAGAAAAGGCCAACCTTCGTACTCGTTACCGTCGTGAGCGAAGTGAACGTTATCTAGAACACTCTTTTGAACATCTTGCTGATTCACAGGAGTTTCACAAAGCAAAAGTTGTTGCAAGCTACATCTCTTATGCAGATGAACCAGACACAACAGCCCTGAATCTGGCGCTGATTAAAAAAGGAAAGATTCTGCTTCTGCCTCGAATAGCAGGTAAGAATCTTGAGTGGGTGCGCTGGAATGGCGAGCAAAGTCAGATTTCACAGAGTAAGAAGATTGCGGAACCTAAAGGCCCGGCCGTTACTGAACTTGGCGATGTTGAAGTAATTGTCGTGCCCGCTCTAAGAATTGATCGCAGTGGATATCGCCTGGGACAAGGTGGCGGATATTACGACAGAGCACTTCCACAATTTTCTGCATTTTCAATTGGGCTTATTCACCCTGATGAAATCTCTAGTGAAGATCTACCGTGCGAGCAATGGGATATCCCGCTTCATGCAGCAGCAACTCCAGATTTAGTCATCCGCTTTCAGCGATAGTTAAGGAAGATTTCGAGCAATTACTATTCTTTGAATCTGGTTGGTGCCTTCATAAATCTGAGTGAGCTTGGCATCACGCATCATGCGCTCAACTGGGTAATCAGAGACATAGCCGTAACCGCCAAGAACCTGCACCGCATCTGTCGTTACCTTCATTGCAACATCGGTTGCATAGGTCTTACTTGAGGCAGAGAAGAAACGTAAATCTTTATCACCGCGTTCACTTTTGGCAGCGGCAGCGTAGGTAAGTTGTCTGGCAGATTCAATTCCAATAGCCATATCTGCCAACATGAATTGCACGCCTTGAAAGTCAAAAATCTCTTTTCCAAATTGTTTTCTTTCATGGGAATACTTCTTTGCCACATCAAAAGCGCCCTGAGCCAAACCGAGAGCTTGGGCTGCAATGGTAATCCGAGTGTGATCTAAGGTGTCCATGGCAAGTGCGAAACCTTTGCCCACCTCACCAATGCGACGGTCATCGCCAACTTCTACCTTATCGAAATACACCTCGCGCGTTGGTGAACCACGAAAGCCCATCTTCTTCTCAGGTGCGCCAAATGAGACTCCGGGATCAGATTTCTCAATTACAAATGCGGTGATTCCTTTTGAGCCAAGTGAGGAATCACTTTGCGCGATAACTGTGTAGAACTCAGATTCACCTGCATTAGAAATCCACTTCTTGCTTCCATTAATAACCCAACCATCGCCTTTGCGCACCGCCGTTGTCTTTAGCGCTGATGCATCAGAGCCTGCTTCAGATTCTGAAAGACAATAGGAGAAACCTTTTCCTTGAGTCAGTGGGCGTAACCAACGCTCTTTCTGTTCTTTACTTCCACCAAGAATAAGAGGAAGTGATCCCAATTTATTGACTGCTGGAATAAGGGAGGCTGAACCACATGCTCGAGCTACCTCTTCAATGATGATGCAGGTGGCAAGAGCGTCTGCGCCATCGCCACCATTCTCAGTTGGCACATGAGCCGCAAAGAGAGCAGATTTCACGAGTGCCTTATGTGCTTCTTGCGGATATCGATGCTCTTCATCAACAGCGCGCGCAAAAGGTGCAATCTCTTTCTCAGCCAGCGCTCTCACACTCTGGCGCAGGTCGTTGTACTCAGCAGGGAGTGTGAAGATATTTTCTAAACTCAATTACTGACCTTCTCTCTCGCTACGGCGTTGCAGTTTACTCAGATAATTATTGTATTGCGCCAAATCATCTGGTTCACCCATGGCCGCCATGCGAGCTTCATTGCGATCTATCCGCTTAGTTTCGCGTGAATCATCGCGCATCCATTGGATAAAGGTGGCCGTGATTGCAAGAAGTACTGGGATTTCACCCATCGCCCATGCCACTGAGCCAGCTGCATGTTGGTCAGCTAAAAGGTCCGTCACCCATGGAGTCGCAATTGATTTGTAGTAACCGCCATCAATCAAGGTAGATGTTGCTAGTAATGAGATGGCAAAGAATGCATGAATGCTCATTGCGGCAAATAAAATAACAATACGAACAACATGCGGAACCTTGCGCGGATTTGGGTCAATTCCAATAATTACACTGAAGAAGAGATAGCCGGCAAGCAAGAAATGCACATTCATAAAGAAGTGACCAGTGTGGTTCTGCATGAGATCACCAAAGAGATTGGTGAAGTAGAGAACGAAAAGAGATCCATCAAACAAGGCGAGTGCGACAACTGGGTTTGTGATGATGACCGAATACCTTGAATGCAGCGCTGCAAGCAGTGATCCGCGCACACCGCGTTCCTCTGGCGTGCGACCCTGCGGAAGTGTGCGCAGTGCAAGAGTAAGTGGTGCACCCAGTACCAAACCGATGGGGGCGAGCATTCCTAGAATCATGTGTGCAATCATGTGATACTGAAAAGAGAAGAGTGCATAGACGCCTAAACCGCCACTTGTTGCAAAATCTATTGCCGCAATACCGAGGGCGAAAGACACTGTTCTACCAACTGGCCAAGCATCTCCACGTTTTTTCAAGATTGAGACACCTTTTACATAGAGTGCAACTAAAGTAATAAGGATGGCAATCATCAGTGCATCTGGATCATAAACGGTGAGTATGCGCATGAAGTTTGGCGCAGCCGGTGCCGGGAAACCTACGATTGCAATTGCCGGGCTATCTGCAGCTTGTGCACCTACTGGCGGCTCTGTCTTAGAGAGCCAACTGCCGAGAATAACAATGACTGACATGAGCAGAACTTCATAGACAATCACTCGAGTCAGTAGCGACCAACCAGTATGAGCTCCTTGTGCGAGCTTGCGCCGGTTCCGATAACCAATAAAGACTAAAACTAACGTGAGCACTGCTTTTGCAATCACAATGCGGGCATAAGAAGTTGACCACGCTTGTGCAAAATCTAAACGTGACCACGCATTTGTCACACCGCTGATAACGACTGCAATTGCTGCCCATAGCGCGAGTTGGCTAAAGCGAGGCAGCGCAATTCTTCGATCGGCATCTGCAATCAGTGCAATTGCACAGAGACCACCCACCCAGAGTGAAAGTGCAACCACATGCACCACAAGGGAACCAATTGCCAGGGCATGAGAACCAGCTGCCGCTGAATGACTTTGGAATACAGGTGCAACTAGACCCATCAGCGAGATAGCCAGAAAGACTATTGATTGCAGAGCTGTGGTAATAAAACGGAGCCCAACAACGACTACTGCAGCGGCAATAGTTTGGGCAAAGAGGAATCTTCCCAGATCTACCTGGGTGATAAATGAGCGAAAGGTTGTGGGTTCAAGTGCTGCGCCGAGGGAAGAGTCGAGAATATTTGCCAGGGTAATTGTTATTTCTAGAAAACTTGTCACAAGCCAGATACCTGCAGCGAATACGCCAAACTTTCGTAATTTGCCTGCCGAGCTCTGTAATTTACCGCCGTGTTCAATCAGCAAAAAACCAAAGGAGAGCAGCACGCCGACCAAAACACAAGCCGAAAGTATGAGTAAAGACTTATTGACTGTCCCAACAGTGCTAATGAAAGAACTTGCCTGAGTCAGATCTCCTGACAGAGAATTCATCGCTCCCTATAAATCTTTCGCGCATATCGTGCCAGGGCGAAGGTAACCACAAGGGCAGCTAGTAAGAGGCCGAGGACAAATGTCGTTGTACCCACATTATTTCCCGAAGGCGTTGCGGTCTGGATTGGTGTTGGTTGTGGTGCAAGTGGCTCAATTACCGTTGGTTCTGCAAAGTTAAAGGTGAATTTTCCGACTAGTGGAACATCATTTTCTGCCAGCAGCGAATAATTGACTGTATAGATTCCAGTCTTAACGAGTTGCTTAAGGCCTACAACTGCGTTGACTCCATCAATTGTCAGCGCGCCATCATCAACTCGAGCACCTGATGGATCAGTGACTGTGACTTCATTGCCAGCATCCATGAGAGCAATTTCGGTTGTGACCGTTACGGCGCTCGGCGCGCTCTCTAGTGACGCACCTGCAACCGGAGTTGTTGCAACAAGCGTATTAGCAAATACCGTTTGCGGGTTCAGTAAAAGTACCCCTGCAATAAGTGCGATTGCTCTCATTCGCTTCACTGCTTGCATCTCCTTCGCGCTCGTGAATCCCGTGGATTCGCGCCTATCGTCTCACTTCTTTAGACTTAGGCATAGACACCCCTCTTGAGAGAGATTACACATTGCCTACTTATCAATACTTATGCAACGCCTGCGACCATGCCTTCGAGACGTTCCAGAGTTTTTCGGAAGAGCCACTGACCGAGTGCCCTGAGTGCAAGGGTGAAGTTCGCAAGGTGTATTCCTCTGTTGGTGTAGTTTTTAAAGGATCTGGTTTCTATAAGACAGATTCGGTTGCAAAGCCAGCGGCTGCAGCTGAATCAAAGCCAGCGGCTGCAGCTGAATCAAAACCTGCAACTGCCACGGAGTAATTACTCGTCATGATGTGGGGGTTTATCCCCTCTAATTTCTTCTTCGCGCTTGCTATCCTCCTTCTGATCCTCGCGTGGATCGCGTTCATCCTCAGTTATTACGGGAAACACATCACTCATGAGCGAGAACACCTGTGACTTAATTCGAATTTCATAATCGAATCCTACATACTTATGTCTATGTTTGAGAGGCTCGGGCACCTGCTTGTACGCAGGAAAAAAGCGGGACTGGCACTGTTTATTATCGGAATAACTCTTTCTGGTGTCTTTGGCTCACTCATCTTTAGTCGCCTTGATGCTGGTGGATATTCAGATCCACAGAGTGATTCCTACAAAGTCTATGAGTATCTTCGAGATGACTTGAAAATTAACGATCCCTCTGTAGTCGTTGTAGTTGATGCCGGCACCAGAGATGTAACTAGTCCAGATGTTGTGCAAGAAGCAAAAACGCTAGAGGCCAAGATAGCCAGCGAAATAAGTGTTACTAAGACTCTCTCCTACTGGAGCTCAGGCGGGGAAGCAACGCTGATATCTAAAGACGGCCGAGCTGCCTACATATTAATTTACGGTGAGGCAGATGCCTTTTCACCTGAAAGCCAGGAACTCGGCGCAGTTTTTCAGGATAAGTACGAAGGCAAATATGGAAGCTTCACTTTATATCCAGGTGGAGTTTCTGTCGTAGGAAATGCCATCTCTGAAAAAATCGCAGAAGATTTGAAGATTGCCGAAATCGTATCTATCCCGCTGACATTTATTCTCCTCGCCTTCGTCTTCGGCGCCCTTGCCGCATCTGCCATGCCACTTATTGTTGGTGTAGCTGCAATTATTGGGGCCTTTTTTATTCTCTACCTGATCTCACTTGTCACAAATGTCAGCGTCTACGCTCTTAATCTCACTACCGGTATGGGCCTTGGCCTTGGCATTGATTACGCGCTCTTGATGGTCAACCGCTTCCGTGAAGAAATTCACCACGGCAAGAACGTGCAAGATTCAATTGTCACCACCATGGCAACCGCTGGTAAAACTGTCTTTTACTCAGGACTCACTGTTCTGGTCACTATGGTTTCACTTACCTTCTTCCCGCTTCCTTTCTTGAAATCTTTTGGTTACGCCGGAGTTTCAGTAGTAGCACTCGCAGTAGTTGGTGCACTCTTTGGACTTCCGCCAATTCTGGCTCTCTTAGGTAAGAAAATTGATAAAGGAGTAATCCGTAAGTCTTCAATTACTCCCAAGGAAGATGGTCGTTGGGCTCAGACCGCTAGATTTGTGATGAAACGCCCAACAGCGGTAGTCATACTTTCGCTCGTCATCTTAGGAATTCTCACCGCACCTGTTCAAAACATTAAATTTGCACAAGGTGATTCAAGAATGTTGCCGGCATCAAATCCGGCAGCGATTGCAACTGCGCTACAAGCTGATCGATTTGCGGGGCAGACAAATAATCCAGTGGAAATTATTGTCTTTGATGGTGCGGATAAAACGCTGGAAATTGACCAATACGTGAAAGAAATCGCCACCGTCTCTGGAATTGTGGCAGTCCAACCACCGCAAGTAATTGGCCAAGATGTTCGCCTGGTGGCATTTCACTCGATGTTGCCACGCACCCCTGATGCGCAAAAATTAATTCACGATATTCGTGATCTCAATTCACCAGCAGGAACACTCGTTGGCGGAGTTGCCGCTGACTACACAGATTCACAGGATGGTATTTCCAAAACCTTGCCGTGGGCGCTGGGTTGGATTGCACTCAGTGTTTTCGTATTAATTTTCGTCTTTACCGGCTCCATCATTCTCCCCATTAAGGCCGTGCTACTTAATGTGCTTTCACTGGCCGCAACCATGGGTGTTCTCACCTGGGTCTTCATTGACGGTCATCTGCAATGGTTAGTTGGCTCATTTACTCTCACTGGAACACTTGATACATCTATTGTCATTTTAATTGCCGTGGTGGTCTTTGGTCTTTCTATGGACTATGAGCTCTTCTTGCTCTCTCGTATTCGAGAAGAACATCTGGCCGGTAAATCAAATATCGAAGCTGTTGCAACTGGACTTCAAAGATCTGCTCGCATTATTACCGCCGCCGCAGTACTCCTTGCCGTGGTCTTCGCCGCCTTCATCACAAGTGGCGTCACATCGATTAAATCAATGGGATTTGGTGTGGCACTGGCGGTAATTCTTGATGCCACCATCGTTCGCGCCCTTTTGGTACCTGCTCTCATGCGCCTGTTTGGCGAACGCAACTGGTGGGCGCCAAAGTGGATGCAGCGATTTACGATTACGCACTAGTTACCTTTACCCTTGGGCTATGGATCTCATAGCTTCCCTGCAATGTGCAGACCAGCCCGGAATCGTGCATGCGATGACTTCCGCTGTGCTCAGCTGCGGCGGAAACATCATCGAGAACCAACAGTTCACAGATAACACCACAAATACTTTTGTTATGCGCACCCGCTTTGAAACCTCGCAAGACCTAAATGCCGCAAAGAAGAGCTTGAGCGATAAGCTAGGAAAGTTCTCTCCTTCACTTCACATCAGACCAACCGATGAAAAGCCGCGCGCGCTTATTCTTGTTACTAAAGAGAGCCACTGCTTAAGAGATCTGATGTATTTACTTGAACTAGGTGAACTTCCTATTCAAATCCCACTGGTGATCTCTAACCGAGAAGATTTGAAGTCCTTGGTTGAATCTCACGGGATTCCATTCTTATATCTGCCAGTCACCGCAGCCGCAAAGGCAGAACAAGAAAAGGTGATGCTGGCAAAGATTGCCGAACTCAAAATCGATTTTATCGTTCTTGCTCGCTACATGCAGATACTCTCAATGGAATTCTGTGCGGCTATGCCAGGAAAGATTATTAATATTCACCACTCATTCTTACCTGGTTTTAAAGGTGCAAAGCCATATCACCAGGCTCATGATCGTGGCGTGAAGATCATTGGCGCCACCGCCCACTTCGTGACTTCAGATTTAGATGAAGGTCCAATCATTGAACAAGACGTTGCGCACGTAAACCATGCGGCAACCCCGGAAGAGATGATTGCTCGTGGCCGCGATATTGAACGCCGCGTACTAGCAAGAGCGGTCAAGTTATTTGCAGAAGATCGAATCTTTATCGTCGGTCAGCGCACAGTTATTTTCTCTTAATACCTAATCTCTGTGTCCCCGGCGGGAGTTGAACCTGCGACCTACCGCTTAGGAGGCGGTTGCTCTATCCACTGAGCTACGGGGACGTGGGCACCATCACGTATGGAAGATGCTTGGCAAAGGTTATCGGTAGAGTTAACCTTCCCTGAACACGCATATCAATGTGCGAATTAACAAGTATGAGAGGCCATCCATGAAAGCGCTCGTTATCGGCGCAGGCGGAGTTGGAAGTGCAATAGCAAATATTGCAGCGCGTAGACCCTTTATTACATCCATGGTCATTGCAGATTACGCTCTCGCGCGGGCCCAAGCAGCTGTAGCAAAAGTAAATGATCCCAGGTTTTCGGCGCAAGAAGTCGATGCCTCTGATGTGAATAACATCCGTGCCCTGATTCGCAAAGCAGCTCCCGACATTGTTATCAACGCGGTAGACCCACGATTTGTTATGCCAATCTTTCTTGCCTGTGAAGAAGAAGGCGTGCATTACATGGATATGGCGATGTCGCTATCAATTGCCCATCCCACTGACCCAACTAATAAACCTGGAATCAAATTAGGTGATGAGCAATTTGCTCGCGAAAAGGTGTGGCAGGAAAAAGGTATCTACGCTGTTGTTGGTATGGGAATCGAGCCAGGCATGAGCGATGTCTTTGCCCGCTATGCCCAAGACGAACTCTTCTCCCGTATTGATTACTTAGCGGTTATGGATGGTTCGAACCTGACTGTCGATGGATATGACTTCGCACCATCGTTTTCTATCTGGACCACGATCGAGGAATGTCTTAATCCTCCACTGATTTATGAAGAAGGTCGTGGTTGGTATACAACTGAGCCATTTAGTGAAATTGAAAGCTTTGATTTTCCAGATGGGATTGGCCCGGTTGAATGTGTCAATGTCGAGCACGAAGAAGTCGTACTCATCCCCCAGAAAGTGAAAGCTAAGCAGGTGCGCTTTAAGTACGGCCTTGGTGCGCAATTTATCGAGACTCTTAAAACAATTCACACCCTTGGCCTTGATAAGAAAGAGAAGGTGAAGGTGGGAAGTGTGGAAGTTTCACCACGCGACCTACTGGCTGCGCTCTTGCCTGATCCGGCAACTATCGGTGATCGCATGCATGGCAAAACTTGTGCAGGAACGCTAGTAAAAGGTTTGGGTAAGGATGGATTACCAAAGGCTGTCTATATCTATAACGTGGTAGATAACGAGTGGTCGATGAAGAACTACGGCAACCAGGCCGTTGTCTGGCAGACCGCGATTAATCCCATGATTGCCCTCGAACTTATTGCAAACGGGCAATGGAAGCCGGAAGGAATTTCTGGTCCAGAATGGTTTGCCGCACAACCCTTCCTTGATTTGATTAAGGAGTACGGATCTTCCTGGCATATTCGCGATGAAGATACACAGGGAATAGTTATTTAAATGGCGCAATGGGCTCTTGTCACAGGTGCTACTGCCGGAATAGGTGAAAGTTTCACTCGCTTACTTGCATCCAAGGGTTACAACATCGCACTTGTTGCTCGCGATGAAGTGCGATTACATGAACGTGCTGGCGGATTACGTGAGAAGTATGGGATTCAAACATTTGTGCTACCAGCAGATTTAGCTACAAAAAGTGGTGTGAAGGCAGTTGAGAAATACATTCAAAGCTATAAAATAGAAGTTCTAATTAACAACGCAGGCTTTGGTATCAATAAGGCTTTTACGGCAAGTGATTTGGGTGACGAACAAGATTTGCTCAATGTGTTGGTGCGCACCCCCATGCGTTTGATGCATGTGATCTTGCCCGGAATGAAAGAACGTAAATCTGGCACGATTATCAATGTTTCATCCGTTGCCGGCTTTATCGCAGGTGGGACATATAGCGCTGCTAAGTCATATCTGACTGTGCTCTCTGAATCTTTGAATACAGAGCTCAAGGGCAGTGGCGTTATTGTCTCTGCACTCTGCCCGGGATTTACTCGCACCGAATTTCATCAGCGTGGACGAATGAAGATGAAAGGGTTGCCAAGCTTTATGTGGCTTAACGCCGATACGTTAGTGGCGCAGTCCTGGAAAGATGCGCAAGCAAATAAGTCGGTCAGCGTTCCGGGATGGCAGTACAAATTACTTATGGCAATTATTTCAATTGCGCCTAGAAGTTTTATCCGCCGACTTCGACTCGATGAAGGAAAGACGAAGCGTTAGTTAGCGACTGCGACGGCTATTGCCACCACGATATCCACCACTGCTACCACCGCGACGATTTCCGCCACCTGAACGTGATCCACTTTGTGGGCTCTTACGTTCAACGATAGGTGGAATATAAGGAACTCCGGTTGGTTCTTGTGCTCCAGTAAGGACCATCAACTTTTCATCAAGTGGGCGAACATCATGGATCTTCGGTGTCACACCTGCACGTGTGAGAAGTCCTGATACTGCTCGTGAATTCTTTGAAGAGGAAAGAGTGACAACAGTTCCTGATTCACCAGCGCGAGCTGTACGACCGGAACGGTGCAAGTAATCCTTGTGATCTTGTGGAAGATCTACGTGAACAACAAGTGAGATTCCATCAACGTGAATACCGCGTGCAGCAACATCTGTTGCAACGAGCGCTGAATTCTCTTGCTCTTTAAAGAGGGCAAGGGTACGAGTACGCACCGCTTGCGACTTTCCGCCGTGCAGTGCGCCAACTGGAACTCCTGCGTTAGCAAGCTTGTCCGCTAAACGATCTGCGCCACGTTGGGTCTTTACAAAGAGAATTGTCTTTCCATTACGTGCTGCAATCTGGGATGTGATGTCATCTTTATCGCCAGGGTGCATCTGAAGGACATGGTGTTCCATAGTTGAAACTGAAGCCCGGTCATTTTGCAATGAGTGCGTCTTTGGATTCTTTAGGTACTGCTTCACAAGAGAATCCACACCGCGATCTAGTGTTGCTGAGAAGAGCAGACGCTGTCCACCCAGATGTGCTTGATCAAGAATTTCCTTCACAACCGGCAAGAATCCCATATCTGCCATTTGATCTGCTTCATCAAGAACTGTGATTTGAAGTTGATCGAGCTGCACTTCATTCTTATTGAGTAAGTCAATCAGGCGTCCTGGTGTTGCCACCAAAATTGCGGTTGCTTTACGCATGGCAGTGATCTGCTTTGCATATGGCATTCCGCCTGCGATGACTACTGACTCGTGGCCAACAGCGCGTGCTAACGGACGAAGTACCTCATCAATTTGCTGCGCGAGTTCGCGAGTAGGAGTCAAGATCAGAGCCAGTGGCTTATGTGGACGAGCGACCTGGTCGCTGATATTTGTCAGCAGGGCAAGGCTAAAAGCGAGAGTTTTTCCAGAACCAGTTTGTCCGCGTCCTAAGATGTCATGGCCAGCTAGTGCATCTGGAAGTGTTGCAATCTGAATTGGAAATGGATGCATGATTCCTTGGGCGCTTAAAGCATTGGATAGCGCTGGTGCGATTCCTAGATCACGGAAGGTAGTTGTTACCTCTGTTAGTGGTGTTGCCTCTACCAAGTTGGCATCAGCTAAATTTACTGAAATGTAATTATCATCTGCGCCGAAATCAGTTGCTACATTTGAATGAGTTTTTGATGCACGACGATCATCGCGGGCATAGGCTGGTGAATCATTACGGCGATCGCGAGCTGGACGCTGTGAAGTCTCTGTGTCACGAGCTGGTGCCGCGCTACGTGATGATGCACTGCGTGTTGCTGCACCACGTGGCGCACTTGGATTAAATTTTTCGCGCTTTTGCGGAATAAAGTTTGGCCGGCCATCATCAGAACGTGCAATCTTTGCCTTCACCGCTTCACGACGAGTTGTTGGACGCGTATCTGATTGTGACGGACGCTCTGGACGGTCTGGGCGGAATGGACGTGATGCGCGCTCTGCGCGATCTTCCACAAACTTTGCCGCACGTGAGACTGGCTTTGCTGAACGCGATGTAGCTTCAGCGCGCTTTGGAGCAGATCCCTTAAATGCTTTTGCTGGTTTTCCGAATGTGCGCTCATCCCGACTCTGCTTCGGATTACCTTTTGGCGCACCTTCAATATCTTTTGACTTTGAAGCTGTGCGCTCTTGAAAACGTTGTGCGCGTAGCTTTGAACGATCAGCTAAGCGAACTTCCTTCTTAGTGACAACTTCGCGATCTGAATGACGTTGTGTAGCAGCCTTCTTGGCAATAGTTGACTTGGCTACCACTGGCTTTGATTCTGCGCTGCGCTTTGCAGTTCCGCGAGCAGCAGGCTTAGCAACTACGGTCTTACGCGCAGCCTTCTGGGCAGTTGTGTGGCGGGGCTTGCCTTTTGCGGCGCGACGAGCTTTGCCGGGGGCAGGGGTACGTGTTTGTAGAGACATGAAAATAGATACCAATCGAGACGACAAGCGCGTCTCGGTTAGATCGGCCAGCTAGGGCCATCAGGGTCTTGATAAGACTCGCAAGTAAGTGGCCATGAGGCGCACTTTGGGGGAAGGACATCGATGCGGGGTGCGTCGATGGGTTAATCATACACGCAATTTGAGAAGTAAAATTCACACGATTTTCTATGCTTGAAAGAGCGCCTTTACCCGGGAATTTAAGTCAGTCTCGCTACCATTGCCGCATACCCGACGGAGGAACACAATGTCCCGCAAATTAGCAGCCACATTACTTTCAACTGTAGTTATTGCTGGTGGATTTTCGGTAGCGCCCGCATCTGCTGCCAAGATAAGCAACGGCACTGCCTGCTCCAAGCTCAATGCGACAACTTCTGTCTCTGGTTATAAGTACAAGTGTGCTAAAAATGCGATGGTCAAGAATTCAAAGCTCACCTGGTTATCTGTTGAGTGCGTTACTGCGATTACTCAATTTCAAGCCGCTGTGAAGGCTCAAAAAGGCGTAGGTGATATCTCTGAACTAACTGCTGAACTTGATGCTGAACTTGAGAAAGCGGTCGCAGCTCTTGCAAATGTGACTACAGCATATGAAAGTGCACGCGCGCAGGTGACAAAGTCACAGGCATCTATGAACGCCTCCACTAATACATCTGAAAAACTGGCACTTTCCAGCGCGCTATCAAAGCTTGCAAATGCTGTGCTTATTCTCAGTAGCTCCAAGTCAAAGCTTTCTGCCCAAGTCAAAGATTTAGAGTCAAAGAAGGCACTCTTGCTCAGCGCGCCAGCTGCATTTAAAGATAGCGTCTCTGATGCACAATCATCAGCCGGCTTGCTCTGCAAAAAGGGCTACTAAGCCAATAGATTACCTGCTGTAACGATTCCCCTATTCATAAGGGGGTAACGCCCCTGTTTAATGCTTAGGTGTATCGCGCCATCAGGTTTCTTCCGGTGGCACTCCTACTGCTTCACCTCATACTTAAACTCTTTATTCACAGCAATTCACTAGCCCTTGACCTCTTTGCCTACAACGCAATCTGGATCTTTGCGATCGTGGCAATTACCCAAGCACCCTTAAGCAATGACCCAATCGCAGTTGCCACGACATCACTTGCTATTGGTTTCTGGGGTGTTGGCTCACTACTTAATAGCTACGCTGATTTCTACCCACTTTCCAACACTTCCCAATTTCTAGCCCAGCTCAGTTACCTCTTTTTCTATCCACTCTTACTGGTTGCCATCCCTCGAACTCTCTCACGCGGGCGACGTTTAAATCCCATCGAAGTGCTCGATTCAGTGATCTTTGGGCTCGGTATTTCAGCAATAGCCACAGCGCTCTTTCTCTCGAAAGTATTTCCAGAATCTATCTCTGACGTGCAAGATCAATTCTTCTCACTGCTATTTCCCGTATCTGATTTATTACTCCTTACCTTGGCTGCCATAGCAGTGATCACTCATCGACTACAGATGCGTGCACTTTTACTCTTTCTTGGAATTCTTATCTTTAGCGCATCAGATCTGTTCTACCTGTGGCTCTCAGTCAATAACAATTACACCTTTGGTCAGATTTCCGATGATGGCTGGCTGATCGGAATTGTCATCATTGCTAGCTCCTTTTGGCATGCACAGAGTGCAACTACATCTGAGATAACAATTCATCCAGTCTTTATTGCACTCTCAATCTTCATTAGCCCCACCCTGCTCGCACTGATGGCACTACGTCCCGGAATCTTCTCTATCTATATTCTCATTCCAACGATTGCCACCCTCTTCCTAGCCTTCATCCGAATGACAATAGTGATTAGACAAGCGCGAAATCTTGGGGAAGAGAAGGTGCTGGCACGTACCGATGAGCTAACGGGACTTCCTAACCGTCGTCGTTTAGTGGCAGAACTTGCCACATATTCACAGACCGAAGGTGCGCTCTTACTCCTTGACCTCAATGCATTTAAACCAGTGAATGATCAATACGGCCACGAGGTGGGAGATCTGATTTTGCAACAAGTGGCGCAGCGATTTAGTCGATCGCTACCAACAGGTGCTGTCCTTGCCAGACTCGGTGGTGACGAATTTGGTGTCTTAATTAATGGCAGCTACGAAAGAACTTTAGAGGCAGCATTTGCCCTGCAAGCTACTTTAAGTTATCCATTTATTATCCGTGGCCACAGCATCACCATTGGCGTCAGTATTGGCCACGCTCATAATGATGGCGAAAACAGCCTTCTTGAACGCGCTGATGCTGCAATGTATGAAGCTAAGCGAACAGGTGCTGGAGTTATCGAGGCTCGGTAATTAGAGCGTGTGAAGCTTGGCTTTGATTCCGACCCAACTGCCAAGAAATACAAAGGCAAAAAAGACCCAGCCAGAGAGGGCAAATGCTTGTGTGCCAGAAAGTAGAACTCCAATGGTGCACCCAAGTGAAATCATGGAGCCCCAACCTAAGAGAACTCCACCGAGTAACGCTGTGGCGCCATTTCGCGCGGTAGGAAGTGCTGGCTTAAAGCGATTGCCAGCAAAAGCCGCTGCAAAAGATGATGCCACGATGCCGAGGATGAGCCAACCATTATTAGTGATGGTTTCAGAGAGAACAGCAATACAACCAGCCATACGATCTAAGCCAACCAGAGTGTCATCACCAATTTTATTCTCAGTCATAAATGTTCTTGCCTGGGTACTGATCTGACGTGTGACACCTAACGGCTCAACACGTAAGTAGGCGATAGTTCCAACAACTCCTACAAGCAGCCCAGTTGTGATTGGGCTCCAACGATCAGTAATTGCGCGCTTAAGTGAGGCAGCGATAGAAATATGACCAACATATGACGTGCGAAGTGGCTCTGAGTTCTTGCCTCTCTTGATGGCAAACTGAGCAAGGGCAATGAGAGCTATGAAGGTAATGATGAGCGAACCTGAATATCCAAAGTAGTGCGGCAGCCAAATAGTGGGTGCATCTGAAATTGCACGAAGGTAGAGCCAATTCCAAGAAAGAAATGCAAGAACAAAACCAATGAGTGTTCCGATCAACGCCGGAATAGCGCGAATATAACCTTGCCCTAGACGATAAAGATGGCCACTAATACAGGCACCAGAAAGTGCCATACCAATGCCGAATGCGAAGGCAGAAAGTACCAGCACCCAACTCACTGGCCCAATGTGGGCTACCGGTGGCAGGCGTTCAGTAGTTGTATCGGGGAGAAATTGACCAAAGATGATTGCGTATCCGATAGATCCGGTGGCAATTGCAATGAGTATCGATAGAAATGGCGTGGTGTTCTTATCTTCAATTCCGTCACGGAAGATGCAGAAGAAGCAGAATCGACCACGTTCAAGCAATAGTCCAAGGCTGGCGCCAATCAGAAGTGAGATTGGCGCAGTGGATGAGTTCTCCGATGAAGAGAGAAAGAAGGCAGTTCCCAATAGCGCAGCGATTACTCCAAGTGAGATAGCTGTTCGAATCTTTTCAGTGCGAGTCCACACAGGAAGAAGAGCCCCGAGGCTATCGGGGCTCTTCTCTGACTGCTGTGAGGTGCTAATTAGGCAGCTCCCCAAATTGTTCCGGCAGGATTTTCAATTGGAACACCAACTGAGTTTCCGTACTCTGTCCATGATCCGTCGTAATTCTTTACCTTTTGGAAGCCAAGAATTTCACTGAGTACAAACCAGGTCAGTGATGAACGCTCACCGATACGGCAATATGTGATGATCTGATCAGTGCCAGTTATACCTTTATCAGCATAGAGCTTCTTAAGATCGGCAACTGTCTTAAATGTTCCATCGGCATTTACATTTGAACCCCATGGGACATTGATGGCACCTGGAATATGGCCTGCGCGCACTGCTAATTCCTGGAAGCCAGAAGGTGCAAAGAGCTTGCCACTGAACTCATCGGCGCCGCGGATATCAATCAGCGCTGCAATTTTTGTCTTCTTTGCTACTGGAAGAACATCCTTTACCAAACTTGCGCGAAGATTCTTATCAGCGTTATTTGCTACAAAGTTACCTGCCTTAAATGTTGGAACAGCTGATGTCAGAGCGCGACCATCTTTTTCCCACTTAACGCGTCCACCATCTAGAACACGAACATCTTTTTGACCATAGATATTAAAAATCCATGCTCCCCATGCCGCAAACCAGTTGTTCTTATCACCATATAGGACAACGGTTGTGTCATCGCTGATGCCAGCTTTTTGCGCAAGTGCGGTGAAGTTTGCTTGGCTGATGATGTCGCGATTTACTGTGTCAACGAGATCTGTGTGCCAGACAAACTTAATCGAGTTCTTGATGTGACCACGCTCGTAGATGCCAGGCTCAGTACTAACCTCGATGATACGAACATTTGGGTTATCAATATTCTGTTCTAGCCAATCAGGCTGGGCAACTGCGCGAGCTTGATTCTTTGGACGTGCATCAGCTGGAATAACACCAGTTGATGTAAAGAGCGCTGCAACTGCGGCGGCAGCCAATACTTTTCTTGAAATTGACATATTTTTCCTCTGTTAGTTGGTTGTATTTTTCTAAATTTTAGAAATTGCTTAGGTAAAACGGGGGAAAGAAATAAAAGCTAAATCAGCAACTTGTTGTTGAAATGCGGCAGTAGTCAATAATGCGACGTTTAGTAAATAACATCGTGACTCCCTTGCTTGGTTGCGAATACCGGGAAAGGATAGTGAAAGAGGCTTGCGAAGTAAAATTGCGAATTGTTTGCAGGTGTAATCAAACTACAACGGTTTTTCGGGCTTATCTGCCTTAATCTCTTTTAATCTCTCAAGTGACTCAATACGTTCTACTGCATGATCGACAATGCGCTCTGGATAGTTATGTGAATAGCCATCAAGAAATAACCAAGGTTCATGAATCTCAGCGGCACTTAGGTGCGCAAGTTCTGGCACATATCTACGGATGTAATCACCGTTCTCATCAAAGCGACGGCCTTGCTCTATCGGGTTAAAGACGCGGTAATAGGGAGAGGCATCAGTGCCAGTACCGGCTGTCCATTGCCAACCGTGGGCATTAGATGCCACGTCGTAATCAACTAAGTGCTCGGCAAAGAAGCGCTCACCTAGCTGCCATTCCAAATGCAGATCTTTTACAAGAAATGATGCCACCACCATGCGGGTGCGATTATGCATCCATCCCTCTTGCACCAATTGGCGCATTGCCGCATCGACAAATGGGTAACCCGTCCTTCCGGCACACCATGCTTGAAATTGCTTGCCGGGTTTGTCATAACGCATCTCTTTAAATCTTGGCGCGTAATACTCGGTATCAGTATCGGGATTATTACAGAGCACATCGGCATAGAACTCACGCCAGGCAATCTCTTTGCGGAATGTGTCATGTGCTTTGCTCTCATCTAAACCTGCCAACAAGGTGCGTGGGTGAATCTCACCAAATTTCAAATAGGTGCTCATCTTTGAGGTGCCATCTATGCCGGCGAAGTTTCGGTTCTCATCGTAGGAATCAAGACCTTTTTTAGAAAACTCTTTAAATCTCTTCAGCGCAGCCGCTTCCCCTGCTTCAATCACGCGCACATCAGCTGGCATAACAAAATCTGGAAATGCTCGGTACTCAGCTGGTGGAGTGGGAGCCTTAATGTTTTTTGGTGTTACAGCCGGTGCACGCCAACCATGTGTACGCCAGGCGCGATAGAAAGGTGTGTAGACCTTATACGGAGTGTCATCACTTGGCTTACGAACCCGACCTGGTGCAACTGCATAAGGGGAGCCAGTGCGAACTAGTGGAATTCCAGCAGCTTCAACTCGGGCATCACGCGCTGCGCCATAACGTTCATATTCAGCCGAAATATGAACTTCTTTGACGTCATAACGTGCAATCAGTTCTTGCAAGACTTCAACTTGATCGCCTTCAATGATATGCAAGGTATTTCCCAGTGATTGATCAAGTGCGCGCAGAGATTGGCCCATGTATGCCAATAATTTCTCACCAGCTTCAGCAATTTGTTGCTTATCAAGAATAAAGAGCGGCACAATTTCATCGCTATTTTCCATTGCCGTTAACAGCGCCGGATGATCACCAATGCGTAGATCGCGGCGAAACCAGATGATGTTTCGCATAGTGTTTGAAATTACTTGTGAAGCTGCTCGACAGTTGCATCCCAGCCTTTAACATCTTCAGGCTTACGAGGAGCCTTACCGATGTAACGAGCTGATGGACGAATCAAACGACCAGTGCGCTTTTGCTCAAGAATGTGGGCAGACCAACCTGCAGTGCGGGCTGCGGTAAACATTGAGGTAAAGAGTGGAGCTGGTACTTCTGCAAAATCAAGAATGATTGCTGCCCAGAACTCAACGTTTGTTTCTAGTACGCGATCTGGCTGGCGCTCATGGAGTTCTTTTAGCGCAGCTTTTTCAAGAGCTTCGGCAACCGCGTAGCGTGGTGCGTTGAGTTCTTTTGCAGTGCGACGAAGTGTGCGAGCGCGTGGATCTTCTGCGCGATACACCCGGTGACCAAATCCCATCAGGCGCTCTTTACGATCAAGTAATCCCTTTACATATGCTTCGGCGTTTCCGGTCTTCTCAACTTCTTCAATCATGTGAAGAACGCGAGATGGGGCGCCGCCGTGAAGTGGACCTGACATCGCACCAATTGCACCAGAAAGTGCGGCGCAGACATCGGCGCCAGTTGATGCAATGACGCGACCAGTAAATGTTGATGCGTTCATTCCATGTTCGGCAGCTGATACAAAGTAAGCATCGATTGCGCGCACGTGTGCAGGATCGGGTTCTCCGCGCCAGCGAATCATCATGCGCTCTACGACGGTATGCGCCTTATCAACTGCTGCCTCTGATACCGGATTGGCAAAGATTCCACGGGCGGATTGTGCAAGATAAGAAAGTACCATCACAGATGTACGCGCAAGATTGCTACGTGCTTCTTCATCTGAAATATCAAGTAGTGGCTTAAATCCCCATGATGGAGCAAGCATTGCAATCGCAGATTGAATATCTACCCGAACATCACCTGAGTGAACAGGAAGTGGGAATGCCTCGGCATTTGGTAGTCCTGGATTAAATTCATCATCAACGAGGAGTCCCCAGACATTTCCAAAGGAAACGCGTCCTACGAGGTCTTCAATATCAACGCCGCGGTAGCGAAGGGCGCTACCTTCTTTATCTGGCTCTGCAATTTCAGATTCGAATGCAATTACGCCTTCAAGGCCTGGCTTGAAATCATCTGACACAGTGGGCTCCCTCAACGTTGCTTCCGGGGCAATTCTGCACCTAACACGGGGGTGTTGACCACCACATCAGGCGGGGGTGCACACATGCCAAAAGTGAGGTTCGATACATCCATGAGCCAGATGGAACGCGATGCAATCAGAGCCATGCGCCGCTCTTATGGCGAGGTCGGACTCGAATCCTTGCCAGCTGATCCCTTTGCCGCATTTGGTAGCTGGCTCACTGAAGCTGCGGCAAATGATTTTATTGTTGAAGCTAATGCGATGGTCTTATCCACTTTAGGTAGTGATGCGCGAGGCCACGACGCCATCACCACGCGCACAGTGTTGCTTAAAGATGTATCAGATGGTGGCTTTACCTTCTTTACCAACTACTCATCTCGCAAAGCACAGGCCATTGAATTACACGAGCAAGTCACTCTTCTCTTTCCTTGGTATGCCATGGAGCGGCAGGTTTCAATCAGCGGATTTGCCGCAAAGATTTCGCGCGAAGAATCAGAAGATTACTTTGCAACTCGTCCGTGGGGTTCTCAGATTGGCGCCTGGGCATCGGCTCAATCTGCACCCTTAGCTTCGCGCGAAGAACTTGAACAACGCTATGCCGGTGCTGCGCAGAAATGGCCGGAAGGGACATCCGTTCCATGTCCGCCGCAATGGGGTGGCTATCGCGTTACGCCAATCAGCATTGAATTCTGGCAAGGACGCTACTCCCGCTTACATGATCGCCTGCGCTATGAGCGGGCTAACACCAGTTCAGATTGGGAAGTAGGTCGTTACTACCCTTAGTCTTTGCCCATGAGCGCAGAAATAATTATTCCAGAGAACCTCAAACCACGTGATGGACGTTTTGGTTGTGGTCCATCAAAGATTCGACCGGAAGCACTGGCTACGTTAACTGCGCCAGGTAGTAACTACATTCTTGGAACATCTCACCGTCAAAAGCCGGTAAAGAACGTTGTGAAAAGTGTGCGCGAAGGTCTCTCATCACTGTTCTCGCTACCTGAGGGCTACGAAGTCATTCTTGGTAACGGCGGATCCACTGCATTTTGGGATATCGCAACCCTTGGTTTGATTGAAGATCGTTCACAGCACTTAGTTTTCGGTGAATTCTCATCAAAGTTTGCAAGCGCTTCAAAAGAAGCACCATTTCTTGGTGAACCAACAGTTATTAAATCTGAGCCCGGCTCACATCCAGAAGCTGCGGCCGAAGCAGGTATCGATGTTTATGCACTGACACATAACGAAACTTCAACAGGAGTTTCGATGTCGATTAAGCGCCCAGCTGGAACAGATGGCGCATTGGTTCTAGTCGATGCCACCTCTGCTGCCGGTGGGCTAGATGTGAATGCAAAAGAATTTGATACCTATTACTTTGCGCCACAGAAATCTTTCGCATCAGATGGCGGCCTCTGGCTGGCACTCATGAGCCCTGCTGCTATTGCCCGCGCCGAAAAAATTAAGGCCAGCGGTCGCTGGATTCCAGCATTTTTTGATCTCACCATTGCTATTGAAAACTCACGACTTAATCAGACCTATAACACCCCAGCTCTTATCACTCTCATGCTCCTTGATGAGCAAGTGAAGTGGATGAATGCCAATGGCGGCCTAAAGTTTGCTGCAGGTCGTAGCGCTGATTCAGCATCACGTCTCTATGGCTGGGCGGAAGCGACCAGCTACACAACTCCATTTGTGGCTAATCCGGCCCAGCGCTCAAATGTTGTCGGAACTATTAACTTCGATGGCGCCATTGATGCCACAGCAGTTGCGGCAGCCCTGCGCGCTAATGGAATTGTGGATACCGAGCCATATCGCAAGCTTGGCAAGAATCAGCTTCGCATCGGTATGTTCCCAGCTGTCGACCCAGCCGATATTGATGCACTCACCGCATCAATCGACTTTGTCGTCTCCAAGCTTTAATTCATGGCCAATAAAGTAAAGCACGACGCGTTTTTCTGGACGATCGCACTACAAGGTACATCGGTCAATTTCTTCCTCGGAGCATTCGGTCCATCACAGCCGCTGCTCCGCGCTGATCAGGGCACATCACTTACTATCGCTGGTCTTCATGGAACTGCAATGGGTGTTGCATCAATCATTGCCGGTCTTTCTAATTCACACCTTGTACATAAATTCGGTCGCATTAGTACCGGGTGGCTTGGTCTCTTTATCTTCTCACTTGGACTCATCGGATTCGTTGCTGCTCCCCCAGTTGAACTCACAATTCTGGCAGCACTTGTTGCCGGTTTTGGAATCTCAGTAGTCATCAATAACTTTGTCACCTCACTGACGGGGCACTATGGCAAGCAATCAGCAGTAGCTGTTACCCAAGCCAATGCGATTGGTTCCCTCGGTTATGTCATCGGCACCCTGACGGTGGGATTGGTCGCAGATAGTTTCCGCGATCAATGGCGCATCGGAATCTTGGCTGTCCTGCCATTTGTGCTCTATTTATTTTGCTTTCGCAGAATTAGAGATGATCAAGCACACATTCCTAATGAGGATGGACCACAAGGTGGCAAACTTTCTGGCCACTTCTGGATCTCCTGGTTTGGTTTCTTTGCTTGCATTGCTAGTGAGTTCGCCATCTCTTTCTGGGCGGCAGCTCTGATTCGCGATCGCACTGATGCCACACCTGCTATTGCAACTCTTGCTGTCGTGGCATTTGGTTCTGGCATGGCGATTGGGCGCTGGTATGGACCAATTCTGCTTAAACAATGGGAGATTGATACCCAACTTAAAATCTGTATCGCTACCCAATTCATTGGCTTTGCCAGCTTATGGTTCTCCCACAACTTAACAATTAGCTTCTTCTCATTACTAGTTACTGGTCTTGGGGTATCAAGTCAGTTCACCCTTTCTTCTTTGCGCCTGATTGGCCTGAGTGATGGCCGTCCTGATTTAGCAATGGGTAAAAATTCCCTGGCAGCCGGTGGTGCTATCGGACTCTCCCCATTCGTACTTGGAGTCTTAGGTGATCACCTTGGAATCTCGCGCGCATATTTAATGGTGCCAGTGCTGATGATCATCGCCTATGCCGTGATTCAATTTATTCCCTCGCATGTGGAGCCTGCTCATGAACTATAAAAGTCGCAGACTTATTACCGCCCTCACACTTATCGCACTAGTCGCTCTTATCTTTCTTGGTAACTAAGGTTAGGCTTTAACCATGGCAAGTAATATCAAGAATGTAGTCACACTTATTGCAGTGGGAACTATTGCCTGGTTTGCAGCCGGTGCTGTCGCAGTAGTTATTGGCGCAGAATCCAAAATCATTTGGACATGTGTGGTGGGCGCCGTCTTAGGCGTTATGGGTATTCGTTACACAATACGTCGTAGTAGACGTAGCGGTATTTAAGCTTCTAGTTGGGAAGCAATACCGCGAAGAACACGACCAAGGCGTTCTGCCTCAGCACCTGATGGATGGCGTCCTTGACGAAGACCATTTCCAACACGATCAAGAATCTTGATGGTGTCTTCAATCATCGCCGCGAGATCATCGCTATTAACGCGTGAATTTTCAGCCAAAGAAACTGGCGCATCAATGATGTGCACAGACATTGCTTGTGGCCCCTTACGAGAATCAATCACGCTGAACTCAAGCTTTGTTCCAGGCTTGACAGTTGCAACGCCTTCTGGGAGTGCTGATCCGGCTAAATACACATCTTCGCCTTCATCGGATGCAATAAACCCAAAGCCTTTTTCAAGGGAAAACCATTTAACTTTTCCGGTAGGCATTGCACTTACTCCTTAAATTCTTACGGTACTCGTTTAGCAGCCGAGGGGATTCGGACAGGGAGCTAATTTATCGTATTTGCGATGGGGCGTGCTACCGGGTTTTAGGCGTAAAAGTTTTACAGAGTTGCCTCTGAATGAGCCCCGCACCCATGATCAATCGAGACTACGCGTGCATCATCGGGTGCTATCGCATTGGCACAGACGCCAAATGCCGAACGTAATGAACCGGCGATAGGTAGGAAAAATCCACAGGAGGCGCATGGCTTAGGAGCACCTTGTGCCAGGGGTGTATTCGGTCCGCGGTCACCTGAATACCAACGCTTGCTTGCTTGATCGCGACCTTCGATGGAAAGAACGCGCGGACGCGCTAAACCTAAATCAAATACTTGGGTTGCATCCAGGTCTTCATCTTGCACCAATGCGTTAACACCAGGAACAAGTCGAGTATCTTCTAAAATGCTTGGAACGATAACGCCCGGTTCAATATCTTCCGGCAAGATCCGATCCAGATAAGGAATGTGATCGGGTGCGATAAGTGAATCTGGGCCAGGCAAGATAACGACATCACAGATAGTTGGTTCGGCATCTTTATCTACTTTGGCAAGAGTGATGCACCAACGCCAACCGACATAGCCAGCAATAACAGCTGTAAAAAGATATGTGGCTACCCGATTTTCATCATCGTATTCAACAGCGACGAAGTCGCCAACCTGAGTCGCAAATTCAGCATCTGCCAAGGCGGCAGCGCGGGCAACGGATTCTGCGTCAAATGACTTCATCTGCTAATCGTAAAGCAGAAGGCCCTCCAGACGTTAATCTCGAGGGCCTTCCTAACTTCTATACGTGGATTTTCTAAGGAATTAGAAGTCCATATCCCCGCCGCCTTGTGGCGCCGGGTTTGCACCCTTTGGCTCAGGCTTATCGGTGATTACTGCCTCTGTTGTAATAAAGAGTGCGGCAATGGATGCCGCATTTTGAAGAGCAGAACGTGTGACCTTAGCTGGATCGATGATGCCAGCCTTAATCATGTCTACGTACTCTCCTGTTGCTGCGTTAAGTCCAAAACCATCAGCTAAGTTGCGAACCTTCTCAACTACAACTCCGCCTTCAAGACCGGCATTGATTGCGATCTGCTTCAGTGGAGCTTCAATTGAAACTTCCACAATCTTGGCACCTGTTGCTTCATCGCCTTCTAGCTTTAACTTCTTAAATGCTGCTGTCGCTGCCTGAAGAAGTGCGACGCCACCACCGGCGACGATTCCTTCTTCAACGGCAGCCTTTGCGTTGCGCACAGCATCTTCGATGCGGTGCTTGCGCTCTTTAAGTTCAACTTCAGTTGCAGCTCCAGCTTTGATGACAGCAACGCCACCAGCAAGCTTGGCCAGACGCTCCTGCAGCTTCTCTTTGTCATAATCTGAATCTGACTTTTCGATCTCGGTGCGAATCTGGGCAACGCGTCCCTTGATCTGTGCGTCATCTCCGCCGCCTTCAACGATTGTGGTCTCTTCTTTGGAGATAACAACCTTGCGCGCGCGACCAAGAAGCTCTAGACCAGCAGTCTCTAGCTTGAGGCCAACTTCTTCTGAAATAACTGTAGCTCCAGTGAGGATGGCAATGTCTTGCAGCATCGCCTTGCGACGATCTCCAAAACCTGGCGCCTTAACCGCAGCCGAACGAAATGTTCCCTTGATCTTGTTCACAACTAGGGTCGCAAGTGCTTCGCCTTCAATGTCTTCAGCGATGATCGCAAGTGGTTTACCTGATTGCATTACTTTTTCAAGTACTGGAACGAGATCTTTAATATTTGAAATCTTTGAGTTCACGATTAATACGTAGGCATCTTCCAGAACTGCTTCCATGCGATCTGTGTCGGTGACGAAGTATGGTGAAACATAACCCTTGTCAAAGCGCATACCTTCAGTAAGTTCTAGTTCAAGACCAAATGTGTTTGATTCTTCAACCGTGATAACGCCCTCTTTGCCGACCTTATCCATTGCCTCCGCGATCATTTCACCGATGGTGGCATCGGCCGCGGAGATAGATGCAGTTGCTGCAATCTGTTCCTTGGAATCAACGCTTTTCGCCATTGAACCAAGTTCGTTCACAATGGCTTCTACTGCCTTTTCAATTCCGCGCTTAAGTGCCATTGGGTTTGATCCAGCTGCCACGTTGCGAAGTCCTTCGCGCACAAGTGCCTGAGCCAGAACTGTCGCAGTAGTTGTTCCATCGCCAGCGACATCATCTGTCTTTTTAGCAACTTCCTTAACTAGCTCTGCGCCAATCTTCTCCCATGGATCATCGAGATCGATCTCTTTTGCAATCGAGACGCCATCGTTGGTAATTGTTGGTGCGCCCCACTTCTTTTCAAGTACGACGTTGCGACCGCGGGGTCCAAGGGTTACCTTGACTGCGTCCGCAAGTACATTCATTCCGCGCTCTAATCCGCGGCGGGCTTCTTCATTAAAGGCAATCTGCTTTGCCATAGTTGTTAGCTCCTAATAGATCGTGTGAATCCGGCCGAATTATCACTCTCGGCCTGTGAGTGCTAACGCCAAATCTAGAGGTTCTTATTCCAGGCTGCAAAACGAGAGGTGGTTAGCGGGCGGTGCGAGCGCTCATGCGGGCTTCGCGCAGGCGGCGAAGGCGCTTGACCAGCATCGGAGCAGCCTCCAGGGCATCGGCTCGATCAATTAGGTCATTGAGCAGTTGGTAGTAACGAGGGGCAGATAGGTCAAAGAGTTCTTTAATCGCGCGCTCTTTCGCCCCAGCAAAGCGCCACCAATCGCGTTCGAATTCAAGGATGCGTCGTTCGAGGTCGGTTAACGGCGAACTAGCTGTCTCGGAGTTTTCTAACGCAGACATGTACCTAATCTTAAGACACAGTTAGACCAAAGTGTGGGATTTAAAGCTGCGCGGACATCTACTCGATATCACTGATCTTGGTCTGAGGATTCACGTTGGTCAACATAAAGTTTCTCACTCCATCGTTGGTAATAATCCATCGCCCAAACCTTTGCGCGTGAACTCATGCACTCTTTCTTGCCTGTTTTACAATATTGCGTAGCATCGTTGGAAAGACAAAGAGATGAAGCGGTGCAATCGCATGCCAGTACAACTGACCTCCCAATCCACGCGGATAGAAAGTTGCCTCTTGT